>JBEKTX010000255.1:0-10861 GCA_049515615.1 Spirochaetia bacterium
GGTGAGGTAGCTGAGCCGCTGCACGTCCTTCAATGCCACCTTCACCCGGGAGAACACGGCAAGCTCATCTACCGCCTGCCTCAGACTCAGGCGCCGCTGGAGGAGCCGACTCTCTTCGTCGACGAGCGGTTTCGCCGCCTCGAGGATTCTCGCGGCTCTCTGCGCGAGCAATCCCCTGTTCGGAGCATCTTTCCCGGCGTCCGCGGCGCCCTCGTCGCTCATCCCGAGGAAACGGGCGAGCGACTGGAGCCGGACTTTCAGCTCGGCGGCCTCCTGTTCCTTTGCACCGGGCCCCCCAATCTCCCGCGCTTCCGCAATGAGCTGAACGCAGCCGGCGAATCCCAGGGAGCGCATGACGCTGTCCGCGTCGCTCCGAAGGACCATGATCTCGACCTTTTTCATGGGCTCCGTGAACAGCATCAGCGGACCCCCACGATATTCAGGACGTCCTGTTCAGGGACCGACAGGTGGAGGGCTTCCACGGCGATACCGAGGAAGCTCGCCTCGTACTCTTTGAGCTTGAAATACGCCACAAGAGGCCCAAGGGTGAAAGGGTTCTGGTGAAAGGCCTGATGCGCGCGGGCGTACAAGGCCTGTGACGCCTTCTGCTCGGCACGCATCGGGTCAGGAGCACGGAAGGAATCGCCGAACTGGCCCTCCAGGAGCCACCCGTACCGCCACCTCCGCCAACCTTCCGGGGAGTCCGGAGCGATTTCAAAAATATCGTCGATGGCCGTGCGCACGCCGCTGCTGGCCCCCCCGATCAGGAGGCCGAGGGCCTCTCCCGCATCGAGCTTGAAGTAGAACCGCAGGCGGAGCGCCCAAACGACATTCGCAAGGGCGATCTCCGCCATCACGAGACGGAGGACCCCCGTTCGATCCCTTGCCGGGAGCCCACGGGCGAGCCCCAGGAACCGATCGTAGTAGTCCCTGTCCAGCATGTTCTCGAGCTGTGCAAGAGGCGCTGTGCGGAGAAGGGGAAGGATCCATTTGTAGGGACTGGCCTGGATGGCCTTTTCGGGATCCTTGGCTTCCCTGAGCCTGATGCTGGCGTATTTCCCCAGATCCCAGATGCGAAGATCGTCCACACTTCCGTGCGCGATTCCCCGCAGAACAGATTTCACGTTCTGGTACTCGAGCTTGCGTGCCGCGTGCACGAGAATGGGGGGAGGTTCCCGAAAATAATCCAGGACGTACGCCATCGCCTCGATGGACGCTTGGACGATGCGCGCCTCCAACTCGATGGGCAGCGGTGCCTCGGAAGTCTGGGCGCGTTCGCCGGGGAAAAGATGATCGGAGAGCTCGGCGAGCGATTTCAGTCGAAGCAGGTCCCGGTAGCTGGCGTCCACGAACGATCGCGCCATCACGCCATAGACCTTCGCAAGGATGAAGGCGTACCGGGAAGTGCGGCTCATTCCTTCCCTTTATCGATGATCGAGATCACCGTGGCGCGAAAGGCCGCCTCGTCGGCGGAAAGCCGGGAGAGCTTGTCGCGATCTTCACGGTTCCTGGTCGCTCGTTCCGTGTCGATTCGCGCGCGCTCGGCCGCAAGTGCAGTCTCGTTCTCCGCTGCCCTGGTCTTGAGATGCTCGGCGTGCCGCTTCTGGGCATCAAGGCGGGCCTGCGCCGTGCGGCGGCCTGCCTCCGCCTCCGCTTCTGCCACCAGGCCGGCGGCAGCCTTCTCAACGTCCAAGAGTTTTTCAAGCATGTCAGACATGGTACCACCCGTTCCTTCCGCGTACCCGCGCGGGTCCGTTATCTCTCGCGCGAGTCCAGGATCTCCTCGTAGCTGCGGAGAACCTTGTGCAACTTCTCCGGATCTCCCGCCGCGCAGGCGTCACGGTAGAAATCCGGATTTTCCACGAGAATCGCAATCTTTTTCAGGACGGACAGATGCGTGCCGGCATCCTCCTCCGAGCTCACAAGCAGGAAAAGCATGTGGACCGGTTCACCGTCAAGGGACTCGTAATCGATCCCGCGATCGGAGATGCCCAGGACGCCGATCACCCCGTTCGTGAAGCTCGTTTTCGCGTGGGGAATCGCGATCCCGCGCTTGATCCCGGTCGACATTTTTGCTTCGCGCCGGATGATGGCATCCAGGATTTCGTCCCGACAGTCGAGGCTATAGTGCGTCACCAGGAGGTCAACCAGCTCCTCGAAGGCCTCGTATTTGTCTTCTGCCTCCATATGACACTTGATCCGGCCGGGAACGAAGAGCTCCTGCAGCAGCAATGCCACCCTACCGGCCCCCTGTGCCAGCACCAGACGACGCAGGGTTGGGAATGGGGGTCGTTGAAGGCGCGGGTCCGGGCGCAGGCACGGCCAAGGGGGCGGACGCAGGCGCGGGCGCAGGCGCGGCAGCCCCGCCCTCGGGGGCGGTACCGCTGAACGGCGATGAGGCGCCGTTGGGCGTCTGGGCAGCGCCGCCTGTGGCGGGCGCCTGGACCCACCAGCTCTGCTGGCTGGTTCCGTTGAGCGCTGCCTGCCGCGCCTTGCTTACGACGTCGCCCGCCGTCGGAGTCCTGTTGATCCACGCCAGCCCGAAGATGCAGACAAGAAACACCCCCGCCAGAGCGGCGGTGAACCGGGTGAGGACGTTCCCGGAACGCGAACCGAATGCCGTGTTGCTTCCGCCGCCGAATATGCCTCCGATGCCCTCGCCCTGGTCGTCCTGGACCAGGACGACGAGCACGAGAAGGACCGCACTGATGACCATGATCACCAGGAGAACTATTCCTATGATTCCCATATATCCGAATCCCCCTTACCGATCGTACCTGACTATTGGCAGGAACGTCTCAGCCTTCAAAGACGCCCCCCCGACTAGGGCGCCGTCCACGTTTGCCATGGCCATGAGATCCCGGATGTTTTCCGGCTTCACAGAGCCTCCGTACTGGATCGTGATGGCCTGAGCTGCCGCCGTGCTGTACATGCCGCCCACCAGCCCGCGGACGAACTTATGCACCGCGTCGGCATCCTCCGGCGTCGCATTCTTTCCGGTACCGATTGCCCAAACGGGCTCGTATGCAATCGTCACTTTCGCAAGATCGCGATCGGAAACCGACGAGAGACCCGCCCGCACCTGGGTTTCAACCACCTTCTCCGTCACTCCCGCCTGCCTCTCATCGAGCGTTTCCCCCAGGCAAAGAATGACCTCAAACCCTTCCGCGATGGCAAGACGCACTTTCTTGTTTACCAGGGTGTCGCTCTCCCCGTACACATGGCGGCGCTCGGAGTGGGCGAGAATCACCACCGAGACGCCCGCATCGCGAAGCATGCGCACCGAGATTTCGCCCGTATGCGCCCCTTCGAGCTCCGCGCAGGCGTTCTGCGCTCCGAGGAGGATGCGGGATCCCTTCAGGGCTTCACGCACGGCGTGCAGCGCGGTGAAGGGGGGCGCTATCATGACCTTCGTGCCGGTCTCCGATGCAAGAGCCGTTGCCAGCGCACCCGCGAGCGAGACCGCCTCGGGCACGGTCTTGTACATCTTCCAGTTCCCAGCGATGAACGGCTGTCTCATGCTGGGCTACTTGTCCTGGAGCGCCACGACGCCCGGCAGCTGCTTTCCCTCGAGCAGCTCGAGTGAAGCGCCGCCGCCGGTGGACACGTGCGTGATGCGGTCTGCAAGGCCGAACTGGTTGACCGCCGCAACCGAATCGCCTCCGCCGACCACTGTGATTCCCTTGCAATCGGCCACCGCCCGGGCGATTTCCTTTGTTCCCGTGCTGAACTCGGGGAACTCGAAAACGCCCATCGGGCCGTTCCAGATCACCGTCTTCGCCGCACGGATGCGATCACGGAACAGGGCCACGGTCTTCGGCCCGATATCCATTGCCATCCTGCCGGCGGGCACGTCGACGCTGTCCACGGACTCCGCCTTCGCCTTTTCCGAGAACTCCGTCCCCACGCGATGATCCACGGGCAGGAGCACTTCCACGCGGGCCTTCTTCGCATTTTCAAGGAAGAGCCGGGCCGTGTCCAGGAAGTCCTCCTCGACGAGGGACTTGCCGACAGCATGACCCTGGGTTTTGGTGAATGTGAAAGACATCCCGCCGCCGATGATCATCGTGGTCACGCGGGGAAGCAGTGATTCGAGGACGGCGATTTTCGTCGAGACCTTGGCGCCGCCGATGACCGCGACAAAGGGTTTGGCAGGGTTTTCGAACACGCCGCCGAGGAACTTGATTTCCTTTTCCATCAGGAATCCGGCGACGCCGGGAAGAATCTTCGCAATGCCCTCGGTGGACGCGTGTGCCCGGTGCGCAGTTCCGAAGGCGTCGTTCACGTACACATCACCAAGTGCGGCAAGCTTGCGCGCAAACTCCGGGTCGTTCTCTTCTTCCTCGGGGTGGAAGCGCACGTTTTCCAGCAGCACGACGTCCCCCGGCTGCATCGCCTTTACGGCTGCTTCCGCCTCCGGGCCGACGCAGTCGGGAGCGAGTGTCACCTTGCGGCCGAGCAGCTCGGAGAGCCGCACCGCCACCGGGGCAAGGCTGCTCTCTTTGTCTGGCTTCTTCGGCCGGCCCAGGTGGCTCATCAGGATGAGGCGTGCCCCCTTCTGGTCCAGGATGTACTTCAGGGTCGGGAGTGCCGCGGTGATGCGCGTGTCATCCGTGATCCTGCCCTCCTTCAAAGGCACGTTGAAATCAACCCGGACGAGAACGCGCTTGTTCCTCAGGTCGACGTCGCGGACAGTCTTCTTGGCCATACGCATGCTCCTTGCAGTTGCGCCGTCACCGCAGGTGACATTCTGATGTCATCGCAGTTTTCAGCGAGGGGGAAGTGCGCGAGAACGGCAAAAATATACGGGAATGGCCAGGGAGTGTCAACGGCGTCGAGCGAGCCGGACTGCGGTGCACTGCTTTACGACGGCGCGTTGCCTTGAGAATGAGGCGCGGCTCTCCTACCCGCCGATCCTGAAGATGCGAGTGAGTATGTTCGGGGAACGCTGGGCCGGCGACACCGTGGGCGCCGCTTCCTTCTTTACCGGGTAAAGGACGTGATCCCCGGTGTTCACGTAGTCGAAATACCCTCTACCGGTGACCGTACCTTCTGCCACGGCCTCGTCGAGGCCGGTGATGCGAAAATCGCCGAGGACATCATTATCGTCGTACGTGAGACCGGGCCCGTCCGATCTCAACTGGACCCTCCCTTTGCGCACGATCACCAGGGCATCGTTCTTCTTCATGCCCTGGAATGACCCGAGATCGATGAGACCCTGGCCGAACTTCCGGTTCAGCAGAGAACCCTTTGCGGGAAGGAGGTCGGCAACCTGTGCGGCAAGCTTCATGAGCGAGTCCCGGACGCGGTCGTTTCCGGTGCGGAAAGCGGCAAAGCTCGCGATGCGCGCGCCTGTGCGCGCAAGGTACATATCCACAGTGGCGGAGAAGCTCCTGTCCGCCTCGTCGATCGTAAGGAGAGCGAAGTAGTCGTTGCGGGCAGTCCGCGCGGCCTGGAAAGCCTTGTCCCATCCCGTCACACCGGGAGCAAAATCCGTGGGAGATTTGATGGAGTCAGATCGCTCCAGCAATACCGCGAAGTACTTCGCCAGGTCGTCGCTGGCAAGCGCATGGACAAGTCGGTTTCCGCCGGAGATCGTGTAGACGGGGATCACATAGCGCGAGCGAGGCAGCTCGTACTGATGATCTACGCCCCATGCATGGGACACTGAATCCGAAAGGGCGCTGTTCAACCTGTCGATCTCGTCCGAGACGAAGGTGTCCTTCGAGCCCAACCCGCTGAGAACCTGAAGGTCGCTGAGATATTTCGCCGGGAATCCAAGGATTTTGTAGATCCTCGCGAAGCCGAGCCGTGCATCATTAGGAGAAGTCGGGTCAAGCAGCACCGCCCGCCGATATTCCGCGAGCGCCTTTTCCAGGTAGCTCCTGTCATCGAACGCGCGTCCCTGGGTCAAATGATACGCCGCCATGGTCCGGCGCTGCGGATCATTCATGGGCAGAGATTCCAGAGCCGTCGCCTCCTCCCCGATCCGCGCCACCTCGTCGTCCGGACGGGCGGTGAGAGCTGCGCTGAAGTTTTTGACCGCGTTCGCGGGGTCATTTGACTTGCGATAGGCAAGACCCAGCGAATACCAGGCAGTGGCATCGTCCCTGTTTCCCTTCACCACGCGAGCCCGGGCTTCAGTGAGAGCGCGAGCTGGGCGTGTTTCTCCGCCGCCGAAAAGTTCCCCCGGGCGGCGTACCACGATGCGGCGGCCAGCTGGACTTGCGCGTCTGATGAGTGACTCTTCAGCGCGGTGTCGTAGCAGCCGCCGGCGCGGGTGAAGTCCCCGGATTCATCGTACAAGGCGGCGAGTGAAAGGATTGCCCGCGTGCTTTCCGGAGCAAGCTTGAAGGTCTGCGCGTACTGATCAAGGGCTGTCAGCGTCCTGCCTTCGGCGATTTCCGCTTCTGCCATTCCGAGCCGCGCCTCCACGTTGTTCGGCTGCGCCAGCAGAACTTCCTTGAACAGCGCGCGAGCCGCGGGAACATTGCCCTGGCCTATGCGGATCCGCCCCTCCAGCACTTTGAGATAGGGATTGTTGCTGTCATATGTCCGCGCCATGACCGCATATGTGGAGGCTTCATCGTACTCTTCCATCTGGAAAAACGATTCCGCAAGTCCGACCATCGGCTCGAGATAGGCGGGATTGAGGGCAAGCGCCTCCTTGTATTTGTCCACGGCAAGGGGGAAATCTTCATTGCCCTCCGCGGTGGCCCCGTCGTCGTAGTCGCTCCGGGCGTCAGCGCCGAAGGACGCGCTCCCTCCCCACGACAGGAGGGCGGTGAGAGCGGCAAGTGCGATGAACCGGATATTCATTTTCACTTCCCTCTGCCTACGTAGAGTTTCTCTGACTGAAGCGATTCCAGCAGCCTCTCCTGGAGGTCGAGCATCCGCCCCCCCCTCCCCCGCCCATGGTCCATGCCGGCAAGGTGCAGAAGACCGTGGACCAGAAGCCGTTTCATCTCTTCATTCTCCGGCACGTTGAACTCCGCGGCGTTTCGGCGAAGCGCGTCCAGGGATAGTGCAATGTCACCTGCGACCGGTTCGCCCTTTCTGCCTTCCTGTTCCGGAAATGAAAGCACATCCGTTGCCTCGTTGCGGCGACGATAGCGACGATTGAGCGCTGTTATCCGATCATCAGTGCACAGGAGGATGCTGACTCTCCAGTTGTCGAAGCCCGCATCGACAAGGGCCTTTTGACAAAAGCCTGCCAGGCGGCCGACACCGCGCGGGGTCCGAACACCGTCAGTGGCGATCTCCACCGACCGCTCGTGGCGATGGCGGCCGCCCCGCGGGGTTTTTTTCATGCGCGCCCCGCCGAAGTACGGGCAAGCTTCGGGTACTCGATCCGCGTGTGAAAGTACCCTTCCAGTATGTGCACGAAGCTTTTTCGGATCAACTCGAGATCCCTCAGGGTAAGGGAGGAATCCCCCAGATCTCCTGCATGAAACTTTTCCATGATCATTTCCTGGACGAACCTTTCCAGCTGGGTCCCCGTCGGCTTCTTCAACGATCGCGAGGCGGCTTCCACCGTGTCCGCGAGCATGAGAACGGCTGCTTCCTTGGACTTCGGCCGGACCCCGGGGTACATATAGTCGTCCCGCGCGAGCCGTGGATTCTTTCCCTCCTTGACGGCGCGGTGATAAAAGTACGTGATCAGGCCGCGGCCATGGTGTTGGGCGATGATGTCGATAATGGCCTGAGGAAGGTTCAGCTCGCGCGCCTTTTCGATGCCGATCCGCACATGACTCTTGATGACCGCAACGGAAAGGCTGGGCCGCATTTCGTCGTGCCGATTGTGCGCCTTCTGATTCTCCACGAAGTAATCGGCCTGGTCCACCTTTCCAATGTCGTGGTAATACGCGCTGACCCGGGCGAGCAGGGCGTTGGCCCCGATGGCCTCACATGCGGTCTCGGCAAGATTCGCCACGCTGATCGAATGGGTGTATGTCCCTGGCGCCTGCGACAGCATCCGCTTGAAGATCGGCGAGTTCAGGTCTGAGAGCTCCATGAGCTTGAATCGGGTCGGGGCGTTGAGGGTCAGCTCGAAGACGGGGAGAAACCCGAGGGCAAGGATGCCGCAGAAGAACCCGTTGGCCACCCCGCCGGCAACAAGAGAAAAAACCATTCGCGGCTCGTCGTTGCCCAGGAGCCCCAGCACGAGGAATACGACCGCGTCGGCGAGAGAGAGCAGAATGCCCGCGCGCACCAGGTCGATGCGTTTCTCGGCATCGAGGACAACCGCCGTGCCGGCGATTCCGCTCAGGAAAGCGAAAAGAAACGCCTGGACGCCCATTCCCGTCAGGGGGAGCAGGGCAAGGGAGGCGGCCAGAGAGAAGAAGATCCCCACGGGCGTGGAAACGAGAATCCCGACGAGCATGGCCATCGCGCCTGTCGGCACGGCGATGGATGCCGGCATCCACTCCGGGAGGGAAGCGAACCGAACAACCAGGGAAGCGATTATCACGTGCGCAAGGCCGAGAGCGAGCAGGAGCAGGACGTGCCCGCGGCGAAGAATGACCGGGGTGCTCTTCAAAGAGAGAAGGAACAGGGCGAGAATGAACACCAGGAGTAGGAAGAGGCTCTCCCCCACTATTCCGTTCGTGTCGACGGTCCGGGCATAGTCGGCAAGCGCCCGGATCCTGGAAGCTGCTCCTTCCGAAACGACGTCTCCCCGGCGGACGATGATCTGTCCACGCGTCAGCTTCTCCGTCACCGGCTCGACCTCGGCGCGTGCGCGATCACGCCTCTGCTGGCTGGCATCCGCATCGTAAAAGGCGTTTTCCGCGGCGAAGGCCTCCACAAGGATCCGCAGCGCCCCCCGCTCGGCATCGGTCGTCCCGGCCGGCAGGAGGCGTGCCTCGGTCTGGAGCGCGACGTTGTCGCGCGTCACCACGTCCTTCACCGGGATCTCGTCGGACTGTGGACGGCCGTCCTGAATCCGGCGCAGCTCGATCGCGCCGGCAGCGGCCGCCTCGTCGGAGTGCGCCATCATGTCCACGACGCCCCATGAGAGCGCGGCATCCAGGAGCTCACGGGCGTGCTGGATGGTTCTCGCCAGGCTTCGCGTGGAGAGGATCGTCCGGAGGTCGGCCCGGGTGATCCTTTCGTCCCACTCGTCCTGAAGTGCGGCAAAAACCTGGCCCTCGGCAGCCCCCTGGCGGACCTGGCGGAGAAGAACCTGGGAAAACCGGCCCAGCTCATCGCGCGCGGCGGACCCGGACACCGGAGTGAGGACAAAAACAGGCGGAACCACCCGCGCCTGCGCCTCACGCCGGGCTTCCGTGGCCTTTTCGTCCACGAACGGGAAATCTCGTTCTACGACGTAGTCTCTTTCCGCAATGCGTCCCGGGGTCCAGGTGGCCGGGGACGGCAGGCCGAGGCTTCTGAACTCAGTCGCGAGGAGGATCGCGCCGAGCCCGATCACAAAGGAGGCGGTCACCGCAACGACAGTCCAGCGTTCGAGACGCAGCCGCTGAATGAGGTCCGTGGCCCGCGGAACGAAGGGCAGCCGGTTACTCTTCATGCGCCGTTTCGTACGCGTGCACGATCTTCCGAACGAGAGGGTTCCGCACGACGTCCCTCTCCTCGAAGAACATGAAGCGGATCTCGCGGATCGGGGTAAGGATGGGGATCACCGAGAGCAGCCCGGAATCCGACTTGCGGGGGAGATCTATCTGAGTGATGTCCCCGGTGACCACTGTACGCGAGTTCTCGCCGATGCGCGTGAGAAACATCTTCATCTGCTCGCGGGTGGTATTCTGCGCCTCATCCAGGATTATGAACGCGCCGGAGAGAGTGCGGCCGCGCATGTAGGCGAGGGGTGCGATCTCGATCACCCCGTTCTCCTCCATGCGGCGGAATACCTCGGCGGGAATGAGGGATTCGATGGCATCGTAGAGCGGGCGAAGGTAGGGGTGAATCTTCTGCGTGAGATCGCCCGGAAGGTACCCCAGGCTCTCACCGGCCTCCACGACAGGCCTCGTGATGATGAGCTTGCGCCTGTTCTGGCCGAGAACCTGCTTCAGAGCCTGCGCGACGGCGAGGTATGTCTTGCCCGTCCCGGCGGGCCCTACGCCGAACACGATCTCGTTGTTGTCGATCGACTCCAAGTATGCCGCCTGGTTATAGGTGCGGGGGTACACCTTGCGCAGGCCGTTCGGGATCACGACGAGATTGCGCTTGAGGATTTCTACTTTCTCGTCCTCTCCCCCCACGAGGGAGCTGTGAAGCGTGCGGATGAGGTCAGGTCCCGGCAGCTGCCCGAGACGCACATGGTCCTCCAACTGCTGGAGGAGCTGCCGGAAGGTCCTCTGGACAGAATCGTCGGAGGAATCCAGCAGTATCTCGTTTCCTCGCGAAAAAATCCGCACGCCGAGGAGATCTTCGAGAGTTTTCAGATTGATATCGTTCGCCCCGCAGATCTCGGGAAGGATCGTTTCGTCGCTCACCACGACAGTCAGCGGTTTCTCCATTCAGCTTCCAGCGCCATCGTAGTCGAAAACCGGCCGCGTCGTCAATCGCAGCCATGGGCGGCGAGCCCGCAGCCCCGGATCATCGGAGGCTCGGCACGGTTGTTGTTCCCGTGTACTCCTGGTGGATGTTGCTCTTGACCTCCGACACCACATTCCACTGCACCTGGATCGAGAACGTCGGGCTCCATTCGTTCTGCACGTACTGGGCACCCGACAGGTTGGTATGAGTGATCAGCTGCGGCGACCCCTGGTACTGCACGCTCACGTTCCAGTCCGGGAAGTGCTGAACCGCTTTCAGGGACAGCGTCTGGATCTTGAATCCTGACCGCCTTCGGTCGTCGTTGTTGGAGAAATTGAATGATTGCATGAGGTCGGTGAGAGGA
>JBEKTX010000256.1:0-7493 GCA_049515615.1 Spirochaetia bacterium
CATGGAAAACCAGCACGACCGCGGGGGCTTCTTCTCGCCCATCCCAACCGAAGGAGAGCCATGCCCATGGCAGTGTTCGGCTTCCTGGAAGGGTCATTGGAGCGGCACGGAAAGGACCGAATGCCGCATCAGGGGCTCGAGACTCAAGGATTGCGAAGAGCAAGCTGTACAGCTCGGCACTGCCGGTTGGTAACGTCCCATCTCGTCCAGGGACGTCGTCCACACACAAGGGCGTCCCGGCAGTTGGTCGGGGCACGCGATTCAGTCCTTCTCCCGCAGGTCGGCGACCGAATTCCGCTCGATCAGGTCCGGTTCGATCACAGAGACGGTGTTCGTGCGAGTCTGTCGATCCCTCACCCTTTCGAGGAGCATGCTTGCTGCGGTGGCTCCCATGTATTGGCTGGGATGGTTGATCGACGTCAGCGGCAGGTCGGGAAGGTCTGCGAGCGCTGAATTATCAAAGCTTACAACAGAAAGGTCGTGGGGAAGCTCAAGCTTGTACTCGCGTGCGACACGCATCAGCTCGATGGCTTCCTGATCGTTCGTGCACACGAAGGCGGACGGAAACGGCCTTCCCTGTTCGGTCGCCTTCGCGAAGACCTCAGAGATCTGCTCCCGGATCTCGCCTGACGTCTTCTTCCGAACATATCCAACGACCCAGTCGTCCTCCACCTTGCCGGCCTCCCGAAGAAACTCGCGAGCTCCCTCCATGCGCAGTACCTTCGGGTAATAGTTCTGGTGATATACGATCCCTATTCGGCGGTGGCCCCGTTGCCAGAGATAGGATGCGGCCATTCTGCCGCCGGCGCGGTCGTTCATCACGACCGCGTTGAACTGTTGGCCGGGGTAGTGGTTGTCAATTAGCACGATCGGTATGCCAGACCGCTGAATGTCCCTCAGCACGTCAAGGTTCATCGCATCACGACCGTTGTACGCTGGCTGGAGGATGATACCGTCAACCTTCCGATTCCAGAGTTTCATCAGGACGTCGCGTTCTACTCTCGTGTCCTCGGCAGACTCGGCAAGGACAAGATGGTAGCCGTTCTTCGCCAAGGCGTTGTTGCAGCCCTGCACGATCCGGGGAAAGATGTACTCCTGCGAGTACAGAGAGACGAAACCGACCGTCATCGTACCGTTCTGTCGAAGCCCGACGCAGAAGGTCCCGACGCCTTTCTTGGTATCCACAACGCCAGCATGCGCAAGGTTGTTGAGTGCGGTTCGGACAGAGTTCCGCCCGACGGATAGCAGCTCGCACAGCTCGCCTTCAGAGGGAAGGAGATCGCCGGGCTTGAACGTGCCACTCTCGAGCGACCCAAGGATCCATTCCTGAACACGTTGGTACTTCGTCATGCCCCTTGCTCCGGCAGGATAACTTGTTGGTATATGGCGAGATACAGCATTTCCCATGTCCTGTCAAGGTGGGCGATTTTTTTACTTGACAATTCCCGTCATCGCTGTATTATGCCGACATATACCAATATGGTATACCAATAGGAGGAGGTGATGGGATGAGGATTAGAACGGACTCTTCAAGGTTGCTTTTCGCCCTCTTGTGTTGCTTGATCCTTTTGGTGGGCAGTGGGATGGCGTTCGCGCAGTTGGCGAAGATCAGCACCGACGCGTCCGGCTACTCGGAGCCGGTGTGGCCGCAGTCCCCAAAACCCGCGTCGATCACTGTCTGGACGTGGATCACGAATGCGGACAAGCTCGGCGTCCTGTTTCACAAAGCTTTTCCGAACATCAACGTGGAGGTGAAGAGCGTCGGACAGGGCCAGATCGATTACACGAAGCTGGCGACCGCTATTCAGGCCGGTAGTGGGGCACCGGATGTAGCGCAAGTGGAGTTCCAGGCACTGCCGCAGTTCGTCGAGACCGGCGGGCTCCTGGACATTTCTCAGTACGTCGCGGGCGTCAAGCCGCTCTTCCCCGAGTGGACATGGAGCCAGGTCTTCCTAAACGGCAAGCTCTATGCGATACCACAGGACGCCGGACCAGAAGGCCTGATCTACCGCAAAGATCTCTTCGACAAGTACAACATCCCGGTTCCCAAAACGTGGGTAGAGTTCGAACACGCCGGGGCGCTCCTGCACCAGGCTGACCCGACAAAGTACATTACTTTCGTGGCCTTGAACGATCCGGGCGAGATCAACGGGCTCCTTTGGCAGGGAGGTGTCTTCCCCTTCAAGAACACTCCCAACGGGTGGAAAATAGATTTCACGAGTGAGAAAGCCACGAAGGTCGTGAACTATTGGCTGGATCTTGTCAAGAAAGGGTACGCCAAAGTGGCGGCTGCCTGGACACCGGATTGGAGCCATGAGCTCGGCCAGGGAACCTACGCGGCCGTGATCGGCGCGGCCTGGTCTCCGACCTACGAAATCGCGCCTTACATGGAGAAGGGCACGACGCAACAGTGGCGCGTCTCTGAGATGCCCCAGTGGAGCACGGGCAATAGCGTGGGCAGCAACTGGGGAGGATCGACGGATGCCGTCACCACCCAGACCAAGTCCCCCGAAGCGTCGGCCCTTTTCGCCGCGTGGATCAACACGCACAAGGACGCCGTGGTCAGTCTCGCGACTGAGATCGGGCAGGGCGGATCCGGGCTCTTCGCGGCTCACGTCAACGCTGACAAGTTGTCCAGTTTCTCCGGCCCGAATCAGTTCCTGGGAGGGCAGCGAGCAAACGCGGTCTTCTCGAAGATGATGCCGTGGGTCGACAAGAGCTTCGAATGGAGCCCGTGGACGAGCTTCGTGTACAACGAGATGCAGGTGCAGTTCACCGACCTGTTCAATGGCAAGATAACGACCGACCAGGCCCTGCGGAACCTCGAGGACAAGGTGAAGGGTTTTGCGCGAGCCCAGGGATTCCAGGTAGCGGAATAGCCGGGCACGCACCTACAGGTACACCTTAGTTAGTTAGGGCCCTGATCTACGACCAGATCAGGGCCCGCTTTCCTCGTTCCGAAGCCGACGGGGAGCCACCGGGGAGTTCGATGATGATGCACCACAAACGGTCCTGGCAGACTCGGTCAGTCCCGTACGTCATGCTCGCCCCGTTCCTCGTGCTCTTCTTCGGGTTCTTCATCTATCCGTTGTTCTATTCCTTCTATCTCAGTCTGTTTACGGCTCGGATGGGACGCAGCAGCTTCGTCGGTCTGGCCAACTATGCCGCGGCGCTCAAGGACGGTTCGTTCTGGCATTCGATCCTTACGGTCGCGCGGTTCGGCGTCATGCAGCTCCTGATCATGCTGATTACTGCTCTTGCCCTCGCACTCCTGCTCGACAGCCCGGTGATCAGGGCAAAGGCTTTGTTCCGCCTGCTGTACTTTCTCCCCTATGCGGTTCCCGGCGTCATCGCGGCACTGATGTGGGGATTCCTCTACTCACCGCAGCTCAACCCGCTGCTGGCGGTCCTAGGAATCTTCCATCACGGCAAGGCACCGGAGGTCCTCTCCCAAGGCAATCTGCTCTACAGCATCGTGAACATCGTGACGTGGGAATGGACCGGGTACAACATGACGCTGTACTTCGCCGGACTCACCTCCCTGCCGCTGGAGCTGTATGACGCCGCCAAGATAGATGGCTGCAACGAGCTGCAGACGGCGTTCCGAATCAAGCTGCCTCTGATCCGACCGGTGATCATCTTCACCTGGATCCTGTCCATCATCGGAACCTTTCAGCTCTTCAACGAGCCCTTCATCCTCTCGAGCCTGACCGTCGTTCCATCGGACTTTACGCCCAACATGTACATCTACAACATGGCGTTCGCGTATACGAACTTCCACTATTCCGCAACCCTGTCGTTCTCGCTGGCGTTCGTGACGCTCTGTGCATCCCTCCTGTTCCTCTTCCTGACTTCCGGTGAGGGACGGGCGGCACGTCGGAAACGGCTCAACGGAAATGCCGGGGTGACGCCATGAGTACACGAAGGTCCGGCATCGGTTCCTCCCCGCTGCAGAGGCTGCATCATGGCCGCTCGTACGTGCGCCGCCGCGCCGTCATCGGAGCGCTCATCCTCGTTCCCATGGCCCTCCTCGCAATGTACTTCCTCCTTCCGCTCCTCTGGCTCCTGGTTTCGACGTCGAAGTCAACCGCACAGCTCTTCAACATGCCGATGTTTTCGCCGGCCCCGCTTTCTGGAGTCGTGGCCAATTTGAAGGATCTGGGCCAGAAGGAGGGGGGAGCCTACTGGCGGTGGTATAACAACTCGATCGTCTACTCTACCCTCACCGCCGGAGTGGGAACTTTCATCAGCGCGCTCGCGGGCTATGCATTGGCCAAGTACACGTTCAATCTGCGAGGCGCAGTCTCGTTCATGATCCTGGTCGCGCTCTTGCTGCCCTCGGCGACTCTCACCATTCCTGTCTTTCTGTTAATCAAGGGTCTGGGATTGATGGACACGTACGTGGCCGTCATCCTCCCGCTGCTGGCCAGTCCGTTCGGCGTGTACTTCATGAGCGTCTACATACGGGAAACGATGCCCAACGAGCTCATCGACTCGGGACGCATAGACGGCGCGAACGACTACCAGATCTTCAGGCGGATTGCAGCGCCGATTCTGGGCCCGGGACTCGTCACGCTGTTCCTGGTGACCTTCATATCTTCCTGGAACAATTTCTTCCTACCGCTGCTTGTCCTGAGCAGCTCGAAGCTCTTTCCGGTCACGCTGGGACTCCAGATGTGGGTGTCCAAGCTCATCAACCCGGCCACCGGCATTCCTCCCTATCCGCTGATTGTCCTCGGTTCGACGCTCTCCGTCCTCCCGATGGTGGTTCTGTTCCCATTCCTGCGAAAGCATATCGCCGCTGGGATTGCCACGGGAAGCATCAAGGCGTAGTGGCACTGGAACCGAGAAAGGAGACATCATAGATGGACACCAACCAGGAACGTCATCGCCTTCGTCTCGGCGTCGCGTACTATCCCGAACAGTGGCCGGAGAGCCGCTGGGAAGTCGACGCCCAGCTCATGGAACGGGCCGGCATCGCCACCGTCCGGCTCGCGGAGTTTGCCTGGCACAAGTTCGAACCGGTGGAAGGGAGCTACGAGTTCGCATGGCTCGAGCGCGCTCTCGACGTGCTGGCACGCCATGGGCTCTCCGCGATTCTATGCACGCCGACTCCGACCTACCCGGCGTGGCTGCATCGGAAAGAGCCGGACATCCACCAGGTTAAGAGCAACGGACAGGTCAAGGAGTTCGGTCAGCGCCAGGACGCCTGCAAGAACCACCCCGGCTACCGAGAGCGCGCCATTCGAATCACCGAGGCAGTGACGAGGCATTTTGGACACCACCCGAGTGTCGTTGCATGGCAGACGGACAACGAGCTCGGGTGCCATGGTACGGCCCGGTGCTACTGCGGCTATTGCGAGCGCGCCTTCCAGTCCTGGCTGTCTCATCGCTTCCAGGACATCGATCGTCTCAACGAGGCGTGGGGGACGGCATTCTGGAGCCAGCAATACAACGAGTTTTCCGAGGTCTCGCTCCCGCGCGATACTGCGGATCGCAGTGGATCGGCGGGACAGAACCCCGCGCTGCTGCTCGATTTCTTCAGATTCTGCTCAGACGTACAGGTCTCGTTCAATTGGGAGCTCGTCAGGATCATACGAGCCAACAGCCCCTCAAGGACCGTCACGCACAACCTGATGGCCTCATTCACTGACATCAACTACTTCGATCTGGCACGAGATCTGGACGTCGTGTCGTGGGACAACTATCCGTTTTTCCAGCCGCAGACCTCCCACCTGCCTCCGTTCGCGTTACCGCACGATCTCATGCGGGGTTTGAAAAAGCGCAACGTGTGGGTCATGGAGCAGGCGTCGGGGCCGGGGGGCTGGGACCGGTTCTACCCTACGCCCGAACCGGGCCGCATGAGGCTCTGGGCCTTCCAGGCTATCGCCCACGGGGCAGACTGCGTCAGCTTCTTCCGCTGGCGCACCGCCCGTTTCGGCACGGAACAATACTGGCACGGGCTCCTTCCTCACCACGGGCAACCCGGTTCTCGCTACGAAGAACTCACTGGGCTTGCTGCCGAGGTCAAAGCGCTGGGCTCCGAGCTTGCAGGAAGTCGCGTCGCCACCCTGGGATTTCCTACGACGAGCTGGCCAGGAACTACGCGGCCGCCCTCTCGCGATTGGGGATCGTGGCCGATATCGTGTCGGCCGACGAGGATTTCAGTTCCTTCAAGCTGCTGATCGTTCCTGTTCACTATGTATCGGACTCCCAATTTGCCGACAAGCTGCAGGAGTACGTCCGCGCAGGAGGCATCACAGTGATCGGCGCGCGAAGCTGCGTCAAGGACCACGAAAACGCGGTGCACGATGAAGCGCTGCCCGCCGGTATCCGCCATCTCATCGGCGGCTGGATCGAGGACTACGACTGCTTCTCCCACTTGGCGGATGACCCTGTCGAAGTGGTCTCCAGCAGCGGGGCACGCTTTTCCGCCTTGCATCTTGCGGAACTGATCGCCCCGGACACAGGGACCTCTGTGGAGCTCACTTTTGAGGGCCGGTACTATTCCGGCCGTGCCGCTGCTCTGCGCAACCCGTTCGGTCACGGTGTGTCGTACTACCTGGGCACGTATCTCGATGCCCAAGGACTTGCAGCGTTTCTTCGTGAGCCACTCCGGGAATTGGGCATTCCGACTATCGAGGGTCTCGATCCCGCTGTCGAAGTCTGTGCTCGGTGTTCGCCCGGCGCAACCTACCGCTTCTACCTGAACCACGATACCAGTGGGAAGTCCGTGCGCCTGGTGTCCCCGGGACTAGAAATGATAACGGGCGCAAAGGTGGCCGGAATGATTGCCCTCGAGGCACGCGGGGTGGCCGTGGTGCGTGAAGAATAGCGAGTTTGAGGCAAAGCCTGTCGATGCGGTATTCGGTCCTTTCCGTGCCGCTCCAATGACCCTTCCAGGAAGCCGAACACTGCCATGGGCATGGCTCTCCTTCGGTTGGGATGGGCGAGAAGAAGCCCCCGCGGTCGTGCTGGTTTTCCATGGGCCCGAGGCGCGCCTTGTGACCGCGACTTCAGAATGATGAGACCAGCTCGGAGAGGGCGTGTCTTCGCTGCGCAACTTGAGCCCAGGCGGCAAAAGGACAACGGCGAGGCTCCAACCCACCGCGTGGTCCCGATTCTCAAACCGCACGCAGCCGTGAGTTGTCCACAGGCACAGGAGCTTTCATATTGGTTCTGAACCCTGCCCCCAGGGGCCAGGGACTCGCGGCGTCCTGCCGCGATGTCCCTGGCCCTTTTCCCAACCAGAGCGTCGCAACACGGACGTTGCGGCGCGTGTGCGCGCGGTCGGCCTTGGCCGATTCTCAAAGCTGCCCCTGCCGCCTCGGGACGGGCGAACATCGAGGAAGTCAAAGCGGAAAGGCTCGAAGCCTTCCTCGCGGAGGATGGAGATCGATTCGGACAGCGCCCCCTAACCAGCCAGTAGCGCCGGGATTTCTTCGATCCGGTGCTCGTAGCAGTAGGTTCTAAGCTCGTCCAATAGGGGGAGC
>JBEKTX010000257.1:0-6066 GCA_049515615.1 Spirochaetia bacterium
AGCCTTCCTCGCGGAGGATGGAGATCGATTCGGACAGCGCCCCCTAACCAGCCAGTAGCGCCGGGATTTCTTCGATCCGGTGCTCGTAGCAGTAGGTTCTAAGCTCGTCCAATAGGGGGAGCAGAACTGGACAGGCAGTCGGCAGACCGTCGGCTGCCTTTTTTGTTTCCTCGGCCGTGCTATGGATGATCTCGAATGGCGGCTTGGAGGCCGGGCAGTTCCCCTCCGGGCCTTTCTGACCGTCCTCCCACCGGACTGCGCAAGCTTCCAGAGCCGCCGGACTTCTGATAGAATCAATTCTAAGGCAGGAACCACACCTGAGTGCACGCCGCAGTGAGATTAGGGAACCGAAGGTGAACAGATTTCTCGAGAACAAGAAAGCCCCTCTGGCAGCATTCTGCCAGAAGCATGGCATCCGACGCCTCTCGCTGTTCGGATCTCAGCTCAAGGGTCATGCCAATCCGGAAAGTGACATTGACCTTCTCGTGGAGTTCGACCATGGGAAGGAGCCTGGCCTCCTTGGCCTGGCCGATATGGAACATGAGTTGTCAACTATTCTCGGTGGGCGGACAGTTGACTTGCGAACCCCCAACGACCTGAGCCGCTATTTCAGGGATGAAGTGATTCGATCCGCTCAAGTCCAGTATGCGCGACGATGATCGTATTCGCATCCTGCATATGGTGGATGCTGCAGAATCAGTCGAGCAATTCACAACCGGAAAGAAACGTGAGGACCTTGATACGGATCAGATGCTTCTCTTCGCCATCGTGCGGGCGATCGAGGTGATAGGAGAGGCGGCCAGCAAAGTAACTGACGAGACAAAGGCGACTTCGCCGGGGATTCCGTGGATATCGATTATCGGAATGCGGAATAGATTGATCCATGGATACTTCGACATCGATTCCGATGTTGTTTGGAAAACTGTGACGGAAGAGATCCCAGAGCTTCACCGCTCGCTGAAGTTGCTTCTTGGGAAACCGTGAGAACCGGCGGATCATCGACCGCGGATCAGGAAAGCCACGAGCGCGAAGTTTTGGACACGCATCCGCACATGAGTGGTGTCACAGTTTTGCTGGTTCATTCTCCTGGGCCACAAGAAACGGATTGAGTCTTCAATCAGTTGCAGGGACAACGTTGTTAACGACCCGGTCGCTGGTTCGAGTCCGGCCGGGGGACACGGGACCGGCTCGAACAGCCTTCTCAGACGGCCAGAAGCGCGGGTGTCTCCTCGATCTGGTGCTCGTAGCAGTAGGTTCTAAGCTCGTCCAAGAGGGGGAGCGAAGAAAGAGTCGAACTGGCCCCTTTATGGCCAACGCCAGAGGCGGCCGGTTGCGTCTTGGCGTCATTTTACGGCACGGAAAAAAGCCTGCAAACTGTGCGTGAGTTGAGCTCTTTGAGCGAAGCTCCGGCGACTCCATGTATGCCCCAAGTGTCACTCTCTTTTGCTTGGCACGGCAAGTTGCGAGTTGCGCTCAAGAAAACCCCGCTGAACCACGCCGCCTCTTGCAAGGGAACTACTGACTACGCCACTCCATTCTCTCGTAGACATCTTTTCGGTGGCAAATACCCAGAATCAAGATGTCTTCGCCTTCAATTTTCAGAACGATCCGATAGTCCCCAACCCTCAGCTTCCTATAGCCTTTCAGTGTTCTTCTCAACGGCTCCGAGTATTTCTCCGGGGACACTAGAAGCCTCTGCTCGATGGCGGTCTTGATTCGTTTCTGGATAGTTCGGTTGAGTTTGGAAATGTCCTTCGTTTTGACGTCCGGATGATACCGGATGCGGTAAGGCACCCCTATTCCCAGACTTCAGTATGCGTCAAGGTTTTGCGACCGGCCAGTGCCGCAACGCGCTCATCCGCGATGCGCACAAGCACAGCATCCTCATGGATTTCTAGAGCTTCCCGGACCAAGTCGCGAGTCACCATGGAAAGGGACAATCCTCTCTCCTGAGCCATTCTCTCGATCAGAGAATAAAGCGGTTTCTCCAGAGCAACGTTGATGCGCGGATTCTTGGTAGGCATCACGCACCTCCAGCCTCAAGTGTAACACTTCTGAGACACCGTAACAAGAGCCAACGAGTGTCAAACGAGTGCCTTCGAGTTTGCTCGACCCGTCAATGGCCGGGAAATACTGCCGTGGCAGCCGGGCCTGTACGATGCCGGACGAACAGCGCGGGCTCGTTCGCCGGCTCGGCGGAAATCACGACGACAACCTTCAGGAACTCGATGCTCCGGATCAACGCCGCGTCCGGCGTGGCCCGGGCCTTCTCTTCGGCTATTCGTTTCTCCAGGGCGGCGCGGATCCGCGCGTTCCATGAACTTGTGGATCATCACCATGTTCACGTCGGATGCGCCGGTGGACAGGTGATCCCGGAGCCCCGACGTCCCCTGGATGATATTGACCTTTGCGCCGATGAGCCGCGCCGTCTCGGAGAGCTGCGTCTCCAGGTCGATGCGGTCGTTGACGAGTACAATCTTGAAATCCTGCAACTTTCCAGCCAAGGCCCGCAAGCTGATCGAGAAAGGGCTTCTCGACGTACTGGTACTCGCTCACTACTTTTTCCTTTCGAAGATGGATACGCCTTTTTGTAGATCCTCGACGGGAATGGCTTCTACCTCCTCGGAGATCGGGAACCGTTTCGATCCGGGGTAAAGCACTGCAATCTTCGACAGCCCCAGGTCCTGTGCGCCAATGCGGATGGATGGGCTCATGCGCGGCGAGTCGGTGCGCTTGCACTCCACCCCCAGGAGCCTGCCGCCGCTTCGCAGCACAAGATCGATCTCCGCTCCCTGATGGGTCGCCCAGAAGTACACCTCGTCGTATGGCTCCGTGAGAAGAAGCTGTTCGATGACGAACCCCTCCCACGATGCTCCGACCTTGGGGTGCCTGAGAAGGTCCTTCTGCGTCCCGATGCCGAGCAGATGGTGCAGGAGACCGGTGTCGCGGAGGTAGATCTTCGGTGCCTTCACCTGGCGCTTTGCGATATTGGCATGCCATGGATGCAGCTGCCGAACAACGAAGGCGTCCGTAAGGAGGTCAAGGTGACGGCGGGCAGTGGACTCGCTCACGCCCATGGCGCGGGCAGGCTCCGCTGCATTCCACGTTTGGCCATGATAATGGGCAAGCATGGTCCAGAATCGAAGCAGAGCGACCGCCGGTACGCGCACACCCCACTGCGGAAAGTCGCGCTCCAGCAATGTCTGGACCAGGTTCTTGCGCCAAGCCCTGCTGTCGGCCTCGCTTCGAGCCAGATACGAAGGCGGCAGTCCCCCTCGAAGCCAAAGTCGATCCTCACTATTGGCGTCCAGCTCAGCAAGCGAGAACCCTCCCATGATGACCTGCTCCATCCTCCCCACAAGGCTCTCCGAGGTCTGGCGCAAAAGGTCACCCGAGGCGCTTCCCAGGATCAGGAATCGGGCCGCACCGTTCTTTCGATCTGCCAGGACGCGCAGAATCGGGAACAGATCGGGCTTGCGCTGCACCTCATCGATGACGACGAGCCCCTTCAAGGGATCGAGTGCAGTAACTGGCTCAGCCAGTCTCTCCAGGTCCGCGGGGTCCTCTAGGTCGAAGTAGTTGACCGAGGTCTCACTGATGAGCTGACGCGCAAGGGTGGTCTTGCCGCACTGGCGTGGGCCGGTCAGGACGACGACCCGGCTTCGTGTGAGCGCCTTCTTCAGTGTCGCAAGCAGCCGGGCCCGCTCGACCATAGCGATGAATCATACCATGAAAATCGAGCATTACAAGAGAGAATTTCGTGGAGAGGGTACAACGCCTCGATCAGCGGGGGGCAGCTTCCCTTTGCTGAATCCGACTCATAACCGGCAGGAGACAAATTGTGTCTCCGATCAACGGAGTGGGATACCGTGTTAACGTCCCGGCCGGCCATTCGAGTCCAGCCCGGGGAGCGAAGGTTGACTCGAATACGGCCCTTCAGGGCAATCCTTGGAGAGCCTCTTTCGTCTCGGATGTCGCAGCTGTGCGCCGGACGGCATGATCCGTCCCCTGAGATATGAGAACATTACCCGGCGCTATTCAGTTCCTCTCTGAGGATGCGGCGAAGGGTCTTCACGTCCAATGGATGCTCGGATCTTTCTAGATATTCCCGAAGGGCATTGTTTATCATTGTCTGGTAACCCTGGCCGGCGGCATCTGCACGGGCGCGGAACTCCTCCAGAATCTTATTGTCAATGTAGATGCTGATTCTGGTCTTCCCCTTTTGAGGTATCACCGCCCCCCGCTTTGCTTTGCTGAAGTCATACTCCTTCCTCATATGTCATTCTCTCCCTCCCGGTCGCGGTCCGGGCTGATATCAAGCGGAGGTTCTCTCCGCAGTGGGTGTATACGACGACAAGAACACGTCCGGCTGAATCTGTCCCCACAGATACAAACCGTTGCTCGCCTCGAGCCTCCGTATCCTCCCTTGTGAGGGTTGGGATCGAAAAGAACCAACTCAGCATCGGAGAAACGAATCGCATGCTTCCTGAGATTCGAACTCGCTTTCCGAGGATCCCACACAACCCGCATACCACGATCATATACATACATTATACATACATCAAGTACCAAAGCAAACAGGTTGCGAACTGTCCCATCATTCTACGGATCAACGATGTCACAGGGCAGACGCGACAAGTCAAGGTTGTAGATGGGCGATCTTGACCGACGCAGCTCTTCCTCTTGTTGATTACGACTGCTAACCTGCAGGAGACAAGCAGGCTCCCCGGGGCATTTCAGGGGCCGTTTCGTTTGCCGCCTGATCTGGCGCTTTTCTTCGATGAGTTGCCGAAGGCCGGTGGCTCGGGCGGGGTACCTTGGTTGGTTCCCTGTTCCTTCATCTGCCCCTCAAGCTCCACTCTTCGGGCTTGAAGCTCATTCAGCCTTTTCTTCAGATCCGCCATTTCCTTCTTGATGGCGCGCAATTCTGTCTGACGCTTCTTGCTCCCCAGGTAGGGAGACCCAAGCTCCGCAGCTATGTATTTCTCAAGTTGGCTTCTCAGTATCCGGAGATAAGGATTGCCCCAAACGGCTCCCTTTCTGTATTCGAGACTTCCTCTGTTGATACCTCTCAGGACAAAGTCGCGGCTAACGCCATATTCGTTCTGCGCCGTAGCATCACTGAGGGTCGCCCCTTTGCGATTCCATTCACCGTATTCTGCCATTTGTTATCCCTCTGAATGAAGGCGGCCCATCATTGAGCTCGGCCGCGGGGAACGCGCGCCGAGCTCTCGCGAGCGCTTTCTTCCGTCCCGGATCATCCGGCTGGGAAAGGTCCGCAACAACAGCGGTTATCGGGGTCCGGCTGCCGCGAAAGCCGAGGATGTCATTGAACAGCTGCTCATCCTTCCGAAGCCGAACCATGTCGGCAACAAGCTGCTCGCCCGCCCGTCGCTCGCCGTCATTACGCACGTTGACCACGACGAGCTGTGCCCACTCGATGCCAGAGTATGGATCACTGATCCCCCATTGCCACGTAGGCTTGCGCGGCGGCGCCTTCCGCGCCATTGCGATGTCCGCGACCAGCCTGGCGCGCGCGTCCTCCATGAACGCGGGGGACATCCGCGCAAACTCGGCGATGGGGCCGCCAACCACCTCGCCAAGGAGCTCTGCGAACCTGTCAGGCTCACCGATTAGCTGCCCGATGGCGTCCATGGTCGCATGCTGCTCGCGAGCCCGATCTCTCCGGCGCCGCGCAAAAAGCCTCTCGCCGGCCCCCGGTGCGGGTGCCACGAAAACAGAGAGGTCCACATATTCAAGCGGGTTGTCGCCTTCGAGAACTACGCCTTGCGAGTAATCAGCCATCAAATCCGTCATAAAGAAGGCGTCCGAATCGATGCCGGCTTGCGGAAATGTGAATAGGGCGACACCAGTTGCCCCCGCTTCCGAATACCGCCGAAGCTCGAGGTGCCTCTTGGGAGCCGTCTCCCGAGCGTGCGGGAGCGTATCATTCCTGATACAGCGCGCAGCGCAGATAAGCCCCCCAGCGGCGCGGAGTATCGACTCGATGAACGTCGTCTTGCCGCAGCCCGGAGGACCTGCTACGTAGACGAAGGCGCGTTCTAT
>JBEKTX010000258.1:0-6047 GCA_049515615.1 Spirochaetia bacterium
GTCCACGTAGCAGAAAGATCGGGTCTGGGAGCCATCGCCATAGATGGTGATGTCCGCGCCCTTCAGCGCCTGCACGATGAAGTTGCTCACCACACGACCGTCGTAGGGATGCATTCTCGGACCGTAGGTATTGAAGATCCGCACGACCTTGATGTCCACTTTGTTCTGCCGCCAGTAGTCGAAGAACAAGGTCTCCGCGCATCTCTTTCCCTCGTCGTAGCAGGAGCGGACACCGATCGGGTTCACCCTTCCCCAGTAGCTCTCTGGCTGAGGGTGCACCTCGGGGTCGCCGTAGACCTCGCTCGTGGATGCCTGCAGGATTCGCGCGCGGATCCGCTTGGCCAGCCCCAGCATGTTGATGGCTCCGTGCACCGAGGTCTTCGTGGTCTGCACGGGGTCGTACTGGTAGTGCGGAGGGCTCGCGGGGCAGGCCAGGTTGAAAATGCGGTCCACCTCCGCGTAGTAAGGGAAGGTGACGTCGTGCCGTACAACCTCGAAAAACGGATTGCCGACGAGGTGCGCGATGTTCCTCTTCTGGCCGGTGAAGAAGTTGTCCAGGCAGATGACGTCATGGCCGTCCTTGAGCAGCCTCTCGCACAGATGGCTGCCGAGGAACCCGGCGCCGCCGGTCACGAGCACCCGTGTGTTCAGAGAGCGGGGGAGCGGGTCATACATGCGCCGTTCTCCGGATACCCAGCACGCGCTTCGCGAACTGCTTCAAGTCATGAAAGCGTCCGAGCCTTAGCTGATGGCGGTAGGTATATTCGTCCGCAGCGGCGCACGGAAGAATGAACGCGGGGTGCACGATGTCCACGGGGATGTCGCAGGCCACGGAAGGCATTCGGGGGTTGCGGGCCTTTGTGTGTGTGGCCCCGCCGCCAAAGCCGATGTTCTCGATCATGTTCCTGTTCGGGACAACGGCCAGGCGGTCCTTCTTGAAATTGTGGTAGACCCACTGGTAGTCCCATATGCTCCCGTCTCCGTGAGCCGCTTCGTCGAAATTGCCTTTCCAGAAGTCCTGAATTGAACGCCGGCTGAACAGGCTTTCGAGACAATGTTCCGCGAGGAACTCGCCGTAGTCCTTCATCTCGATGTCGAACCCGGCCCAGGCGCGGCGCCAGCTCGCCCACCCCCAGCAGTGGAAGTACCTCGAGAAGTAGTACGAGGCCTTGCCCCGCATTTTGCCGAACTGGCAGTTGAAGCCCCCGATATGAGCAACCCGCGGCTCTTCCCGGTATCGCTTCAAAACCGATGTGCAGAACGGAAAAAACTGTGGGACCGGTAGACAGTCGTCCTCAAGGATGATGCCATCCTCCACATTGTCGAAGAACCAGGAGATCGCGGACGCCGGCGCCCTGCCGCACCCGAGGTTGTTTTCCCGGATGAGGTACTCTACGTCGCACTTCCAATCAATTCCATTCCGGATTGCTTCCAGCACTTCCGTGCATTTTTTTTGGTCCTCCGCATTCCCTTCCCGAGGACCGTCCACCGCGACGAAGAATCGCCGGGAGCGGCCCTGGAGATTTCTCCGAGGACCCGGCTCGTTGTTTCCGTCCTGTTGAATGCAATCAACAGGACCGGAGCGGTGGAGGATTGGTCGATCACCGGGCCTGTCCTTCGGTCAGAGCGGCAAGCTCGGCCTCCAGCAGAGCCGGGTCGACCACGAGATCCGCGGCGTGGGTGGCCTTTCGTTCATCGGCTGCCTTGCACATGAGGTAGTAGTACCTGATCCCGAGGGCGCCCGCGAGGGAATAATAGCAGTTGTTGGCACTGTCTCCCTGCCGGCGAAGCTCGAACAGGGCCGTTCCGGGAAGCATCCAGCAGGCATGGGTGAGGCCTGCTCCGTGGTTGCCGATCAGCATCGACGCCGAGCCCACAAGCCGGACCTGCTCGGAAAAGCTGAGCCGCTCGCTCAGCACCCGCTCGAACCCGTGCCGTTCAAGGACGGGAAGCATCTCCGATTCATTGGCGATCCGCCTCGCCGCTGACCCGACCCGGCTGATGTACAGGCGCCGCCCCCCCTGGCTCGCACCAAACCAGCGGCGCATCCGGTCGCGAAGCGCGCTCATCACCGCAGGTCGATAGTTGCCTGTCGGAGCCAACGGCGGAACGACCAGGAGATCCCGGCAGGACGCGCGCTCCGACCAAGACAGGAAACGAATGTCCCCAAGGCTGTATGGCTCGAGGGACTGGCGCGCGTAATCAAAATCCGCCATTGCGGGAACAAGGAGGGTCCTGGCTTCCGCCTCGCTGGAGCCCAGGGCTTCCAGGCGCGGGAGGACTTCCCCAATCCAGTGGAAAAATCCGTTCGACCAGTCATCCGTTATGAAGAGCGCCCGCTCGACCCCCACCTTGCGGGCACGCAAATGGTACTGCCTGATCCGCAACCACGCCTTCAGAGCCCGCACTCCCCTCGGCATGCCAAGGAACACCTGGGGCAGAAGCCTTCCCCCCACACGCACGAAGCCGTTGGGAAGCACCTCGGCGTCTTGCGCATCAATGAGATCAGTCGGGGGGATCTTGCGGGAGTGTTCGTGAGAGAAGAGAGATTCTTCCCCGGCTTTCAGATTCCGCGGCAAGGGCCGGACCACGTTCTCTTTGTCGAGAATCCGCATCTGAGTCTTACGCGTCCCTCAGCCTTGCTTCGTTTCTCTCCTGTTTCTTCTCTTGAGCTTTCTCGTTGATCTTTCTCACGGTGCCCGAGGTGCCGAGCATGCGCAGGTGCTCCTTGAGCTTGAACAACGGATTCCTTTGGAGCCGTATAATGTAGCTGGCCAGCTTTCGTCTTTGCGTCTCGTACGCCTTGCCCCAGAACTGGCGGTTCCGACGAAAGGCCTTCTCCTTGTCCTGGCTGAAGATATGTACGAGAAACTCTTCGAAACCCGGCTCGAACGCGTAGCCGATCAGGGGCCGCTGGAAAAAAGGCGCCTCGAACATGCGCGCATACGCCTTCTCGTCGTTGTCCAGCTCGATGACCCGCTCGATGGCCTTCTCGAAGCTCGGGTAGTCGTGGCAGTTGACGAACGATTCGGGCTTGAAGTCAAGGGCGATATCCGGGGCTCCCCAGTAGATCGGGACGGTTCCCGCAGCGTAGGCCTGCACGATCTTTTCCGAAACGTAACCAGGGGAGGAAGAGTTCTCAAAGGCTATTGAGAACTTGTAGTTCTTCTGAAGCGAGGCCTTGTCCACGATTCGAAACTCGGTATTGTTCAGATGCCGGCCGGCGGAATCAACCGGCTTGTACGCGGACAACATTCGAAAGAAAACGTCGCGGGTGGGGTCCGCATGCGGGTTTGAGTAGACGAAATTGCAGAACTTGCGTGGGCCCGGCACATACTTCCGCTCGCCGATCTCGCACAGCTCCTTATGGCAGTCCATCATATAGTTGGTAAATCGGAAGTAGCGGTCCCCGAACGTCAATCGGTAATATCCCAGAGCATAGTCGCATATATTGAAATCCGGACTCAGGTTTTCACCCGTGTAGAAGAGACGAGGAACATCGTACGCCAGGTGCCGGTAGCCGAAATTGGAATAAATGACGAAATCCGGTTCTTCCGATAATTCGACGACGAAATGCTTTCGAAGAATATCAACCAGGGGATTGGATTCGGGGACCCACCCGGGCCAGAAATCGACGAAAAGAATCCTGATTGTCTTCATGACCATCTCAACTCCCATGGATAGAAGAGCCCAGATCTGACTGCTGGACAAAGATCTTCGGGATGGAAATGTAAGCGCTGATCTGCCGAGCCAGCACCTTCCTCTCGATCCATCCGTCCGCAACGTCTCGTATGGGGTACACCCCATCCAGGAGCTTCCGGGCCCCTTGGAGGGTGACGGCGTAAGCATGAATAAGCTCATGTCCTGCCGCGGTTCGAAGGCCCCGGCCGACCGTCCGCGAAACGACTTCTTCGGGATTCTTCTGACGTCCGAGCTGCTCCTGGAGCTCCCGAAGATAGCCCCGAAGCTCCCCGTCCCTGTACCCGAGGTAGAACAGCTCCCAGTCTTCCGGAAGGCGCTCGAGGCAATACGGGATCCATCGAGCCTCCCTGGCGATGAGGGCAGCATCGTCCTCGAATATCAAGGCCTTTTTCAACCCACGGTCCACGACCTCCTGCAGCATGCCGAAATGAGACAAGGCGCACGCGGCCTCGTTCAGCTTGAATGGGCGCCCGTTCGTCTCAGAGGCCCTTGCAAAGTCGACTCGTGGATCCGAGTCGGTGATCGTTTTGCCGTCAGTCCCCTCGTAATATTCGAACCGCAAGCCTGGGAACTGGCGCTCGATATTTGCCCTTCGATGCCCGTTGCGTGCAATGGTGAGGACCCAGACCACGTCGAAGTATTCGTTCATCGCTCGAAAGGGATCCGGGGAGAGCTGGCAGAGTCGGGGAGTTTCCTTCGCCGTGCGGTTATAGAAAGTGTTTGCCAGCCAGATCGCGCTATTCTTCAGATTCTTGTTCATCCTGCCATCCTGGGCCGTTGTCCACCACATCAATGAATTGAAAGCTGCTCTCGTCCATTCCCCTGGGCAGCCATTCCTTCTTTGCCCACCCGAACCAGTACCGCGGAGCGATGACCGGCGCCGTCCTGGCGCAGAGCTGCGCCCCCCACCAGGCAAAGCTGCTGTTGGAGACAATCCCGCCGGAGCAGAGGCTCATCAGCGCCAGGTCTTCGTACGGCGAGCCCCTCGATACGGTCCGATGGGGAAGATCCCCGAACTGTTCCTCGCACCAGGAAGGGTCATCGCCCATCACAAAGAAGTGCGGATCGGGAACGGACTGCTGGATCTGCTCGATCGCGTCGCAGTAGTAGCTGAAGGGAAGCAGGGCCGACCTGCGGCCGTCCGCGTAGTATGAGCCGTAGTCGCTCCTTCGCACGTGGACGAAGACAGGAGTCCTGCCTTCCGCGCACTGGATGCGAGCAGCGGCCTGCTCACGGAATTTCCGGCGGATCCACGTTCGCGAAATCGGTGTAGGCATCACATACCTGGGCGCCTGGAAGTATCCACGAAAATAGGTGATCGGGAGGATGCCCCGGGTCTCAGTGACGCCGCGATCGTCCTCGACCATTGAAGAGATGACGCGCAGCCTGATCATGGGCCGTATGAAGAACCGAGCTATCACGTGATCGACGACATTGACCAACAACGGGTTGGAAAAATCCCGGTATCTTCGCAAACAGCGGAGAAATTGTCTCGACTCGGGCATCTGTGTGGTGATGACCAGTTCGTGCGGCGTTCTGCGACGCTCAATCAAGGCGGTTTGAAACAACTGATTCCCCAGCCGGCCGCCGGTGCCATCAAAAAAGAACATCTCTACTCAATGTCCAGATACTCGGCAACGAAACTGCCACGCAGTTCCAAGGGAACCCATCGCTTCACATTCCATCCGGCCCAGTACTTGGGAGCGATATAGCCTATTCGGGAACTGCTGAAGAAAGCTCCCCACCATGAGAACGTGCTATTCGACAGAACACCGCCGTCACACAACGACATCAAAGCCAGGTCCTCTTCGACTGACAGACGGGAGACATATCTTGGCCTGACATCCCTGAAGAGGGAATCCGCATGATCGGGATCATCGCCAAGAAAGAAAAAAAACAAGTCGGGATCTCGGCGACGAAGGCGATCAATAGCTGCAAGGTAGTAGTGATCTGGTATTTGAACGGCGCGGCCTTCGAACGTCTCCCAGCCCTTGTCGGACCTCCTCAGATGAACGAAGACCGGTGCCTTCCCAGCAGGAATGTTTTCGAAGACTTTCCCCGCCCGTCTGCGAAGGGATTCCTTCAGATAAAGACGCTTGCGAAGGTCCGGGGCCTGGCGTTGGGTAGACTGGAAGTATCCTTTAAGAATCTGCACGGCCCTGATCCTGCCTTCTTGAACTGTATACTCATCTCCGTTCTCGTAGTGCATGGACAGAATCCCAGTCCGAACAAGAGCCCGGTAGAGAAATGGGTAGATGAATTTCTCGATCAAATACCGCGGAACAGGTGCATCGATGTTGAGCCAATTTTCCCTGCACCGTGGCGCTAAGAGCGATCGGGTTTTC
>JBEKTX010000259.1:0-6001 GCA_049515615.1 Spirochaetia bacterium
GACGGTTCCCGGATCAATCGCTGGCAAATATGATCAAGACACGCCCAAAGACCAGCAAGACTCTTCACAGAGCGACCAGGACGATAGCGGGGATTGATTGGACGCGCGGCCATGTCGCGCGAGTCACCTTATACCGACATCATCTCTGGGCTAGTCGTGCTCGCCGACGGGTTTCGAAGGCTGGCCCTCAAGCTGCCATGGGGCAGGCAGGTTGCAGGCATACTACTCTGCCCATGACCTGCGCCACGCACCAATTCATCGGGTAGAACAGCAGGCGGGTCATCATCATCCGTCACCTCTACGGATCCAACAGGGGGCAAAAGTTTCGCATCTCACTGCCGAACAAAAGCAAGGTCGAGTTTTTCGACATCGGCAACGCGTGGTACCCGGGCGAGATTCACTGAGATTGGATAAGCGTTCAACAAGATTAAGGTTGTGCTGAGTATCGATGAGAAATCGCTGGTCCAAGGCATTGAATCGGGCAACCCACGAGGGTATCATCGAGCTCCGGCCACCCGGACTCCTTGGCCAATCGACGGGGCCCGAATCGCCAAGCCTCTCGCTGGAGCTGAGATAGAGCAAGCAATGAACTCACAGTAAGGCGATCGCATCGTGGGGCTGATAGCGCCTGCAAGCATACCGACGCAGGGAGGCACTTGAAGGCACCAGACTTTCGGCTGATCATGAGGGGCATGTCGTCCATGAGAGTTCTCATCTTGCAGTCGAGCGCACGAGTGGAGGGGAACACGGCCCGAGTCGTGCGGATTGCGGAGGCGGACTTGCGGGCAGAAGCCGGCAGGGCTGGGATCGCCCTTGAAACCGAGACGCTCAACCTCGCGCAGATTGATATCCGTCCGTGCAAGGGGTGCAGGAACTGTTTCGATCATGGCGAGAGTACGTGCCCCCTGGATGACGAACTCCTATCGGTCAAGGAAAAGATGAAGGCGGCGGACGGTCTTCTTCTTGCGGGACCGGTCTATGTCAACGACGTGAACGGCATCATGAAGAATTGGATTGACCGTCTCGCCCATGTCTGCCACCGGCCTGAGTTCGCTGGCAAAACGGCGATGCTGCTTGCCACGACGGGATCAACTCCGGCCCGGCACGCTCTTCGAACAATGCAGGTTGCGCTATGGACATGGGGCTATCGGATCGCCGGCCAGGTTTGGTTTGCCACGGGGGCGACCATGCTGGTGGGAGAGATGCAGAAGAGACACGCGGAACTGATCAGGCGCGCAGCGCGAAAGCTCGTGGAGGATATTCGAGATCGCCGAGCCGCCACGCCTTCATTCCTGTCCCTGTTGGTGTTCCGCATCCAGCAGGTCGGCTGGCGGAAAGCCGCACCGGGATCGATCGATTTCGCTTATTGGAACGAGAGGGGCTGGCTCGACGCCCGTCGCTGTTCCTATTTCTTCCCCCATGGTGCAAACCCTTTCAAAGTGGCGGCAGCCAGACTCGTCGGGTCGATAGCCGCAGCAGTTGCCACCTGAAAGAGCGAGATTCTGTCGGATCAAGGGGATGGGGACGGGCGAAGAGGATGCTCAAGGAATGGCGAAAGGGGGGGGTGAATGAAGAAATTCACAGAGATGGGGCGAAGTGCGCCCGTTGAACACAAAGCAATCCGCGAAGACCCGGCAGAGGGTCATTTGGAATGCAAACTTGATGAATGGCGGTTGGCAGGAGCAAAGCCTCGTTTCCGATACGCACTTTACTGCTTCTGCCTCATGCATACCAAAGTGGATTCAACAAGCCAACTGGATCAAGTCGTCTGCTCCAATTGCCACAGAAGCTATGAGATCGATCGTGATAAGGCGGTCGAGAACGGCAAGATACAGATCGCCGCCTGGCTCCGGGAAGAGGCCAATAAGGAAGGGATCAAGTTGGCCAACGTCCGCTGGTGGGGCAGGCACCCGTCAGGACAGCACAGCCTTGAAGCCAGCAATGCCCATACTCGCAAAACTGCCGATGTAGAGTTCGCCTCTCTCCATCTCACTCACTCCAAAGTGGACAATCAGATGAAGACGCAGGTAATGGCGAAGATTGCAGGTCTCCTGAGCAGGCTTCAAAAGAATATTGGTGCCTACTGATAGGAAGTGACCTGTCACGCACGATCAAAGCGCGACCGCGTTGCCAAGCGGACAATTCGCAACGCGCGAATCCCACCGTTGACTTTCGGCATCCTGTGCATGAGAATCAAATGTCAGATAAAAAGGAGGCTTCCTATGCCAGCCTATGTCACTCTCTGCCGATTCACCGAAAGAGGGGCGCGGGAGGTGAAAGAAACCGTGGCCCGGGCCCGGGAGGCGATTGCATCAGTCCAGAAAGCCGGAGGCAAGCTCACTGTGTATTGGACGCAGGGCCAGTATGACCTGGTATGCTTCGCCGAGGGATCCGAGGAGCTCGCAATGATCACCTCCCTGGCTCAGGCGAAATCCGGCGCCATCAGGGTCGAGACCCTGCGGGCGTTCTCCATCGACGAGATGGACCAGCTTATAAAAAAAGTGCCTTAGGCTTTCGCTGGTTCCTTTCCTCCATCGACTTCTCATTTCTGGTCTGCCAAGGCGACCGAAGGGCTGAATCTACTATGGGGACAATGCCCCAACCTGCTCATCGCCGGTATGTACCGAACACCTCAGCGGCGCCGAGTATCTTGCCTTCCATCGCCTTGTCCAACTCCCGCCTTGATGCGCCTGCAGCGAGAGGAAGCTTCTCCTTGAGGGCGTACAATCGAAAGAAGTATCTGTGTGGCTTTCCCGGCGGAGGGCTCGGACCCCCGTAGCCGATTCGCCCAAAATCGTTTTTCCCTTGAGCGCTGCCATCTTCCATGGATTTCTTCGGCTGTACGCCCTCAGCGAGTCCCTTGGCCGAGGCTGGCAGGTTCCAGATCACCCAATGAACCCACGTGCCATTGGGGGCGTCAGGGTCATCACAGACAATGGCAAAAGCCCGTGTTCCCGATGGCGGGTTCTCCCAATACAGCGCAGGGGACACGTCCCTGCCATCAGCCGTGAACGCCCGGGGAATACTCTCACCGGGCTTGAATGCAGAAGATGAGATCGAAAAGGCCATGGGACTTCCTCCTTGTTCAGCGCCGGATGGCAGGACAACCAGACATCCCACTCCCACGACAAAGACGCGCAGTGACCACATGAACGAGAGAAGTCACCTACTCCCTGAAGGCGGCCACCGTGGGATTCACGAGCTTCTGGAAGTCCTTGTACGCGAGCTGGATCAGCTCAGTGTGGGTGCACGCGTTGAAGGCAATTTCCTCGTCTTCGGTCAGGATCGTGTCCACATAGACCGGCATTCCATAGAGGTTGCCGAACGGTGGCATGGCCCCCTCATCGCAGCCCGGGAACTCGCGCGAAAACTCCTCTTCTGCGGCGAGATCCACGTTCCCCGAGGAGCTTGCGACACGCAGCCGTTCTAGGTTCACGTGGTATTTCGACGGAAGAACGGCCATGGCCAACTTTCCGTCGAGCTTGACGATGACCGTTTTTGCGAGGTTCCTGCCTTTCACGTGGGCCGACGCGGCGATCTCTGAGGCCGCATACGCCGTCGAGTGGTGGATGCTCACATATTTGATCTTGTGCCTATCCAGAAACTCCTTCAATTTTTGCGCTGGCATACGTTTTCTCCTTCCTGGCGACGTCATCCCCCCTTGAATGGTAGCAGAACCCGTGGCGCGTTCAAGGGGAGAGCCAGGGGGGCTTGTAAACCTTGCACCAGAACGCCGGTCGGTGCAGACTGTGTCCATGGCAATGAGAATCGTCATCGAAGGGCAGGAGTGCCGCATGGAGGCCGAGCTGTTTGATGCTCCCGCGGCGCGAATGGTCGCGGAGGCGCTGCCGCTCAGCGCACACATGTCACGCTGGGGAGACGAGTACTACGGCAGCGTGGATCTTGAGATTCCCGAAGACGCCACGAGCAGAGAGCTCATGAGCGTTGGCGAGATCGCCTGGTGGCCTGCGGGCAAAGCGCTGTGCATCTTCTTCGGTCGGACGCCGGTGAGCACGGACGAGCGACCAAGGGCAGCATCGGCAGTCCTCCCCGTGGGCCGGGTGACCGAGGGGATTGCCAGCCTGAAAGGTCTGGGCAAGAGCGTACGGATGAGCTTTCGGAAAGCCTGAAAAAAGGAGTCTCGCGCCTTCCCATCGATATCTCCGGTCGCTTGCCGCTTACCCGCTTTGCATTTGTCGGTTATCATGGGGCTTAGACTGTCTGGGCAGCCATCAGGAGAAGAAGCCATGGCCGAGCCGATTGAGATTCTCTCCGTTGCCTCCCGCCGTGACCTGAAGGCCTTCGTCAAGTTCCCCTGGAGGGTCTACAAGGGCGACCGCCTCTGGGTACCTCCCCTGATTTCCGATCGTTGTGAATACCTCGATCCGGCAAAGGGGCTTTTCTATAAAGACGCAGATGTTTCCCTTTTCGGGGCCCGGCATGGCCGCGAGCTGTTGGGGACAATCGCCGCTTTCATCGACCACACCAGGGTCAAGCACATGAACAAGGCCGAGGGCGGATTCGGCTTCTTCGAGGTCGTCGAGGAGTACGAAGTTGCCAGGCAGCTCCTTGACGCCTGCTGTGAATGGCTGCGAACCCGAGGCATGGGGTCCGTTCGCGGGCCCACAAACTTCGGCGATAACGACTGCCCCGGTGTGCTGATTGCGGGCACTGAATACCCGCCTGCCATGCTGGAGGCTCACACGCCGGCCTACTACAAGGATTTTTTGGAACGGTACGGGATGGAGAAGGACCATGACCTCTACGCCTGGCGGGCCACCTTTGAACAGGTCGGCAGTGAGTTGAAAGGCGCCCCTTCGGACATCGTGCACGTGGCCGATGCCGCCAGCCGGACAGGCGCTGTCACCATCCGCAGCGTACGCATGGAGGACTGGGCTCAGGAGGTGTCCACCATACGATATCTCTTCAATACCACGATGAGCCAGATTCCCGACTCCGTCCCGCTCAGCGAGGCCGAGTTCCAGCGCCTCGCCGACCAGATGCGGCCTTTTCTGGACCCGAACCTCGCGCTTATCGCCCAGATTAGTGGCAAGCCGGTCGGCTTCTGCGTGCTGATCCCGGACACCAATCGCGTGCTCAGCCGCCTGAATGGCCGGCTCTTTCCCTTCAACTGGCTCAAGGTCAAGCGCTACATCCGGGAGATCGACGTCGTCTCTTTCAAGCTCATGGGCGTCCTGGCGGAATACCGACGCCGGGGCATCGATGCCATGCTGTACGTGGGGGCGCTGACACAGGCGAGGAAGAGCGGCTACAAGTGGCTGGATGGCTCGCTTACCTCCGAGCTGAACCCTGCGATCAACCTCATCGCAAAGGGACGCGGAGCAGAGCTCTACAAGCACTACCGCCTCTACCGCATGGAGCTGTGAGAGGGCGGCCATGCTGAGCACCACGATGACGCTGGGCGGTGCGATCCGGTCCGCCTGCGAGGCGCGGCCTGGCCAGGAAGTGCTGGTCTGCGGATCCGCGCGCCTCACCAACAGGCAGCTTCTTGCGCGGATCGACGCGCTGGCCTGCGGCCTGGCCGGGCTCGGCATCCAGAAAGGAGACAAGGTCATCGCCCTTCTCCCGCCGGGGCCCGAGTTCGCCTCGCTCTTCTTCGCGGCGGCCCAGATCGGCGCGGTCATCGTTCCGCTCAACCCCGAGCTCCGTGAACGCGCGCTCAGGGACATACTGGCCGACGCTCAGCCCGTTGCGGTTGTGACGGAGCGTCCCGTGGACGATGAGATCGCGCGGCAGACCCCCGGCCTCCGCCATGTCATTCTTGCGGGCGATGAGGGCAGCGGCCTCTCGCTGGCCGGGATCATGAAGGCGGGCCCAGCTTTCCTGCCTCTGGCGACGGTGGCGCCCGAGGACCTGCTGGCCCTGCTGTACACCTCGGGGACTACCGGTAAACCCAAGGCGACCATGCACACCCACGGCGGCCTGATCGCCCCTGTGGTGGCAACCCTCAAGGTGCGCGAGCTGTGGGCCCGGCCTTCCA
>JBEKTX010000260.1:0-5975 GCA_049515615.1 Spirochaetia bacterium
CTCTCCCCCGAGGTGATCCTCCCCGAAGGTTTCATCAACGACAGCCTGGCGATCTCGCAGGACGGCAGGATCACGGTGAAGGTGGCCGGCAGCGATGACCCCATCGAGGTAGGCCAGCTTGAGATCTACCGGTTCGTGAACCCGGCAGGACTGGAGGCCATCGGGCAGAACCTGTTGAAGGTCACCAACGCGACGGGAGACCCGATTCCGGGCCGGCCCGGTTTCGACGGGATGGGCAAAGTGCAGCAGAGGTTCCTCGAAATGTCCAACGTCTCCGTGGTGAAGGAGATGGTGAACATGATCGTTGCCCAGAGGGCCTACGAGCTGAACTCCCGCGCCATCCAGACCTCTGACTCGATGCTCGCTACCGCCACGTCGCTGAAGAGGTAAGCACGGCGTGAAGAAGCCGCTCGTGCTCCGACTCGCCGTCGTGCTGCCCGGGCTCCTCCTTGGGACGCTGCTCGCCGCTCAGGCCAACCCCGGCGCCCCAGCCGCCCCTGGAGACGCCCACGTCGTCACGCTCTACGTGAACAGGGTGGTCGTGGCCGGCCAGGGAGATATCGCCCTGGGAATGCTCGTTCACCCATCGGGCTCCCTGTCACCGGAGCAGCAGGAGGCGATGTCGCGCAGCGTGACCGTGCTTGGAGAGGCCGTGCAGTACATGCCGACGTCTCTCTACATGCCCAAGCTCGAGAGCGCGTTCGGCGACGATGCGATTGTCGTCGGGTCACGGACCATGCTCATACCGAAGGGAACCTCCGCGGAGGGCGAGCCCTATCTCCTGGACCGGTTGGGCGAGTTCCTCGCCGTCCAGGGCGTTGTCGATGAGGGGAAGGTGGAGATCTCGTTCACCCAGTCCAGCCTCAAGGGTGCGGCCCCCCAGGACGGGACCCCGACATTCACGCTCGTGAAAACCTCGCGGGGAGTCGAGGTGTCATTCCTGCTCACCGGCTCCGGCGGCAACACCGTGAGCGGGCGGGTGACGCTGCCGTCGGGGAGCATGGGCGCCGATTTCCAGCGAGGCGTGAAGTCAAGCTCGCCGGTGCGGGTTGTTTTTCGAAAAGGTCCCATCACGGTCGAGGTGCCGGGCAAGACGCTCTCGAACGCGTCAGTAGGTGAAAATGTCAGCGTGGTTGTCTCTGAAGGCCAGAAGACCTTCACGGGCCGCGTGCTCGATGGAAAGGCGGTGCAGGTTGATCTCCCGTAGGGTCCATGCCCTTTGCCTCCTGCTCCTCACCACGGCCGCATTTGGCGTTCCCTCCGTCCGCATCAAGGATATCGCGGCGGTGCGCGGCATCCGGGGAAACCAGGTCCTCGGCCTTGGACTGGTCACGGGGCTCAATGGGAAGGGAGATTCCTCCACGTCATCCCTGCTCAGGTCGTCCCTTTCCTCCCTCGTGTCAAGCTTTGGCGTGTCCGTCGCCCCCCAGGACATCCGCAGCAAGAACGCGGCGGTCGTCATGGTGAGCGCCGAGCTGCCCCCTTTCTCCCGGGCCGGTGACCGCATCGACGTTACGGTCTCCAGCATCGGCGACGCACGGGATCTGGATGGCGGCATACTCCTCCAGGCAAATCTCCAGGCGGCCAACGGGCAGATCTATGCCGTTGCTCAGGGCCGGGTGATGACAACCCAGGATCCCAACGGATCGAAGACGGTCGGCACGGTATCGCAGGGCGCGATCGTCGAGAAGGAAGTGGTGTCGCAGTTCCTGGACAACAACGTCGTGTCCATCATCCTGCGCAACCCCGACTTTGTGACGGCCGCCGCGGTTCAGAAGGCCATTGAGGCGGCTTTTGCCGGCATCACGGTGACCAGCAGGGACGCGTCGCTTATTGACGTCCAGCTCCCCGAAGCCAGCCGGGTGAATCCTGTCGGATTCCTCGCCCAGCTCGAGGCCCTCACCGTGACCCCCGACTCTGACGGCCGCGTGGTGATCTACGCGGCGAATGGGGTGATCGTGATGGGGGAAAAGGTGAGGATCGGCAAGGTCGCCGTCTCCTACAGGACAGCCCGGGTCACGGTCGGATTCGCCTCCCCGGGGGTCGGCTCCTCTTCGGCATCGGCACCCCCCGACGTGTTCGTCATGGGGGACACGACCACCGTGGACGATTTCGTATCCGCCCTCAAGGCGGTGGGATTGAAGGCCGACGTCATCATTGGGGTGCTCCTTGCTGTCGAGAAGGCCGGGGCCCTTTTCGGCAATCTCGTAATCATGTAGGAGGAGTTCGAGATGTACATACCGACCAACGTCAGCAGCCATTCCTCCCCCGTTGCGCGCCCTTCAGCGCGGCAGCCTGCCATCGACAGAAACAGCGAGTTGTTCAAGGCGAGCGAGGACTTCGAATCGCTCTTCATCAAGCAGATGCTTGACGTGATGCGGAAGACCCTGCACAAGGAAGACGACCTGCTCGGCGGAGGTCTTGGCCAGGATGTTTATGAAGACATGCTGTATGATGAATATGCAAAGAAAATGGCCTCCACCGCGCAATTCGGCCTTGCAGACATGATTTATAAGCAAGTGTCATCGAAACAATAGATACGGATTGTATCTAAAAACATACAGATTCCTGATTGAACATGCATGCCTTCAAGAACTTTCTCTAATTTGTTGCTCCGCAACAATTTCCGGTTGAGAATAGGTGATTTGTACTTGGCATGTATCTTGCAGAATATTGGTCGGAGCCAATGATGAGCAGGAAGAGAGAGTTATCGATCTCGGCTGATGATAACCTCAAAGCCTATTTTGAGCAGATCAAGAAGGCGAAGCTCCTGACTTTTGAAGAAGAGCTGGAGCTCTCCCGCAGGATCCAGAGCGGGGACGAGAGCGCGCGGACCCTGCTCATCGAATCAAACCTTCGGCTCGTGGTCAGGATTGCCAAGAACTACCTCACCCCTGAAGTCTCGATTCTCGATCTTATCCAGGAAGGAAATCTCGGACTCATGAAAGCAGCGTCCAAATATGATTTCCGGAAGCAAGTCCGCTTCAGCACCTATGCATCCTGGTGGATCAAGCAGTCAATCGTGCGCTCATTGTCCAACAAGAAGCGGGTGATCAGGCTTCCTCACCGCCAGGAAGAAAAGCTGCGGAGGATCAACAAGATCTATAACAATCTCTCGCAGGTGCTCATGCGCGAGCCATCCCTCCAGGAGATTGCGGAGGAGATTGGACTGGAAGAGGGAGAGGTCGCCGCTATCATCAATTCCAGCAGCGCGGTCGCTTCGCTCGACTCGGCTCTCTCAGCAGATTCGGGAACCCTCCACGACGTCGTGGAAGACAATTCCTTCGATCCGGGACGGACACTCATGCGGAAAACCCTCCAGGAGGACACACTCCGGTTCCTCGGCGACCTTCAGGACAAAGAGCGCCAGATCCTTCTCTACCGTTTCTCGTTCGTGAGCGGCAAGCGCTATACCCTCAAGAAAATCGGCGACGAGCTCGGCATCTCCCCGGAAACTGTGCGTCAGATCGAGATGCGGGCGCTCAAGAAACTCAGAAGCTTCTCCGATGAGCTGAAGGAGTATGTTTACACCTGACGCCTTGGAGTAGCTTGTGCGCCGTCCCCGTTCCCGACGCCTCCCCATGACTCGGTTCGTCGCGATCCTGGCCCTGCTCGGAGCGGCAGCCGTGGTGACATTTCTCGTGGCCTGTCCGCCCTCCCGGGCGCCGGCGGCCGAGCCTGTCCATGAGCCGGTGCCCCCGGCCCTGCCGCGGGACAAGCCTCCGGTCGCGCCCCGGCCCCTGGCGGGCACGCTTCCTCCCGAGCGGCCGCGGCCCGAAGAGCGCGGAATGCTCGCCGTCATCGTCGACGACGCCGGGTACAGCCTGGAAGAGCTGCAGGCGTTCCTGGACATGCCCCTTCCCCTGACGGTGGCCGTGCTGCCCAATCTCCCCCACAGCACGGAGGCGGCGCGCCGGGTGCTCGCGGCCGGCAAGGACCTGATCCTGCACTGTCCCATGGAACCGGTGGGGGCGGGAAACCCCGGGCCCGGCGCGATCTTCACGGGACAAAGTCCCGAAGAGATCCGGCAGCTCCTCGATGCCGACTTCGCCTCGGTGCCGGGCGCCATCGGCATGAACAACCACATGGGATCGAAGGCTACCGCGGATGAGGCAGTGATGACCGCGGTGCTCGGCTACCTCAAGAGCCACGGCAAGCTCTTCGTGGACAGCCGCACGACCGCGGATACCGCGGGTCCCCGGATCGCCGAGTCACTCGGCATGCCTATTCTCCAGAGGGATGTATTCATCGACAACGATGTGGACGAGGAGGCGATCGTGGCCGGTTTCGACAAGGGGGTGTCTGAAGCAAAGAGCACGGGCACGGCAGTGGCTATCGGTCATGTACAGAACAGGGGCGTCGTCGATATACTGCGCGCCGCGGAAGGGAACCTCGCGGCGCAGGGTGTGCGGATGACACGCCTGCCGGAAGTTCTTGCCGCGCGCGAAAGGATGACGGTCCGTTGAGGCTGCTCGGAATTGAAAGCTCCTGCGACGAGTGCTCGGCGGCGGTCGTGGAGGACGGCCGCCGCGTTCTCAGCAACATCGTGCTGAGCCAGGTGGATTTCCACAAACCCTACTACGGCGTTGTGCCCGAGATCGCCTCGCGCAAACACATCGAATGGATCCGGGGCGTGGTCGAGGATTCCCTGAAAGAGGCGGGCGTAAGTGAGAAAGACATCGACGCGGTCGCCGTGACCTACCGGCCAGGACTCATCGGGTCCCTGCTCGTCGGATTGTCCTACGCGAAGGGACTTGCCTGGGCGCTGGGGAAACCGCTGATCGGCGTGGACCACATACTCGCCCACCTCTACGCGCCGCACTTGGAGCGCGACATTGACTATCCCTACCTCGGCCTTCTCGTCTCAGGCGGTCATACGATCATCGCGCGGGTGCAGCGGTATGACCGCATCGAGGTCCTGGGAACGACGATCGATGACGCCTGCGGTGAGGCTTTCGACAAGGTGGCGAAGTTTTACGACATCGGTTTTCCCGGCGGCGTTGCCGTTGACCGGCTCTCGAAGAACGGAAACCCGCGCGCGTTCCATTTCCCGAAACCGTCCCTGCACAAGGGCGAAGCCTTTTACGACGTGTCGTATTCAGGCCTGAAGACCGCGGTGATTCACCAAAGCGGGCAATTCTGGGACGGGAAGTCTCAACAGAGCGTTGCGAACATCGCTGCTTCTTTTCAACGGGCGGCGATCGACATCCTGGTGGATCGCACCCTCGCGGCGGCCGCAGACACGGGGCTGAGAAGGATCGTGGCTGGTGGCGGGGTGGCCGCGAACAGCTACCTGCGCGAGCGGATGGCTGCCGAGCCTGGAATCGAGGTCATCTTCCCATCCTTGAAGCTCTGCACGGACAACGCAGCCATGGTTGCGGGTTTCGGCTACCACGCGCTCATTGACGGCAAAGTGTCCGACTTTTCGCTGAATGCCGAAGCTCGCGTCCCGATGTTCAAAAGGAGCTATCCGTAGACATGGATGTCGAGGGCGAGCGAGTACAACTCCGCGCAAGCGCGGAAGGGGATGTACGGCAGCGAGCCCGTAGACATGGATGTCGAGGGCGAGCGGAGGGCGGCAGCCGGCTGCGAAGCGGACGGCGAGAGCCTCGAGGGGGCCCTCCGTTACGCCGCTTTTTCAATTTGACAAGGCATACCCTGCATATTAGACTTCAATCCAGGAGAGGCGAATGTTCAACGTGCTCGTTCTCTGGGCGCCCGATACTGCCGAAAATCGAAAAATCGTTGATTCAGTTGCGAGGGCGTTGGAACAGGCAAAGGTCACGCTGACGGTCAAGAGTGCTCCAGAAGCCACTATCGCCGAAGTGAACGCAGCGGATATTGTTGTTTTCGGGGTGCAGAAACCCGCATCGACTGACGTTCCACTCGAGTTCTCTGAGTTGCTGAGGATTTTCAAGGGCATTACGCTTGCGGGTCGGACAGCAGGGTTCTTTTCAATGGGTGCGGAAAAGGCC
>JBEKTX010000261.1:0-10988 GCA_049515615.1 Spirochaetia bacterium
GGACTATGCATCCCTTTCCGTGGCGATGGAGGGGCTGGCCCGGCACGAGCATGACGATCTTCGGGAGGAAACTTCATGAAGCTCCTGGACGAGCTCGTCGAAAGGCATCCCCTCCTTTCCGCATGCAGGTCCGAAATCGAAGCGGCGTTCCGGGCGCTGTCGGAATGCTATGCGTCGGGCGGGAAGCTCATGGTGTGCGGGAACGGGGGGAGCGCGGCGGACGCGGATCACATCGTGGGCGAGCTCATGAAAGGCTATCTCAAGGCGCGGCCTTTGCCCGAGGACGTGCGTGCCCGGCTGCGGGCAGCGGATCCCGCGCTCGGGCCGGCGCTCGCCGAGTGCCTGCAGGGCGCGCTCCCCGCGGTCAACCTGACGGCAGGCTCCGCCCTGCTCTCCGCGTTCGGCAACGACGTGCGGCCCGAGCTCGCGTACGCACAGGCAGCTTTTGGTCACGCGAAGAAGGGAGACGTGCTCCTGGGGATCAGCACGTCGGGGAATGCGGCAAATGTCCGTTCGGCGCTCGTCGTGGGCCGTGCCGTGGGCATGACCACGATCGGGCTGACGGGCAGGGGAGGCGGAAAGCTGGCCGGGCTGTGTGACGTTCTCATCGCCGTGCCGGCGGCCCGGACCTTCGAGATCCAGGAGCTGCACCTTCCCGTCTACCATTGTCTCTGCGCGATGCTGGAGGAACGGTTCTTCCCGTGAACGAGCTGTCAATCACGCGGCTCGTTGCCGGAGGGGACGGCCTCGGATTCCTCGACGGGAAGGCAGTGTTCGTTCCCGGAGTGCTTCCCGGAGAACGAGTGGGCATCCGAATTGTGCGGCGTCGGCGGGACTACGACCAGGCGGTCCTCGTGGAAGTGCTCGAGCCCTCCGTCCATCGGGTCGCGCCCGGCTGCCGCTACGCGGGGGACTGCGGCGGGTGCGATTGGCTGCACATCGACTACGAGGAGCAGCTTCGGCAGAAGGTGTCGATCGTCGCGGAGGCGCTGAGACGCACGGGGCGGATCGAACGGGAGGAGGACCTGCAGATCGAGGCGTCCGCCCCGTGGCAGTCGCGAAACCGGGCGCAGGTGCATCGCGGCCCGGCGGGCGGTCTCGGGTACATGGGCGCGCGGAGCATCCGAGTGGTCCCCGTCGAAGACTGCCCGATCGTCGCGCCCGCCATCGGAAGGCTGTTCCGCGGAGAGGCTCCGCCCCCTGACGGCCTGGAACGTTTCACGGCTTTCGCGGACGCTGAGACGCTGGCCGTCGAGGGCCGCGATGACAGCCGCGACCTCACGATGAGGCTGGAGGGCCGCGAGATCCTCTTCTCGGTCGCTTGTTTCTTCCAATCCAATGTCGGGGTGCTGCGAAAGCTGGTGCCCTGGGCATTGGCAGACCTCCACGGGGAAACGGCGGCGGACCTGTACTGCGGGGTCGGGCTTTTCGGGGCCTTCCTTGCGGGAAAGTTTTCCCGCGTCATCTTCGTGGAGTCCCGGGCAATCAGCCTGTCATATGCGAAGCGCAACGTTCCCGATGGCGCGCACGAGTTCTACCCCATGACCGTGGAGCAGTGGATCGTTTCCGGAGGAGCCTCCTGCCGCCCTGACGCGGTCGTGGTCGATCCGCCTCGAGCCGGTCTCAGCCCGGAGCTCCGGGTCTGGCTCACGGAGAGTGCTCCGCGCCGGCTCGTCTACGTGTCCTGCAATCCGGTGACACTCGCCCGAGACCTTGCCGTGCTCATCGGCGGGGGATACGTGCTGGACGCCATCCGCTTGTTCGACTTCTACCCGCAAACCTCGCACGTCGAGGCGGTCGTCCGTTTGACGAACCGGGGCGCGAAGATGCGGGGCACGGAGATGCGGGGCGCGCCGCGGTGAAAAAGCCCGAGCTTCTCGCGCCTGGCGGCAGCTTTCAGGCCGCGTACCATGCCTTCGAAGCCGGCGCGGACGGGGTCTATCTCGGCCTCAGGGAGTTCTCCGCGCGCGCCGCGGCGCAGAATTTCACGATTGTACAGCTTCGCCGGATCCGGCAGCTCGCCGCCGACCGTGGCAGGAAGATCTACGTCACCCTCAACACCGTCGTGCGCGAAGGAGAGATGCCCCGACTCCGGGAGACCCTCGCGTGGCTCGAAGCGCTCCGCGTCGACGGGGTGATCGTCCAGGACCTCGGGGTCTGTGACCTCGTCCGTCACGACTTTCCCGGGCTGTCGATCCACGCTTCCACCCAGATGGGAGTGCACAACGATTCGGGCCTCGAAATCGCCGAAGAGCTGGGCATCCGGCGCGCCGTCCTCGCGCGCGAGCTCCCGCTTGAGAGCATCCGGGCGCTTCGAATCCGGCACCCGCGCATGGAGCTGGAGGTTTTCATCCACGGCGCCCTGTGCTACAGCTTTTCGGGCGTGTGCCTGGCTTCCTGGGCACTGACGGGCAGATCGGGAAATCGGGGCGACTGCGCCCAGGTCTGCCGCAGCGTGTTCCACGCGGTCGAAGGAGCGGGAGCGGGCGGACCGGCAAATCTCTTTTCCACCCGTGACCTTTTTCTCGGCATGGACGTCCTGAAGCTGGCCGAGATCGGCATCGACGCCCTGAAGATCGAGGGCCGGATGAAGTCTCCCGAATACGTGTACAACGTGACCCGTCTGTACAGGGAAGTGCTGGACCGGGGAGACGAGATCCCTGCAGGAGAATATGAAGAGCTCCTTCGGAGGGCGGAGCTCGGGTTCTCGCGCGCCAGGACCTCCGGTTGGTTTTCAACCGCGCTGGGCTCACGCCTCATCGAATCCGGCGCACAGGGGCACCGCGGCGCCTTCCTGTCAAACGTCCAGAGCGTCCACGGCAGGTGGATCGCGCTTCACCTGGAAGGAGACCTGTCCCTGCACGACGGACTGGCGTTTACCATCGAAGGAAGACGGGACCTGGCAGCGTTCCCGGTCCTGAGGATCCTCAAGGAAGGACGCGAGGTGAGATTCGCGCGCCTCGGCGAGACGGTGAGCGTCGAAGTGCCCCGGGATGCGACACAGACTCTGCCCCGGAAGGGCCAGGAGATACGGCAGCTCTCCTCCCGGTTCCTCGATCTTCCCCAGCCTCGAGAGTCTTCATTCCCGCCCTACAAGATTCCGATCGACCTTCGGGTCACATTCGCGCCGGGAGGCATTCTTTCGTTCGAGGCTTTCGGATTCCCTGTTTTCAACCGTCTGGTGACCGTTGTCCCGGCCGCCGGGAAGAAACCTTTCCTCTCGATCATTGCTCCGCTGCTGGACGAATCGGGCGAATCCGTCTTCCAACCCGGTCGCGTATCGTTCACGAACGGTTCCGGGCTTCCCGACGACGGCATATTCGTCCGCCCATCGGAGCTGAAAAAGGTCAAGAACGAGCTGTACGCGTTTCTTGACAGGGCATTTCCCGCGCGTGGGAGCGCCGCGCACGCTCCCGAGAATCGGCCGGAGGGTGAGGCCGACGCTCTTCCGCTCAGGCCCGTTGATCTCGAGATGCTCGCGGACCGGGATTGTATCAGCCCGCCGCGCTTCTCGCCCGTTCCTTTCGTTGGCGGAGACCCCTCCCGCCTCGATCTCTCGCAGCTCGCGGATCAAGCAGGATTGCGCTGGCTGCCGCTCCCGCCCGTTCTCCTTGACGAGGCGCCCTGGATCGACGCGGTGCAGCGGCTCGCCGACCGCAATGCCGGGACGAAGATCGCCGTGGGTCTGAACAATATGTCCCATCTCGCATTCGCCTCGGCGCTTTCGGAGAACAGCAATGTCTGGTTCTTCGGCGATTTCTACCTTTACGCGGCGAATGATCGCACACTGAGTTTCCTGCGCGCTCGATTGCCCCGGTTTCTGTTCGCCTACGAATGGATTGAAGATGAGCCCAGCCGCGCGAACCGTCTCAACGGGACACGGCCGACTCCCACCGTGAAGCTTTCTCGGGAGTTCACGCCGCCTCTTTTCTACAGTCTCGCCTGTTTCGCACGGCACACCATGAACGAGGGGCGCTGCGTGGACGATTGCCCGAAGGATTTCGGCGGCGAGCTCCGGCAGGGGCAGAATCGATTCCGCGTGCTCGTCCGCGACTGCATCACCTATGTGTTCCCCGTGAAAGTGAAAAAACACCAATGAACAATGTCCCGAGAGGGCCCCGCCCGTCCTCTTCGGATAATAGTCTGTTATGTGTGCGCCGAGCCCTCAGGGTCTTGACCAATAATGACGACGAGAGGAGCGTGCATCAAATGCAAACGCATGGCCGCGCCGACGGCACGCCTCATTCCACGAAGAAGCTCTTCCTCCCCATGGCAGCGCTCATCCTTTGCCCGTTCTATGCGTTCTCGCAGGAGGCGCAACCGGAGAAGAACACGATTGCAGTCGTCGCGATACATGCCGCGGGGGATTCCTTCACCATGGGCGACGGCACCTTCGGTCCCGGCGTAACGGAGTCCGTTTCTTCGGATTTCTCCATGTCGAAATTCCTGATCACCAACGGCCAGTTCGCCCTGTTCATCCTGGAAGGCGGGTATAGCGAGAAAGGCTATTGGACGACAAACGGCTGGGAATGGAAAGGCAGGAAGAACCAGCCGGCCTACTGGACGAATCCGAAATTCAGCGGGCCCGATCAACCCGTTGTCGGGGTGAGCTGGTACGAGGCGGTCGCGTTCTGCAACTGGCTTTCCGTCAGGGAAAGATTGACACCCGCGTACGAAAGCTCAGGACGTGCAGATCTCTCCGCGTCGGGCTATCGGCTTCCCACCGAGGTCGAATGGGAGTATGCGGCGGCGAAAGGCGGGCCGGGGGAGAGGAAGCGCATCTATCCCTGGGGGGATACATGGGACCCGGCTCTCGCGGTGTGCCAGGTCAAGCCCGCGGGTGCCGCGAAAAGCGCGAACGTTGGCAGCAAGAGTCCCGGGGGGGATACCCCGCAAGGGCTGGCCGACATGGCAGGAAACGTCTGGGAATGGTGCAGCGACAACAGAGAGGGAGACGCGAGCATCGCACGCTCGGGCACGTCGGATCGCTATTATTTCCAGGGCGACTCCCCGGGTCAGAGCTTCGTCCTTCGGGGAGGGTCATGGGTTATTGATTTTCCCAACGGCTTGCGTTCGGCCTTCCGCAGCTTCGCCAGCGACCCTGGTCTCCAGTACAACGTGTACGGGTTCCGCGTCGTGAGGAGATGACACGAGGAAATCGCCCCTCCGTCCCGGTTTACTTCTCCGTGGAGAATGTTCCGCCGACGTGATAGACTGAGCGAACTCGCATCGTGACGGTGGCGGACTCAGCGGGAGGAACACTCATGAAAGACATCAGGTTGCTCACCAAGCTGCTCGGGGGCTTCATCATTGTGGCTCTCATCGTGCTTGCCGTCGGGTTCGTCGGGCTGTTGGGAGCCCGTGGGCTGAATGCTGAGATCCGCAACATCGGCAGGAACCGGCTCGCGGGGGTCAAGAATCTGCTGCAGGTTGCGGAAGCGCAAGCGCAAGTGAATGTTGCCGAGAACACCCTGCTGCAGAGAAGCCTCGATGCCGGGAGCGCACAGGATATTTTCAAAGAGTTCGACGCAAGGAAAAAGGTGATCGATGACTCGCTCGCGGTCTTTGAGTCTCTCTCCAAGTCGAAGGATGAGCTCAACCTCTGGAGCCAGTTCAAGCCCGCCGCGGACGCGTGGTGGAAGGTGAACCAGGACTTCATAGGCCTTGCCCAGGCATATTGGAGCTCCCCGTCCGATGAAGCATTCACCGCGATGCAGAGCCAGATGGCCCAGAACGGCAGGGAGTTTGGCGTCGCCAACAGTCTCCTGCACGATCTGGTCAGGATCAACGACCAGGAGGCGAATCTCGCCGTCCAGGAGGGCAGCGCGATGGGAGCGCGCGTTGAAGCGGCGTCCATGGCCGGCATGGGCGTGGGAATCGTGTGAATATCACCCGCCGGGACGAGGTGGGCCTGCTCGCGAATGCCCTCAATTCCATGGTGGAGAATCTCAGGGGCATGCTGGGCACAATTCAGCAGAGCGCCCACGAGGTGGCTTCCTCCAGTGAAAGAATCAGCGCTACCGCCGTGAGCCTGTCCGATGGAGCCCAGAATCAAGCCTCGACGCTCGAACAGACCAGCGCATCGATGGAAGAGCTTTCGGCGTCAGTCGACCAGGTGTCCGAGCATGCGCAGTCGCAGGCGGCGGCCGTCGTGCAGGGTTCCAGCTCGATGACGCAGGTCCACAAGTCCATCGAGGACGTTTCCAGGAGCCTGGGGGAAATCGCGAGCCTTGCCGCGCAATCCGTCCAGAAAGCCGAGCAGGGAGCACAGGCCGTCCAACAGGTTGTCGAAGGAATAGGGGTCATTGCCGAGAGCTCGGAGAAAATCGGTGGGATCGTGACGGTGATCTCCGATATCGCCGATCAGACGAATCTGCTGGCGCTGAATGCCTCGATCGAGGCGGCGCGGGCCGGGGAACATGGCCGCGGATTTGCCGTCGTCGCGGATGAGGTGAGCAAGCTCGCGGACAGAAGCTCGGCATCGACCAAGGAGATCGAAGGCCTGATCAAGGCCAGCGTGCGAAACGTCAGCCGGGGGGTGGAAACGGCGCAGGGCTCGAAGGGCGTCATGGAGCAGATCCGCGCCGCCTCGGAGAGAGTCAGGCAGATGATCGCGGGACTGTCCGAATCGATCTCCGATCAAGTGGAGGCTGTGAAGGAGCTTTCACGGTCCCTGGAGAACGTCAAGGAGATGAGCATGAGCATCTCGGCCGCCACGGAGGAGCAGACAACGAATACGAAGCAGGTCTCAAAGGCCGTGGAATCCGTCAACGAGCTAACCCAGGCGGCCGCATCATCAGCGGAAGAGTTGTCCGGGGCAACGGAACAGCTTTCCGACATGGCGCAGAAGCTGCAGGGGATGGTGGGCCGGTTCAAGATCGAACGTGATGCGGAGCTTCCGATTCGATGAAGATCGCGATCATCGGGGGGACCGGGCACATCGGAACCTACCTCGTGCCCCGGCTGGTGCAGGAAGGACACGAGGTCGTGTCCGTGAGCCGTGACCGAAGGAAGCCCTACCGGGACCCGGGAATCTGGCGGTTTGTTTCCCGGATCGAGTGCGACCGGGAAAAAGAGGAAGCAGCCGGGGCTTTCGGGCGCCGCATCGCGTCACTCGCAGCGGACGCGGTGATCGACCTGATCTGCTTCACGAGACAGAGCGCCGAGCACCTCGTCTCTCACCTCCAGGACAGGGTGGGTCACTACGTGTCCTGCGGCACCATCTGGGTGCACGGGCACAGCGAAGTGGTGCCTGTCACCGAGGCCATGCCTCGCCGGCCTTTCGGCGAATACGGCATTCGGAAAGCCGAGATGGAGGCCTGGCTCCTTGCGAAGTCCCGCGCGAGCGGGTTCCCCGCGACGGTCCTCCATCCCGGTCACATCGTCGGCGTCGGGTGGGTACCTCTGAACCCCGCGGGGAACTTCAATGTCGGGGTGTTCCGAACGCTCGCGGAAGGAAGGCCCTTGAGCCTTCCCAACATCGGCATGGAGACGGTGCATCACGTGCACGCCGACGATGTCGCCCAGGCCTTCTGTCGGGCGCTGGAGCACCCCGGCCCGGCGGTGGGGGAGAGCTTCCACGTCGTCTCTCCCGCGGCGGTGACGCTGCGCGGCTACGCGGAGCGCATCTCCCGGTGGTTCGGCAGCGAGGCGGCGCTCACGTACAAGCCCTGGGAAGAATGGAAAAAGGACGTTTCGGCCGCAGATGCCGCCGCCACCTGGGACCACATCGCCCACAGCCCTTCCTGCAGCATCGAAAAGGCGCGCCGCCTCATCGGCTATGAGCCGCGTTACGGCTCCCTCGAGGCTGTCTGCGAGTCCATCGAGTGGCTGGCGGAGCGCGGATGGGACGTGTGAGCGCTTTGGATTCTACTGTGCCGCTTCCGCGAGCTTCGACAATTCCGCCGCCCTCTGCGCCAGCGCGGCATTGTCCGGGGCGAGCGTTGATGCGCGCTTCAAGTATTCCGCGGCCTTGCGGTAATCTTTCTGCCCTGCAAGGACCTCGGCGATGGCCGCAAGAGCTTCCCCGTTGTCGGGGTTTTCCCTGAGAGCGGTGCGAAGGTCGAGAAGGGGATCCGCGGACCCGGCCCGTGAACGCAGGAAATGCAGCTCACTGGCCAGCGGCGGCAAAGGATCCATCGCCAGCAGGGCATGGTCGATGACGACCATCGCGTCTGCCGGACGGTCGGACGCCAGCATGGATCGGGCTTCCAGCGCCAGAGCGTCCGCGCCTTCGGTCAGACGCAGGAGGCTCTGGGCATACTCGAGCGCCTGCGCATGGTCGCCGAGCCCTGTGAAGATCTGCCAGCCCAGCCGCAGGTCGTCCGCGGTGCGCGCGGGCGCGGGAATCAGGTCAAGCCATGCGGCGGCCTCATTCCACTCCCGGGCATGGACCGAGGTGGAGACCAGGAGAAAAAGGATGTCGAGGTTCTCCGGTGCAAGCTCGTGCGCATGTCGAAGCGCCGTCACCGCCTCCTCCGTCCTTCCTTCGTCGAGGAGGATCCGGGACCGCAGCTCGGGGAAGGACCCGTCGGCGGGGTACCGCGACTCCGCGTCTGCGAGAACGACGAGGGCCTCGGGGTCGTTTTCCGCCTTCTCGTGGAGCAGCCGGGCTTTCAGCAGGATCGCCTCGGACATGTCTGGCTGAAGGCGCAGCAGCATATCCAGCACCCGCAGGGACTGGTACCAGTCTCCCGCCGCAGCGAGGGCCTGCGCCCGCAGGAGCTCGAATGTCGGGTCACCCGGCGCACGCAGGAGCCCCTGGGCCGCGGCATCAGCGGCCATCTCGGGCTTGCCCGCGGCGAGCTCTGCGCGCGCCAGCGCGGCGAAACGCTGCGGCTCCGTCGGCAGCAGTGACGCGAGGTGCTGGAGAAGCGGCAGCTCCGACGGGGCGGAGCCGGATCGGATGATCGTTGCGGCCAACTCGACGCCGGCCGGTGAGAAGGTCGGGGAACGCTTCAGTGCCGCCTCGAACTGGACACGCGCGTCGCCGGGCGGACCCGAGGCATTTCGCACGAGCAGCCCCAGCAAAAACGGCGGCAGGGGCGACTCTGGCTTCAGGGCGGCCGCCTCCGCAAGCTGCGCGCGCAGCGCGGCATCCCGCGTTTCGTCGGCCGCCAGGTGCGGCCCGAGGAGCACGAGGGCGGGCGCGATCCGCTGCAGGAACGGGCTGGTGATCCGCGCGTTGTCCCAGGTGAGCCCATCTTCCGGTGTCGAGGCGGACTCGGGGTACAGAGTTTGCAGGAGGGCATTTCCGACGATGCCTGCTCCCGCCGCACCGTCCGCCCCCATCTTCTCAGCGTCGGCGGCGAGCCGGATCCCTTGTGCCAGGGAAGAAGGAGCGGCCGCGGCGATGAGAGTGACCGCCTGCGCAAGAACGAGCTCGCCGGTCCCGGACTGGAAATAGGAATCGGGGGGAGCGTTTTTCGCGGCTTTGTCCGGCGACGGTCCCACGGTCGAGCAGCCGACGAACCCGAGGGCGGCCATCACAAGCGGTACCACTCTGAGCTTCACCGGACCGCCTCCGCGCCCTGTGAGATGATCGGTCCCAGCGGAACGGTAACCATGTAATAGTCATTGGAGGCGTTCCAGAGAGTGAACCCGGATCCCGCGCCTTCCAGCGTGCCGTGGACCTCATTCAGGAGATACGTGGAGTACACGGGCGGAGCAAAACTGGTTTCCGCCCCGATTCGGAATGCCTGCACGTAGGGTCGGATCACGCTGCGGCCCTCCACGATGTACGCCGAGCGTTTCGTTCCCTCCTCGTAGATGTACTTCGCCCGGGGGAGGTAGTCCATGGTCCCGAGGAAATCGCGAGGGAAATGGGACGGGTAGAACATCGGCTGGATGACGTCGACGTAGCGGGAATACATCTCGATGTTCTGGGCCACCCAGTTGGAGATCCGTGCCCATCCGCAGTAGCCGTAGACGTCGGTGGAGATCGGGATTGCGAGGTACTCCCTCGCCTTGGCGAGGAACGATTCAAGGGCTTCCATCTTGCCCATGCCCGGCTTGCGGTACCGCCAGGTGATGCCCCCGATGTCCCCGTCAGATGGGAATCTGATGTAGTCGAACTGGATCTCGTCCACTCCCGCGTCCTGCAGCTCGCGCGCGATGTCGATGTTGTAGTCCCATACGTGCTCGGAGTAGGGGTCTACCCAGTATTCGCCCTGGAACACGGTCTCTTCCCCGGTCAGGTCGTCGACGCTCTTTTTCAGGTATCGCCACGGACCCTTCGCCGCCTTGTCCCACGCCGCGTACGTGGAGGAGTCCGCCTTGTAGAGCTGCTTGTCGCGGAAGACGACGATCCTGCCGATGAGGTACAGCCCGTTCGCATGCGCGGTCTGCACGATGTCCGCGATGGCGAAGCGTTTCTGCACGGCGCCGATCCGAATCGGCTCTTCGAGCTTCGTGTCGTACGTGAGGTAGCCGTCATCGTCCTTGAAATCCAGGACGATGCTGTTCAGGCCCTGCGCCTTGAGGAAATCCAAGTGAGCCTTCAACCGGGGTCCGGAGGCCCAGCGCGAGGACACGTAGATCCCATACTTGTTGGCCGCGGCGGCCATTCGCGACACCTTGTCCGCCGGCAGGGCAACCTGGTCCTGGATCCGCTCGATCAGCTTCCATGCGCCGACGTATTTCGGCGGACTCACGCCGACGTATTTCGGCGGATTTGCGCCGACGTTTTTCGGCGGATCAATTCCTCCCGCGGGAAGCGGCAAGACCCAGCGCGCATCATCAGTCCGTGCTTCGAGGTACCAGCCGTCCTGGGGACCGTGCCGGTTGAAGGAGAGGGCGCGCACGGAAGAGCTCCCCGGGTCGGCCGGCGGTTCGATCTGGTCCACCGTTTTTCCACCCCTGTGATAGACGAACAGCCCCTTGCCGAACCCCAGGGAGAACCAGATCCTGTCCGGCGACGCCGGGTCGTAGGCCAGGGACGAGATCTCCTCGTAGTTGCCTCCGCCCAGCTTCAACGGCGTGAGCGGCTC
>JBEKTX010000262.1:0-5874 GCA_049515615.1 Spirochaetia bacterium
ATCGCGAGGCATCCGGGAAATTTCGGTTTGAAGGTGTAATTCCCTGAAACCGCTGTCTTTCTTTCTGGGTCTGGTTTTTATTTGCCTTGGGGTTTCAGAGCCGTTGGCCGCCCTGGATCGCAACGGCTACTTCCAACAATGGCAAGACCTGTCGGAATCCAGCCAATTCAGCAAGGCCGTGGCTGTTTTCGAACAAGCCGTCCTGGATTATCCCAACGAAGCATGGTTCGAGATCTTCCTGGCTCACGCCTACAGGATGCTCGACAAGCCGGATAGGGCCCTTCCTCTCTACGAAAGGGCTCTCCAACTGGACGCGAAAACAAAGGGAATCCTCGACAATGTATACGCGGGCTACGAGGCCTACGCGTGGTTCCTGGGAGCCTCCGGCAACGACTGGGACGGCGCCGCCGAATGGTACGCCAAGGCGGCCCGCCTCTCTCCCGACAATCCCGAGGCCTATAACTTACAAGGTAATGCCCTGCGGAACGCGGGAAAAACCGAACAGGCCCTCACGGCCTTCGAGACCGCCTTTGCCAAGAGCCCTTCCCACGTCAACGGTCCCCTGAAAGACAACTTCCGGGTGGGAATGGAAGTCGGAATCGACCGCGCGAAACGCCTCGACGATGTTTCGATCCTCAACCGTTACGGCGAGCTGGCCCTTAAGGCCTACCCGAACGACGAGGAGATCGCCCTGGAAACCTTTTCTGCCCTCCTGACCAGAAAGCAGGTGGACCGGGCAACAAGGATTTACGAGTCAGCCAAGGCGGGTGGACAAAAGCTTTTGATGCGGGGCCGGCTGCAGCTTTCCTCTGGCAATGAGGAGGAGGCGTATCGGACCTTCGACCAGTTGAGCCGTGCTCCGCAAAGCGACGAAACCATCGACACCTGTATCGCCGACGCGTACCGTGACCTGGTGGAAAACCTCGACTACGAACACCAGATGGCCAGCGACTATCAAACCAGGGTTGTCGAGTTCTCGACCCGAGCCGTGCAAAAATACTTTCGGGAACACCCCTACCACCAACCTTTTGAGATCCGAGCGCCCCTGCACGGGGATTTCTACCTTGGGCAGGGGGCCGGAGGCCGTTCGTACCATTACGGGCTGGAGGGGCATTATGCCTTTGATATGGCTCAGGCCTTTGGTTCGCCCGTCTTTGCCGTCGCCGACGGGGAGGTGGTCGAAGTGGTGGACCAAAACCCCGATCGCGCCGAAGGGGATCCGGTTGACCTCAACGCTCAAGCAAACTTTGTAAAGCTTCGCCATATCGGCGGCATCCAGAGTCTGTACGTCCACATCCAGCAGGGGAGCGTTCGGGTTAAAGTCGGCCAGAAAGTCACGGCGGGGACTGTCCTGGCCTTGCTGGGCAATTCCGGAGTGACCACCGGTCCCCACCTGCATTTTCAGATGATGAATGAAAAAAACATCACGGTGCCGCCGAGTTTCAGCGGGTTGACCGGCCGAAAATCCCGCACGGAAGAAGCCTTTGTCGAACAAAAGAGCTTGGAAACGGGCATGGATTACCGCACCGCGCCCTAGCAGGTTCATTCCTGAGCATTCGAGGAGGTTCAAGACGAAGGCTGGCCTCAACGGAGGAGAGCACCCGCTTTCAATCTCTCGGCGAGAGCCGTGCAGCGGCCGCGGGAGTCCGTCCGCCTTATGGCGGTCTGCAGCGCGGAACTCGAGCCGACGATGACAAAGAGTCTGCGGGCGCGCGTAACCGCCGTGTAGAGCAGGTTTCGCTGCAGCATCGCCGCATGCTCGCCCAGGAGCGCGAGCACTACCGACGGATACTCGGAGCCCTGGGACTTGTGCACCGAAAGCGCGTAGGCGAGGGAGAGCTGATCCAGCTCATCGGGATCGTAGAGGATCTCCTCGCCGTCGAAGGAGACGGCGATGCTTCCGTCGTCTCGGGATGCGCCGGTTATCTTTCCCACGTCGCCGTTGAAGACTCCCTTGTCGTAGTTATTCCGCTTCTGCATCACCTTGTCCCCGATTCTGAGAGTGCTGGCCGATGGGCCGGTCTTCCCAGCGGGATGCGTCAAGGGCGCGCCTCCCGGGTTAAGCGCCGCCTGGAGTGCCTCGTTGAGGCTTGTCGAGCCCGCCGCGCCTTTGTGCATGGGGGCAAGGACCTGGATGCCGTCCACCGGGTCGATTGAGAGACGCCGGGGAATCCTGTCGCGGACCAGCTCGACCACTGTCCGCACAGCCCTGACAGGGTCCTCCTCATCGATGAAGAGGAACTCCCCCTGCCCGCGGGATCTTCCCTCTTCGGGAGGGAGGCCTTGGAGGATGCGGTGCGCGGCCGCGACGATGTCACTCTCCTGAGCCTGTCGGAAAGCGTTGGTGAGCTGCACGACGGCCGCGGCGCCCGAGGCGATGATGTCGCGCAGCACCTGCCCCGCTCCCACGGAGGGCAATTGGTCGGCGTCGCCCACAAGGAGAAGCGCGCACCGCGGCGGCAGGGCTTGCAGCAGGTGGTGCATGAGCAGCGTGTCCACCATGGATGCTTCATCGACGACGCAGAGATCGCAGGCGAGGGGATCCGACCTGTTTTTCCTGAAGCCCCCCGTGCCTGGCGCAAACTCGAGCAGCCTGTGGATTGTCCTGGCATGGCCGCCTGTGGCTTCGCTCATCCTGCGAGCCGCCCGGCCCGTGGGCGCGGCCAGCTCGACCCGAAACCGCCGCCGTTCGCAAATCGCCAGGAGGCTCTTCAATGCCGTGGTCTTTCCCGTGCCTGGACCTCCCGTGATCACCGTGAGCCCGCGGCCCAGGGCGGCGCGCAAGCCTTCGACCTGACCGGGAGCCAGATCGATGCCGAGTGAGACCTGTGCGCGAGCGATCTCCACGTCGATATCGATCGAGGCCTCGTCGTCGAGCTCCCGCCGGGCAGCCCCAGCGCGGGATAGGCGAAGAAGGCCTTCGGCGGCGCCTGCCTCTGCCGCGCGGTATGCCGGAAGGTAGACAGAGCTGTCGCGCTGCACGCCGGCGGGCGGGCTCTCTACGACAAGCTCCCCCTCGCCGTCCATGGCAAGAAGGGCGGCCGAAACGACGCGCCTGTCTATCTGCAGCAGCGCCTGGGCTTCCTGGACGAGACGGTGGAACGGAAGACAGACATCGCCTTCCTCCACGCGCTCGCGAAGGCAGTGGACGATCCCGGCGCGGATCCGCCCCGGCGTATCCGCCGAGAAGCCCAGGCGGGCGGCGAGGTCGTCGGCGGTCTTGAAGCCGATACCGGGGACCTCGCGCGCCAACCGGTAGGGATCCTCCCGCGCGACCGCGAGCGCCTTCTCACGGTAGCGCCTGCGCATCCAGATCGCCTGGGCCTCGCTCAGGCCCAGCGCGCGAAGCTCCTCTTCGAGAATCATGGCGCCGCCGGCGTCAGCCGAAAGCCCAGCGCGCTCTGAATATGAGCCGCTCGTAGGCGCCGCCGCGTCCGTGGGACAACCCGTCCCGGGAGAGTGAAAGTCCGTGGTCGGTGGTCAGGATGAGCGGGCGCTTCTGGCGACGGCACTCCCGCAACACCGCCGGCAGATCACGGCCCACGATCTCCCCGAGGACCGCGGCCATCTCTGAAAGGCGGAGCTTCCGTGCGTGCGCGGCCTGATCGAAGAAAGCGAGCCGGGCGATAACGGGCCTCGATTCGGGAAGGGGGAGCAGCCGCTCCCTGAGCGATATCTCCTCCGTACCCTTCAGGGTCAGCAGGGGCATGTCCCGCAGCCAGAGCTGCTCCTGAGGGTCACCCATGAGAGCGAGCAGCGAGGAGATGGATTCCCGCGTGCGGGGGACGGTTTCGAGGCGCGCCCAGCTCATTTCAGATCCTGCAAGCTCTCCTTCGATCCACCCCTTCCCGCTGACCTGCATCCAGACATCGGCAGGGACCCCATCGGCGATGAGCACGACCGGCCTGTCTGACAGACCGATCGGCTGAACCGCCGCAATGCCGGCGATCCAGGAATCGGCCGCGACCGCGACTTTGTCGAGCGCCTTCTGGAGCGCGGCTGCAAGCTCCTCCGTGGTCCAGGGATCGAAGAGCAGCTCCTCGAAAGGGATGCGCACGGCGAGCCTTTCGGGATAGGGCATGCCCAGGAGGCTTTCGGAGCGCGCGAGTGACTTCAGCAGTCCGGCGATGCGGAGCGCCCGCTCGGGGTGCGCGTGCAGGGACGTCGGACTGAAATCGGAGGCGAGCGCCCGCCCGCCGAGCGTCCGTTCCGCGAAGACCAGCCACGCAGCGCGAATCGCCGCCGTGTGCAGCCTCTCTTCTCGAATGAAGCGGGCCAGGTCCTCCTGATCCGTTGCAAGAAACAATTCTCGCAGGCGGGTGGAGGGGAATGCCTGCTCCAGCGCGCTCTCCCACCGGCCGATTTCATCGGCAGGGGACGCGCGGGGCGATGACGGAAGCGAGGGCGGGCCCGCGAAGAGATCGCCATGGAGAAGCGGCCAGAACGATGCGGCGCCGCGGCCTGCGGGCGCCCCTGCAGCCCCGCCGCCCGCCTGATCAGGTTCAACGGCGATGAGCGCATCCTCGGACGTCTCCGACAACCACTCCGTGACCAGCGCGAGGATCGTTCGGGCAGGAAGTCTGCGGCCCGAGAGCATCGCATTCAGCCCCGCAAGGCTTCGCGAGCGGATGGGGATCCTCCCCGAAAGGGCGCGGCCCAGCTCGGAAGCTGTCCCTTCATCGACGGCGCCCGCAAGCTCGGCGGGGCTCACCGAGCCGCGGCGCAGGATATCCGCCAGGCGTTTGAGCCGCTCGGCGGAAGACGCCTTGACGTCGTGCAGGGCGAAGGCGCGCGCGGCGAGCGGTTCGACGACCCGAGGGCTTCCGAGGATCTCGCAATAGGCCAGAAGGAAGCGGTCTATCGCCTCGTGCGGGCTCTCCGAGCGATCGGGGGCGGGGGAGTCGCCCGGAGCGAAGCCGCACCCGCACAGCGGCGAGCGCAGAAGCTCCTCCGACAATCTTCTCTTGCACTGTGCCCGTTCACCACTGGATAGCTCGCTGAGAAACGCTTCTAGGCCGGCCGGCCTGTCCAGAGCCTCGACGGCGGACAGCAGGCGCAGGACCTCCAGCGCTCTCTGTACGGAACGCGACAGGGCCGGAGGCTGACGCGCCTGGTAGAAGGCCGCGTGTTCCCGCGCATACAGCGCGCCGTAGGCCTCGCGAATCTGAGCGAAGACCGCCGAGAGGTGCTCGCCTCCGTCACTGACCACGCCGGCCTCGGGGGATTCCAGCAGAGCCAGCGCGGTGGCACGAAGCTCGGCGATCCGCCCCTCACGCAACGCGGCTTTCTCCATGGCGGGATGGCGAAGGTAATGCGTGATGAAGATGAACTGTTCAGCCTTCTCGGTCAGGAACTTCGACAGCTTGCCGAGGGAGAGCACCTCGGCGCTCGTGAGCCCCGTTCCCCGCCATGCGCGCACGAAGGACTCGAGCCCCTCCTTGGCCTGGTAAGAGACCTTGATCGATCCCGCGAGGGTCGCGACCGCTGTGAGGGTGCGCTCGAGGTTCGCCAGGCCGAACGTCTTGAACGAGGAGAACTCTGCCATCCGGGCGAGGCTCGACCGGACCCCTTCGGCAAGGCGGAGAGCCGTCTCGCGGAACTTGATTGCTTCCTTCCACGCCTCTCGCTGCTGGCGAAGGCCGAAGGATTCCACACCCGCGACGGAGGGCAGGAAGGCGCACTCCCGCACGAGGGTCTCTCGATCGGCCTCGGCGATGAGCTCCCCCAGGGTTATCTCGTCCGCTTTCTCGACGGACTGCAAGTTCAGATAATCCAGCGGGATGGCTCGTCCGCTCTTGCGCGCGCCGAGAAGCCCGCCCACGACAAGCGCCGCAACGAGGAACACCGCCGTGTCGTGGGGCAGGCCGAACGGGC
>JBEKTX010000263.1:0-5866 GCA_049515615.1 Spirochaetia bacterium
GTGCTTCGCGGCGAGAGCTGGGGCAACGATGCGCGGTACGGCCGCGTAGCCGATCGCGGCAACGACACCCCCGCCTACCGGGGCGGCGACCTGGGCTTCCGGCTTGTCCGCCCGTGAGTTCGGTCGAGGGCCGGTCCTGCCGGAGGCGGGACCGGCAGAGGGGGAAGGGAGAGCGACGTCCGCCCGCCGGGACGGCGGCGCTGAGCGTGCCAGCACCCTTGACAATTCGGCTAGCTAATTATACTATTTAGCTTCTAAGTATAATAACGAATTCACTAATATACTGGGGTATATCAATTGCAGGTAGCCGACTTCATCAACGGCAAGAGCGGAAAGCTCGTGAAGACAGCTCGGGGATACCTGGCGTATATCCCCAACCCGCTCGAGCCCCAGATTGACCTCTCACTTTCAATTGTAAAGGAGCTTTCCGGCGCGGACCGTGCGCTCAGTGAGCTGGCAGGAATTGCCAGGACCCTGCCGAATCCACATCTCCTGATCGGACCTTTCCTCCGACGGGAGGCAGTTCTATCAAGCAGGATCGAGGGAACCCAGGCATCGTTCTCTGACCTGTTGTTCTTCGAGGCCGCACGGCTGCGTGAAAAGGAAGTCCCTGATGTTCGCGAGGTTTCCAACTACGTCCAGGCGCTGGAGTATGGGCTTGCCCGGCTTTCCACGCTGCCCGTGTCACTTCGACTGATACGCGAAATCCATCAGCGCTTGATGGCGGGAGTACAGGGAGAAAGCCAGACCCCCGGCGAGTTTCGGCGCTCGCAGAACTGGATCGGTCCGGCGGGTTGTGCGCTTTCGGAGGCGACCTTTGTCCCTCCGCCAGTCGAGGAGATGCACAACGCCCTGGATAAGCTTGAGAAGTATCTTCATGAGCCCTCAGAGATGCCCGCGCTCATCAGGCTTTCCCTCGTTCATTACCAGCTCGAAGCGATTCATCCCTTCCTGGACGGCAACGGACGCGTGGGCAGGCTGCTGGTCAGCCTGCTCCTGTGTGCTGAGAAGTTGCTTCCTCAACCGCTCTTGTATCTCAGCGCGTATTTCGAGCGCTACCAGGACGACTATTATCGCCTCCTCCTTGCCGTGAGCCAGAAGGGAGCGTGGGAACAATGGATAAAATACTTTCTCAAAGCCGTCGCCATCCAATCGACGGATGCCATCCAGAGGATCGATCAACTTCTCGCCCTTCGGCAGGGATATCGCGCGCAAATGCAGCAGGCCCGGGCTTCGGCGCTGCTGCTCCAACTCATCGACGATCTGTTCAGTTATCCCGCAATAATAAATAGCGCGGTTTCTGAGCGCATGAAGATTACTCCTCGTTCGGCTCAGCTTAATATCGACAAGCTGGTTGAGAGGGGCATAATCCGGGAAGCCACGGGTCGACAACGTAACCGCGTGTACGTCGCAACGGAGATCGTTGCCATCATCGAACGACAGGAGACGTAGTCCCGTGGCCCCCGCGTTCCACGGACTGGGCTACTTTTTCCTGAACGTGATCCCTTCAGTCCCCTTGTCAATCATCATGCTGTCGCCGTCGGCAACTTCGCCGGCGAGCACCATCTTCGCCAGGGGATTCTGCACGAGGTTCTGAATAGTTCTCTTCAAAGGCCGCGCCCCGAAGAGGGGATCGTATCCGGTTTCCGCCAGGTATGCCCGCGCCTTCGGCGTGGCTTCCAGGCTGATCTTCTTTTCCCGGAGCCTGTTCTTCAGCAGCTCGAGTTGGATATCCACGATCTTCAGGATTTCCGGCTTGCCCAGGCGGTTGAAGAAGATTGTCTCGTCTATGCGGTTGAGGAATTCCGGCTTGAATGTCACCTTCAGCAGGGCGTTGATCGCTTCCTTGACGTCGTCCATCTTTGCCGCATTCTGGATGAGGTCCCCGCCGATGTTGCTGGTCATGATGATGAGGCAGTTGCGGAAGTCCACCACCCGGCCCTGGCCGTCGGTGAGGCGCCCCTCGTCCAGGAGCTGCAAGAGCGCGTTGAACACGTCGGGGTGCGCCTTTTCCACCTCGTCGAACAAGACCACCGAGTAGGGGCGGCGCCGGACGGCCTCGGTGAGCTGCCCCCCTTCCTCGTAGCCCACGTAGCCCGGGGGCGCGCCGATGAGCCGGGAGACGCTGTGCTTTTCCATGTACTCGCTCATGTCGATGCGCGTGATCGCCTTCTCGTCGCTGAAGAGAAAGTCGGCGAGCGTCTTTGCCAGCTCGGTCTTTCCCACGCCCGTGGGTCCGAGGAAAAGGAATGTGCCCATGGGCCTCGCGATGTCGGAGAGCCCGGACTTGTTTCTGCGGATAGCGTCCGCCACCGCAATGATGGCCTCTTTCTGGCCGACGACGCGCTTCGCGAGAATGTCCTCGAGCTTGAGGAGCTTATTCTTCTCCGAGGCGAGCATCTTGGACACGGGAATGCCGGTCCAGTGCGAGACGATCCGGGCGATGTCCTCCTCCGAGACCTCTTCTCTCAATAAGCGTGTCTCGCCGTGCAGCTTCTCCAGCTCCGCACTTTTCGCGTCGATCTGGCGCTGCACTTCGGGGAGCCTTCCGTGCTTGATCTCCGCTGCCTTCGAGAGGTTTCCTTCCCTCTCGTAGCGGGTCTCCTCCATCGACAGCTCCTCCAGGCTCACTTTGAGCTTGCGGATCTGCTCGATGATGCCTTTCTCGTTCTGCCACTGGAGCCTCATCGCATCCCGCTTCGAGCCCAGCTCTGCAAGCTCCTTGTCGAGGGTCGCAACGCGCTCGCGCGAGCCGGGATCCGTTTCCTTGGAAAGGGCCTGCTTCTCAATGGTGAGCTGCAGAATCTTCCGCTCCGCACGGTCGAGCTCCGTCGGCTGGCTCTCGATCTCCATCTTCAACCGGCTGGCTGCCTCGTCGATCAGGTCAATGGCCTTATCCGGCAGGAACCGAGAGGTGATGTAGCGGTCCGAAAGCACGGCAGCGGCGATGATGGCCTCGTCCTTGATGCGCACCCCGTGGTGCACCTCGTAGCGCTCCTTCAGGCCGCGCAGGATCGCGATGGTGTCCTCCACCGAGGGTTGGGTCGTGTAGATGGGCTGGAACCGCCGCTCCAGGGCGGGATCCTTCTCGATGCGCTTGCGGTACTCGTCCAGAGTCGTCGCGCCGATGGCGCGCAGCTCCCCGCGAGCGAGGGCCGGCTTGAGAAGGTTGGAGGCGTCCATGGATCCCTCCGCCGCCCCGGCTCCCACGAGCGTGTGAAGCTCGTCGATGAAGAGGATGATCCGGCCCTCACTGTCCATGATCTCCTTGATCACCGCCTTGAGGCGTTCTTCGAACTCCCCCCGGAACTTCGTCCCCGCGACGAGGCTGCCCAGGTCCAGGGCCAGGAGCCGCTTCCCCTTCAGTGAATCGGGAACGTCTCCGGAGACTATTCGCCGGGCAAGGCCTTCCACGATTGCTGTCTTGCCCACCCCCGGTTCTCCGATGAGCACGGGGTTGTTTTTCGTGCGGCGGGCGAGGACCTGCATGACGCGCCTGATCTCCTCGTCCCTGCCGATGACGGGGTCCAGCTTCTCCTTGCGGGCGAGCTCGGTCAGGTCGCGGCAGTATTTCTCCAGTGACTGGTAGCGCGCCTCGGGATTCTGGTCGGTGACCCTCTGGTTGCCCCTGACGGCGCGGAGCGCTTCGAGCGCCGCGTCACGTGTCACTCCCCGTGCGCGAAGGAGGTCACCTGCTGGGCCGCCGGACTCCAGGAGGGCCAGGAGGAGGTGCTCCGTGCTCGTGAACTCATCTTTGAGCACTTCCGCTTCCTGTTCGGCCTTGTTGAGAACCCTCGAAAGCTGCGGAGCCATGGTGATATGGGCAGCATCGCCGTAGACCTTCGGCCTATCGGAGAGGACTCGTCGGACGGCAGCGGAAAGCTCCGCCGCATCCACGCCGATGCGCTCCAGCAGCGGCGGAACGACGCCATCCTTCTGCTCCAGGAGGGCGAGCAGCATATGCTCGGCGTCGATGGCGGAATGATTGTGCGCGTGCGCAAGGGAGTCCGCTTCCTGCAGGGCTTCCTGCGCCTTCAGAGTCAGTTTGTCATATCTCATGTTTTGCTCCGGAGAGTTCTTTTACATGTAAGATAAGGAAGTGATTTCGCACGGTCAAACGGTGTGTTCGCTACGCCGTTCCATGCTTCCGCAGATCTTCCAACATTTTCTTCTCACATGCAGGGCAGATGCCATGTGTATACTCCGGCGCGGCCCCGGACGCCCGCCGGGGGCTTCGCCACTCACCCGTCCAGGTGCGGATTTTTCCGCAGCACATGCAGACTGCCACGAGCTTCCTGGAAGCCGTCCCACGCATATTCACTACTAGTAAAATCGGCAGAACCTCGCCCCCGTATATCTGCTTTGTGTCCGAAAATTGACAGACCCGGAAACGCGTCCTATACTGCGGCCATGTCGACTGATGGATTTCCCGAGGGATTTCTCTGGGGCGCGGCCACGGCCGCCTACCAGGTCGAGGGCGCCGTCCGGGAAGACGGCAGAGGCGAATCGATCTGGGACCGTTTCTGCGCCACCCCGGGAGCGATTCAGGGAGGAGACACGGGCGAGGTGGCCTGCGATCATTATCATCGCTGGAAAGACGACGTGGAGAACATGCGCGATCTCGGTCTCACGTCGTACCGGTTTTCCGTCGCATGGCCCCGGCTCTACCCGCAGGGACACGGGAAACTGAACCGCAAGGGCCTGGATTTCTATGAATCGCTGGTGGACGCGCTCCTTGCCGCCCGTGTGCAGCCCGCGCTCACCCTCTACCACTGGGACCTGCCGCAGGCCCTGCAGGATGCCGGGGGCTGGACGAACCGGGACACAGCATCCTGGTTTGCGGACTACGCGGAATGCCTGTACGCGCATCTCGGCGACCGTGTGAGGACCTGGATGACCATCAACGAGCCCCAGGCTGCTGCGTTCCTCGGGCATTCAGAAGGCGTGCACGCGCCGGGAGTGAAGGATTTCGGCGCGGCGCTGGAGGCCTCGCACGTGCTTCTGCACGCTCACGCCCTTGCAGTGGCTGCATGCCGGCAGATCTGCCCCGCGGGCTCCCGCATCGGCATCGCCCTTGACCTGCACACCATGTATCCATTGACTGACGGCATCTCGGATGTCGAGGCCGCGCGGCGGGCCGATGGACGCGTCAATCGCTGGTTCCTGGATCCCGTGCTCAAGGGATCGTACCCCGCGGATATCCTTGAGCTCTACACGAAGCTCGGCGTCGCCCCGCGCATCGAGCCCGCCGATCTCACTGCCTTCTCCTTGAACCCCGTGGATTTCGTCGGGGTGAATTATTACTTTCCCCAACGGCCGTATGCGTGCGACGAGGGTGGGCTGCTCGGCTTCAAATTCGGCCGCCTGAAGGAGTGTCCGAGGACCGAGATGGGATGGGAAGTGCACCCCGCGGGTCTGTACGACATGCTGATTCGGTTGAGGAACGACTATGCGGATCCTGTCCTGATGGTCACGGAAAACGGGGCGGCCTTTCCGGATAGGATCACGGAGAATGGCCAGGTGCAGGACCATGACAGGATCGAATACCTGGCGTCACACCTGGCCGAGGCACGGCACGCCCTCGACCATGGAGTGAAACTCCAGGGCTACTTCCTGTGGTCTCTCATGGACAATTTCGAATGGTCAATGGGTTTCAGCAAGCGATTCGGGATCACGCACGTGGACTACCACACCCAGGTGCGCACGTGGAAGAAGAGCGCCTCGTGGTACCAGTCGGTCATCGCCACGAACGGCGCGTTCTAGGGTACGGGAACGCGCCGGGGCGCGTTCTAAGGTACAGGGAACGCGACGGGGGAAGGTTGTGAGAAAGCGAATAATCGGCGCTTTCGCTCTTTGGGCTATTGTC
>JBEKTX010000264.1:0-5848 GCA_049515615.1 Spirochaetia bacterium
AGCCTGCTGTCGATGCCGATGCACGAGCTGAGGAGGGCGAGTGTAAGGCAGAGGGCGGCGATCTTTCGCATGGAGCTTCCTTTGCGCGTACTATACCGGAATCGGGTTGAAATTGCCAGTTGCGCAGCGGGAAAACAGGACACGCAGCAGGGATTTCTCTCCCCGACCGGGGATTTCCTGCTCAGGAGTTGGCGATTCTCCTGTTGTACCAGTTTTTTGCCTTGCGCTTTGTGAGCTGTTCTTCGCGATGGGCCCAGTAGTATTGCAGGGTCCGCGAGTTCTCGCAGGAATGGCAGATGGCCTTTCCTGAACGGAACTCCTTCTGCGAAAGCCACTTCCCGCATTTCTCGCATTTGCGCTCGTTTGCGTGCGGGTCCCGCGAGTCGTGCAGAAAGTAGTAGCTCGAACGTATTTTCATGAGGTTGCGGTGGGAGACCTGCCCTGTGTTGAGCCAGTGGTGGATCGTCGACTGCGTGCGCTGAAACATCCGAGCAAGGTCGGACTTGGTCATGCCCCAGGTCGACATCATCCAATCGAGCATTTCGCGAACTGGAGGATCTTCCGGCAATTCTCCTGGCATTGCACCTACCTCGTTACGTTCTTTATCGGCAACGTACAGCCATTTTCTTGAATGTTATTCCCACTCGATCGTAGCCGGCGGCTTGCTGGACACGTCATAGACAACGCGTCCGATCTCTGGAATACGATTCGTGATGAGCGATGAAATTTCGAGCAGGTCCCGCATGGCCATGGGATAGACATCGGCAGTAATGGCGTCCAGAGAGGCCACAGCCCGAAGGGCGAGGACGTGGCCGTACCGCCGCATGTCACCGGAAACCCCGACGGAACGCACGGGCAGGAGGACGCAGAATGCCTGCCAGATGCTGTCGTACAGCCCCCGCGACCTGAGCTCCGTAAGGAACAGCAGGTCGGCGCGCCGCAGGAGCTCGCACTTCTCCTTCGTAACCTCTCCCAGGATACGGACCGCGAGGCCAGGCCCGGGAAACGGGTGGCGGGAGACGATCCGCGGCGGCAGCCCCAGCTCCAGGCCCAACGCGCGCACCTCGTCCTTGTACAGGGAATTGAGGGGCTCGATGATCAATCCCTTCTGGCGGGCGGCTTCCACAAGAGGAGAGCGCACATTATGGTGGGTCTTGATCACGTTTGCCTTGTTTCCCACTCCCCTTCCAGATTCGATAAGGTCCGTGTACAGGGTCCCCTGGGCAAGAAAGGAATCCCTTATGCCCAAGTTCGCGATCTCCTGTTCCTGTACATTCATGAACAGGTCACCGATGATGCGCCGCTTCTGTTCCGGGTCCTCGACACCCGCAAGGCCTTCATAGAACCGCTCAGAGGCATCGACGATGTGCACGTGCCGCGCACCGAGGCCGGCAAGGCTTTCACGCACTTCCTCGGATTCGCCTTCGCGCATGAGCCCGGTGTCGATGTACATCAGGTGGACCTGCTCGCTGGGAATGCTCTTCAGGAGCAGAGCGGCCACGACGCACGAGTCGACTCCACCGGAAATGAGGAGCACGACCTTCTTCGGACCAACGCGCTTCACCAGCTCCGCCCGCTCGACAGAGAAGAAGCTCCGCATGCTCCATTCCCTGCGGGCGCCGCATATGTCAACGGCGAAAGCCTCAAGCACCTCCATGCCATACTGGCAGTGACTTGCCTCCGGGTGAAACTGGACACCCCAGGTGCGCTTTTCCTCGTTCACGAAGGCCGCGGGCAGGTTATTGTCCGATCTGCCGACGGCGCTGAAGCCGTCGGGGAACCGTGTGACCGAATCGCCGTGGCTCATCCAGGAGAGAAAGCGCCTTTCGGGTATTCGGGCAAACAGTGCGGTGCGGCCGGTCAGGGTCACACGCGCCCTGCCGAACTCCTTCCGGCCCAATGGCTCCACCCGCCCTCCCTGGTCCGCTGCGATTCGCTGAAATCCATAGCATATCCCGAGGATCGGTACCCCCTGCTCGTAGATCCTGCGGTCCACCACGGGCGCGCCGGGCTCGTACACCGAGTAAGGGGATCCCGAAAGGATGATGCCGCGGGCTCCCTCCAGGGGAAGGGATTCCAGCCGCGCATCCCCCGGCGCGATCTCACTGTACACGCCCAATTGACGGATCCTGCGGCCGATGAGCTGGGTGCTCTGGCCGCCGAAATCGAGAATGAGGATCTTTTCCATCAGGAGGCCAGCTCCCTCCGGAGGGCGTCGAGGGTCCGGGCGTGCGCATCGCAGATTGCACGGGCCCGGTCGGCTGCGAGGCCGGAGTAGTGGGAAGGATCGGAAAAAAACGTGACGGCGTCCATGCCTCGCGTCGCTTTGAGCTGCCGGGACAGCAGTTCCCAGAGCGCACCATCCGCCCTCAACACCTCGGCGAGCCTTTCTCCCGACTGCTCTGCCTTTAATGTCGCCGCGCGGACTCTTTCGTGGGCTTCCGGATCACCGCCCAGTCCGACAAGGACATACACAGACTCCGCGAACGCGAAGTCTCCCGTCATGGTGATGTTCTTTGCCATCCGAGCCCGGTCCACGATCAACGAGCCGACGACGGAGCGCATCCGGTCCACGGCAAAAGCGAAGCCGGCGAGATACTCGCCGACAAATCTTGAAGAGGCGGAATTGGTAAGGTCGCGCTGGTGGTCGGAAATCTGGTCCATGAAAAACGTTGCCACACGCGGTGAAAATGCCTTCCAGAGGCTTTTCACGTGCTCGGAGTTCCACGGGTTTCGCTTCTGGGGCATCGTCGATGAGCCCACCTGCGCGGGCGAGAACTCTTCGCGCACCTCTCCGATCTCTGTACGCTGCAGGTTCCTCAGGTCGTCCGCGAGATTTGCAAGAACGCCGAAGGCGACGTTCATCTCGAGGAGGAGTCGCAGAAGGTACTCGGGATGCACGAGCTGAGTGGAATGCTCGGATGGGGAAAGGTCCAGGGCCTCCAGGAACTCACGCTCCAATCGAACGGGATCCTTCACCAGGAGAGACGTGGCGTTGTACGCACCGACCGCGCCGGCCAGCTTGCCGCGCAGGTCCGCCGTCCGGTCCCGGATCCGCATGATCGATTCCCCGAGACGCGAAACATATTCCGCAAGAGCAAAGCCGAAGGTCAGGGGCACCGCATGCTGGCCGTGCGTCCTTCCGATCTGGGGGGTGTCCGCCTCTTCACGGCAGCGGCGGATGAGGACTCCCTCGAGCTCGCAGAGAAGGGGAAGGATCACGCTCCGCAGGGCATCGCGCAATCGAAGCGTCGAGGCCGTGTCAAGGATGTCCGCCGAGGTTGCGCCAAGGTGCAGAAGATGTCGTACGGGCTCCGGCAAACGCCGTTTGAGCACGTTGACAAGAGCTCGGATGTTGTGCTGAGTCTTTTTTTCCTCCGCGTAGACCAGCTAGGGATCGATCTCTTCCGCGGCCCTGTCCAGCGCCGCGGAGAGCTCCGGGTCCAGTTCAGGCCGGGGGGCCTGGCGCAGGAGAGCTTTCAGCAAGGCAACTTCCACCCGGGCACACGCACGGATGGATGCCTCTTCCCCCAGCCGCGCGCTCAGTGCGCTGAACAGCTCAGGATTCGAAAGGGAATACCGATGATCCAGCGGGGAGAGATTGAGAAAGATCCCACGCGACTCCATCACGCCTCAGCCGACGCCTTCGGCGCTTCGGTAGAGCTTTTCAGCTTCCTGCACTTTGTCCCCGACGAGTGATTCGAGCTTGAGCAATTCCTTTTTCAGATCCCCAATGATGCGGGTCACGGCCTCTGCAGAGAACCTGTTGTCCTCCACGACGGAACCGATGCTCTCGATGGTCCCGGTCACCGCCCGGTTCGCGCCCAGCTGGTCCTTCACGGACCGGGAAAGCTCATGAATGAAAGCGGCGTATGCTCCCAGGTCATGGGCGATCGTGTCGAAGATCTTCCCCGCCTCCCGAGAAGACTCCCCTCCCCGCTCGATCACTGTCTCGATCTGCCGCACCCACTTGCTCACCTCGGACGCCGTCTCGGCGGATTTCTCCGCGAGCTTGCGGATTTCGTCGGCCACGACGGAGAAGCCGCTCTGTTCGTCGCCCGTGCGCGATGCCTCGATGGCGGCATTCAGCGCGAGCAGGTTCGTCTGGTCGGCGATGTCATTGATCCTTGCGAGGGCCGTCACCATTTTGTCCACCACCTCGTGGATCCCCAGGATCTCCTCGATAACCTTCTGCATGATCGTATTCCCGCTTTCCGAGAACTGCGCAGTCGTGCCGATCGTGGAAGCGGACTTTTCCGTTGATTGGGAGATGGTCTCCATCGCTCCCTGGAGCTTTTCTGCGGCGGAGGAGACCTCTTCGATGCCTGCCGCCTGGTTTTGCGCGCCTTCGGACACCGTCGTGGAAATGTCTCCCAGCTTGTTGATGAGTTGGTGGAGGTTGAAGATCGAGGCGGTGACGATGTCCATCGTCATCTTGAGCCTGCGGCTTGCCCTGAGCAGGTCTTCCGTGATCAGGTTTTCCCTCAGCGCGGAGGAGTACCGCTGGCACGACAACGCTGCAAGCGATCCGACCAGGGTATTGAGGAACGGAATCACCAGGAGCGCGAGTGCAATGGAGCCTGGAAAATGGAGAATCGCATAGATCACGGAGATCGCTGGCACCAGCACCGCGGCGGCCGTTGCCAGTATGCAGTCGCGCAGCGACATGCGGAATGAGGCAAGAAGGGCAAGGCTCACGCAGAAACCTTCCAGCACAAACAGCGTCGCAAGGGCAGGGACAATGTCATCCCGCGACAATGCAAAGATCGCCATGACCGTAATGCCCGACGTGTCGAGCACCAGGGCGGGAACAAAGAGGGGGGTTGTCGAAGCATTACTGCGGAAAAACGCTGCAAAAATGAGTGAAAGCACGCCCAAAACGGCGAGAACGGACATGTCGGCAATTGCGGCGTTCCATCGGCCTTCCGCGGCTGACAGGGCGAGGACGACGGCGGTCGCACCCAGTCGGACCGCGATTCCAGCGCTGTCTGCCAGCTTCCGCTGCTCTGCGTCGATCTGGGCCAGACTCTTCACTCCCCGCATGGCTCATTTGTAGTTGAAAGATTCCGGTTTGTAAAGCAATCGGAGACCGTGGTAGACTTCTTGCCATGCCCGCATCTGACTACGGGGCACTGTTCAACCAGGCTCTCGAGGCGGGACGGCAGAGGGACTACCGCCGCGCGGCCGGGCTTCTGGCTCGGATCGTGGGAAGCACGGACCAGTTTCCTCAGGCCCAGTTGTACCTGGGCCGCGCCTACCACGCACTCGGGGAATTCGCAAACGCTGCACAGGTGCTCGCTTTTTATGTTCGCGCACGCCCGGCTTCCCTCTCGGGTCAATTCTTCCTCGGACGCGCATACCTCGGGATGGAGGAATTCGGGCTGGCCGTCCGGCACCTGAAGAAGGCGGTCGAGCAGGATCCGTCTTTTTCCCCCGCGTATGGGCTGCTGGGGCTTGCATGCCTGAAGGCGCACCGGCCGGACAAGGCGATATGGTGGTTTGCCCGCGCACTGGAAGTCGACCCGCAGAACAAACGGCTGCAGGTTGGATATCTCAACACAGCTCTCGTGCTCGCCATACGCTTGTTCTTCCGGGGCGACCTCGTGGATGCCGCACGGCTGTTCAACGAAGTGCTGGAACAGCGGAGGGCAAGCATCCTGCCTCATCTCTACCTCGCGGCCATCTACCGGGAGCTCGGCAAGGGGAGCATGGCACTGTATCACATGGACGCGGCCTCCCGGATTTCACCGCAAGACCCGTACCTGCACCTTCAGAAGGCGGTCGTCCTGCTTTCGCAGGGCGAGAAGGCCGCGGCCGCGGCCGAGATTCGAGCAGGCACGGCGCTCCT
>JBEKTX010000265.1:0-5812 GCA_049515615.1 Spirochaetia bacterium
AGGGGTGAATCTGGAAGAAGCTCGAGTGATCGAATTACTGCCCCATAAAGTAATCCTTTCCCTTCGAATCCATTCTTTTTCCCCCATTTCGACGAACCGCTGCCATCGCCCAGACATGCCGCTCGCCCTGTCCGCAGGAGCGTCGTGAGCCTGTCGTCGACAGGTTCTGTTCACATCTGGCACGGCGGGGGAAACTTCACCTCTGGTGGAAGCCCCGCTCGAAAAGGGGGATCGACATGGCAAAGAAAATCTATGTCGGCAACATGAACTATAACACGAGCGAAGACACGCTTCGGCAGCTCTTCGCCCAGTACGGGGAGGTGGTGTCCGTCAACGTCATCACCGACCGCTACACCGGGCGCGCAAAGGGCTTCGGCTTCGTGGAAATGGCGTCCGAGGACGCCGCCCGCGCGGCGATGACTGCGCTGAACGGCAGGGAACTGGACGGTCGGCAGCTGAAGGTCAACGAGGCCAATGACAAGCCGCGGGACAGCAACCGAAGCGGGGGCAGCCGAAGCCGTTACTACTAGGCGAACAGCCCGTTCGGACAGGGGAGGCGCCGGCCCGGACTTGCGTCCGGGCCGGGCCTCCCTTTTTCGCCTCAGCCCTTTCCGTTCAGAACGTGACGAAGCGCCGCGCGACCGCGAAACGCGGCGTGGAGAGAGGAGTACCTGATGGGCAGATCGCCATATCAGAGCGAGAAGCGCCGCAAGGAGCTGGCCCGGCTGAAGAAGCAGGAAGAAAAAAGGCAGCGGCGATTCAACAAGAAGGGTGATGCCGATGCGCCGGAAGGCGAGACACTAGGAGCCATTCCCACTGTACAGTTTGGTCTCGACGGGTTGCCCGTGGAACAGGCGCCTGCCGATCCCGCGCCGGAGGATGCCTCCGCGCCGGCCGCACCGCAGAAAGATCAGGGAACCAGCACGCCGTCCTGACGCGATTCCAGGGAGACGCCGCATTACGCATCATGGTGAGCGGGTGCGGCTTCTTCACGCGGTGCGCCGCACTTCACTCGCCCTGACACCACAGCGAGCGCTCGCCATTTCACGATCCGCCAATCACCTGCCTGCCGCCGCCGAAGCTTCCTTCTTTTCAATGCGCGCCCACGCGTCCTTCAAAGACACGGAACGATTGAACACAAGCGCGCCGGGCGCGCTGTCATGGTCCACGACGAAATAGCCCAGGCGCTCGAACTGGAACCTGTCTCCCGGCCCTGCGTCGGCCAGGCCAGGTTCCACCCGGGCGTGCTTCACGGTCTCCAGGGACGCCGGATTGATCGTCTGCATCCAGTCCACACCCTCAGGCACCTCCTGCGGGAACTCGGCCGTGAAGAGATGATCGTACAGCCGGGCCTCGACAGGGATCGAATGCCCCGCGGATACCCAGTGGATAGTCGCTTTCACTTTTCTGTTGTCCGGCGCGTTGCCTCCGCGGGTCGACGGATCGTAGGTGCAGAGAACCTCGCGGATCTCGCCCGTGGAGGGGTCCTTGCGCACCCTTGTGCAGGTTACGACGTACGCGTAGCGCAGGCGGACCTGGTTTCCCGGATAGAGGCGATAGTACTTGGGCGGCGGGACCTCCCGCACGTCGTCCTGCTCGATGTACAGCTCACCGCTGAATGGCACCGTGCGAGAGCCGGCCGACGGGTCCTCCGGGTTGTTGACCGCCTCGATCTCCTCGACCTTCCCCGCGGGCCAGTTCTCGATCACCAGCTTGACCGGCTTCAGTACGGCCATGGCTCTCCGGCAGCGCTTGTTAAGGTCTTCCCGCAGGCAATGCTCCAGGAGCGCAATGTCCACCGTGCTCGGGGTCTTGGACATCCCCACCCGAGAGACGAAGTCCCGTATGGATTCCGGCGTGTACCCCCGCCGGCGCAGGCCGACAAGGGTCGGCATGCGCGGATCGTCCCAGCCCGCGACCTTTCCGTCCTTCACCAGCTCCAGAAGCCAGCGCTTGCTCATCACCGTGTGGGTGAGGTTCAGGCGTGCGAACTCAATCTGCCTGCTGTGGAAGATCCCGAGATTCTCCAGGAACCAGTCGTAGAGAGGACGGTGAATCTCGTACTCCTGGCTGCACAGCGAATGGGTGACGCCCTCGATGGAATCCGAGAGGGGGTGCTGGAAATCGTACATGGGGTAGATGCACCAGTCATCCCCCGTGCGGTGGTGCGTGGCGTGGCGGATGCGGTACATCACCGGGTCCCGCATGTGCAGGTTCGGATGCGCCATGTCGATCTTCGCGCGGAGAGTCCGGGCCCCATCGGGGAACTCCCCCGCCCGCATGCGGCGGAACAGGTCGAGGTTCTCCTCCACGCCCCTCTCGCGGTACGGGCTGTTACGCCCGGGAAGCGTCAGGGTGATCGGTCCCTTGTCCGCCACGTCCGTGCCCCGGAACTCGCGGATCTCCTGCTCGTTGAGGTCGCAGACGTAGGCCTTGCCGGCCCGGATCAGCTGCTCAGCCCACTGGTAGAGCTGCTCGAAATAGCCGGAAGCGAAAAACTCCCGCTCGCCCCACTCAAACCCGAGCCAGCGGACGTCCGCAGTTATCGCCTGCACATACTCCTGCTCTTCCTTCTCGGGGTTGGTGTCGTCGAATCGAAAATTGCACACGCCGCCGAATTCCGCCGCAATCCCGAAATCGAGGCAGATGGCCTTCGCGTGCCCGATGTGCAGGTAGCCGTTGGGCTCGGGAGGCCAGCGCGTGCGCACATACGTAAACCTGCCGGCAGCGAGGTCTTGTTTCACGGCGTCACGGATGAAGTCCGAGGGTGCACCCGGTGCGGGAGCGGGCACCGAGGAAGAGTCTGTCACCTGATTCTCCTTCCGCCGCGCTTCAGGGACGCGATTGCGACACTCTGGGCCGTCGGGCGGGCGGGTGTCAAGCGTGGCCATGAATGTCGTTCCACGATCGTTCCAAGGCATTGGAACACCATGTTCCATTTTCGATGGCACTTCGCCGCATTTTCATGCATAATCATGACAATTCTTGGCGACTTCGGGGAATTCGAGGAATTGGCCTGACAATTGCATATTTCTTGCAGCGCGTTGATGCGAAAGCCATGAAGCTTGGCATCGCCGGAACTTATCGAGGCTCTTATGGGCACGGCAGGCCGCAATAACGGCGGGCTCTCTCTCACGCTCAAGATGGTACTCATGGTCGTTGCGGCCGGCGCCTTTTCTGCGGTCTGCGCCGCGCTCGCTCAGACTTTTTTCGTGCTCCCCTCGTTTGCGGCTCTCGAGGCGCGGGAAGCTGTGCAGGACAGCAGGAGGGTCGTTGAGAGCTTTGCAGCGGAGGAGGAGGATCTCGTCCGGACCGCTCGGGAAGGGGCTGCATTGGGGGAGTTGGGAAATGCCCCCCGGATAGGCGACAAGCTCCTCGAAACGCATGCCGTGGACCTCGTGTCAGTTTTCGATTCGAAGGGCCGCCTGGTGTGGGCCAGGGCCCTAGATCCTTCTACACGGCAGGCCGTCCCGTTTGCTTCACTTTCCCTGCCTGCTTTCTCCGTGGGACACCCGTTGGTCTGGGCGGCGGGCACCCCGCCGCTCGCAGCCGCCGCCGTCCGTCACGGCATGATGGCAACGAACGCGGGCTTGCTGCTCATCGCGTCTTGCCCCCTTCTGCTCGACCGGGACAAGGGTCCGGTCAATGGCACAATGCTCCTGGGGAGATTTCTGAGCGGCTCTCTGTACGACCGGGTGCAGGAAAGGACGCAGGTCGCCTTCCTGTTCCAGCCCATCGTCCCCGGCGATCCACTTCCTGCGGGGCTGGGTCCATGGATCCATGTCAGGGGACCCGTTCTCGAGGCCTCCACCCTGCTCCGAGATTTCCAGGGCTCGCCGATCGCTCGACTGACCGTGGAAAGGCCGACAGACATCATGAAACACGGGAGGGCAACCATCCTGTGGTCGTTCGCGCCGCTCCTCGGTGGTCTGGCAATCGTCCTGGTCGCGCTCGCCTCTCTGATGAGCTCGACGATCCTCGTCCCCCTGGACCGCCTGTCGCGCATGGTCGTTTCCATCCGCACGACCGGCACATTCGTCGCACGGCTCGGGCTGCGCCGGCGCGACGAGATCGGAACCCTCGCTGAAAACTTCGACGCAATGCTCGACCAGTTGGCCGAGAAATCGGCGATGCTGGAGCAACTGGCGACGACTGATCCGCTCATGGGCATACTGAACCGTCGAGCGATCATGGAAGCTGTGGCCCGGGAAGCGTCACGCGCCGGACGTTACCGCCTGCCTCTCGCCGTCCTCATGACCGACATCGATCACTTCAAGACAGTCAACGATACCTACGGCCACGCCGCGGGGGACGAAGTGCTGGCGGGAGTCGCGCACCGGCTCGCCGCCACGGTGCGCGACTCCGATTTCGCAGGCCGCTATGGTGGGGAAGAGTTCCTGGTCGTCCTGCCGCACCAGGACGCTCACGGAGCTGTGCTGGCGGCGGAGAGGATCCGCGCCGGTATCGCGGAAACTCCGATGGGCACGAGGAACCTGCAGGTCACCGTGAGCATCGGCGTTGGAGTTCTTGCCGAAGGAAGGATGGAGGAGATGCTCGCCCGCGCCGACCAGGCGCTCTATGAAGCGAAACGGAAGGGGCGGAACAGGACTATCGCGGGATAGAGCGTCACCATGCGACGTCGGTCACACGGAAGAAATCAGGGGCATGAGCTGATCCCAGGAGAAAATGACGGCGTGCTCTCCGACAGTGTCGGGGATCTTCTTGCGCGGGTTGTACGCCACGGGGAAGATCCCTGCCTGGCGTGCGCCGATGATATCGTAGCCCACATTGTCTCCGGCAAACCACACCCTTCCGGCCTCGAGCCCGAGTCGGCGCAGGGCAACCTCGAAGATCAGGGGATCGGGTTTTCGAACGCCATAGTCGGCGCTTGAGATCACGAATCGGAAGGCGTGACGGATGCCCTGAACCTCCAACTCCCGCTCGAGCGTGCATCCGGCGAACGAGGAATTGCTCACGACGCCCATTGGCATCCCCCGCGCCCCCACCTCGCGCAGCAGGTCGCCGACACCGTCGATCAGACTCACCTCGAGCGAGGCGTGCCAGAACACCCATTCGCTTTCTTCGATGCTCTTGCGCGGGCGCAGCCCGAACGCATCGGCCACCAGCCGCAGGAGCGAGGCCTGGGTGTATTCCAGCGCAGCCTCTTCCTCCCGTGCCACCGTCGCATTGACGACTCTCCTGCCGAGATCCAGCACGTCCTCAAGAGAAACCCCGTTCGGATTCTCGCAGGTCTCCAGAACCGCGGCATGGCCCTTTTCCGGATCGAAATTAATGGAGTTGATGAGGGTGCCCCACAAATCGAACAGGATCGCTTCAGGTTTCTGCAAGGCAGAGCGTATCCTCCGGCATCGAATGCGAGTATACTCCGGTGCCTGCTGTCGGGTCACCCGGGGCGCTCGCCTTGTCGCCCACGGAACCGCACGGTATCATCGAAGCACATGGCCGTGCAGAAAAAGAACTACCTCATCGACATGGACGGTGTGCTGGTGCGGGGCATGTCTCTTGTGCCGGGCGCGGACGGCTTTGTCGCGCTGCTGAGGGAGCGGGGGCTGGAGTTCCTCGTTCTGACGAACAACCCGCAGTACACGCAGAATGATCTCTCCTCCCGCCTGAGCAGCATCGGGCTGATGGTCGAACCGCGCCGCATCTTCACATCGGCCATGGCCACCGCCAGCTTCCTGAAGACTCAAAAGAGCAACGGCAAAGTTTTCGTCATCGGCGAAAGCGGGCTCACCGGACCCCTGCACGACGCCGGGTTCATCATTACCGATATCGAACCGACGTACGTAGT
>JBEKTX010000266.1:0-5808 GCA_049515615.1 Spirochaetia bacterium
CTTCGGCCTGGTGAGAGCGCACTACGCTCCCGAACGGCTTTCGACGCCCCTGATCCGGATCGGTCCGCGGGGCTCGACCTCGTTCCGGGAAGCCGCGTGGGACGAGGCGCTGGACATGATCGCCGCGAGACTGGGTGATGTCCGAGACAGGCATGAGAGCGCGTCCGCCGCGGCAGGGTTCGCCGTCTGGATCGCGTCGATCATGCGCTGCAGCTTGGCATAGTCAGCCTGCACCGTAGCCTTGCGGAACTCCTCGCGCCAGGGAGCTGGCAGAGGGGAGAGAAGCTTCGCCGTTGCATCCGGGGAAGGGAATGAACTCTTCTTTATCTCCTCGTTGCCGGCACTAGACCCTGAAGGTGGCGCCCATCTTCGCCCGTGCGTATCTCACTGTGTCTTTCCGTGTCTATTTGTAGATTGGCGAATTGGCGCAATCGAACATCAATAAGGTTCTATCAAATATAAAGATTATTGATACGATGAGAGACAACAAAAGGGCCACCAGGGCTGCGGAAAGCATTCTTTAGAAACCCGGTCTGCACCAGCTATGATCAGGAATACCTAGAAAGTGAGCACCATCACGTAGATGCAAACGGAAGGCGCTACATGCTCGGCCTAGGGCAAACCCGCCTTGTGCAGCATTTCGGCATACTGCGCCGCCGTTTCCGAATCCAACATCCCAATATCGGTTGCATAGCGCACCGAGTTGAAGTCTGGTTGGATCTCAAGAACCTTCGAACGGGCTGAAGCAACCTCTTCCGTTAGGCCAAGTTGTGCTGCGATTCCTGCATGTGCCACGAGAAGAAGCAGATCCTTTGGCTGCTGTCGTAACTCACGTGAGGTTATCGCAAGCGCCTCCTCCAGTCTGCCTAGGAATTGAAGGCTCAGCGCCTCAAGTTCGAAGTTAATCAGGAGGGGAACAGGTGAGAGTGCGTTAGCTTGACGGGCACAGTACAACGCTTTATCGTAATTCTTGGTTTGAAGGCAAAACCAGCCATAAGCACCGTATACTGTCGCTGAATTAGGATCCAGAGAGACCGCGAGTTCGAACTCTTTTTGCGCTTGCTCGAACTGCTTGTAGTAGTGATGGAACATACCCAAAGCTGAGTGGCCCAAAGCAGAACGCTTGTTCAGTTGAAGAGCTCTCTCCAGAGCCAGACGTGCCTGGCGTATCGTTTCGTTTCGGTCAGTGGCCATTTTGTTTCGCACCTTCATGAGGAGAACTACAGCTTTGAAAGCGTACGCCGCGCTAAAACCAGAATCAAGCTGGATAGCCTCATCTAGCAACCCTACGACGCGATCAAAAGTTTGAGGCGAAGAGACATTTGCGACACCAAATGCTCGTCGGAAAAGATCATAGGCTTCGGTATTGTTTGTGCCAGCTCTAAGGACTCGCATCTGCTGTCCGCCCACAAACTGCACATCCAACTCTGTCACGATGCTACGCACGATATCGTCCTGAATCTCAAAGAGGTCAGTGAGCTCCTTGTCGTAGCGCTGTGCCCACAGATGGCTGCCGTTTTTCGTCTCAAGAAGCTGCGCATTGATCCGTAGCTTGTTGCCCGCCTTTCGAACGCTGCCCTCGATGATGTGTGTCGCACCCAGATCATGACCCAGTTGCCGAACGTCAGGGGTCTTCCCCTTGAAGCCAAACATCAGGTTGCGCGACACAACCTTGATCCGCAGGATGGCGGTGGTTGCCAGCGCGGTGTTGGCAAGCGCAGTGGTCAGGTCCTCGGTCAGGCCGTCACAAAAATACCCCTGTTCGGGATCGTTCGACGCGTTGTCAAAGGGAAGCACACCCACAACAATTGACGGAACAAGCTCTTCCTCAACCTCCCGAAGGCGAGAAGGCGTTGCAATCACAAGAGTAGGAGCCGTCTTTGTCACCACACGATAGACCCGCACGGGCTTCTCGATGTTCTTCAATTGCTGCTCGCCTGCAAACTCCACCTGTATGTCTGACTTGCGTTCCAGCTGCTCGTAGACCGAAGAGGAAATCAAGATGCCCCCAGGATCCGCAAGGGCCTGGATGCGCGCAGCAATGTTGACCCCGTCCCCAAAGAGATCTCCCTGCTGCTCGTAGACGTCCCCAAGATTGACTCCAATACGAAAGTGCATCTGACACTCAGGACTCACAGGCGCGTTCTGTTCGCCGAGAACTTTCTGAATCTGGATTGCCCCATTGACCGAATCCTTGGCGCTTGCAAACTCTGCCAGCACTGCATCCCCCGCCGTGTTGGCAACCCTCCCCCTGTTCTCCCGTATGAGCCTGAAGATGATCTCCCGAAAGGCAGACAGGCGCTTGACAGTATCCTCTTCGTCGGAGGACATCAGGCGTGCATAGCCGTGCACGTCGGTGGAAAGAATGGCGGTGAGCTTGCGGGTGCCCAGAGAATCGGTGGGGGGAGCTACATCACTCACGGGTCGCCTCCCACGTCAGGTTTCAGCGAAAAGCGCACCTGGAAAGCGTGCACCCAGATGCGAGTTTAGTATGAAGCAGGACTGAGAATACTGTCAATTTCATCTTCGCACTTTCAGAAGTGACGTTCTTCCCCTGAGATATCCCTTCTCTCACATACAATTCTAGTGTCGCCGGGCATCGTGTCAAGCCAGTTTGTAACCGTTGCCATCTCGAAAGTCGCCTTACGAAGCCCATGTCTTCGCCTCCTGCCATCAGAGTCGCGGTAAACCATGACGCCATTGGCACCGAAGCGAACGCCTGGTGCGATACACCATGACCTCTACTTCATATCGTTCTCCGGTGGGAGTGAATTTCTTAGTGTTGCTGTCGAACGCAACGTACTTCCGGCGGAAAATCCCGATGGCGGACGTCCATGTTGCGGACAGTGGCCATCTATTTAGGCTCCCGGGGTCAGACTCAGAGTGGTAGATATGCTCTTGGCTGCAATATTACGTTATGTCACTCGCTGTCAAGTCCAACCTCGCATTCTTGATTTCCGTGCTCGAACCAGCCTGTTGACAAATATGTCTTTCGAGGCATAATTTGTAAATGCCGTGGAAAGTGTACTTTCATGAGGAGTTCGAGGCTGAGTTTGATGAACTCGCTAAGGAAGTACAGGACGAGGCGTTGGCAAACTTAAGACTTCTGGTGGAATTTGGTCCACGGTTGGGGCGGCCTCGCGTCGATACCCTGAATGGCTCCCGCTATACAAACATGAAGGAGCTTCGATTCGATGCGGGAGGTGGTGTTTGGAGAATAGCTCTTATTTTTGACCCAAAGCGACAGGCGATCCTGCTATGCGGCGGAGATAAGTCAGGAGGGAGTCAGCGACTTTTCTATAGGCGATTGATTGCAAGAGCCGACCAGAGGTATCGCAAGTACCTCCTAAAGCTGAAAAGAGAAAGGAAGCGAGATACATGAAGAGCCTAGATCAAAAGATCAACGCGCTAAGTGCAAGGCGGCGAAGGAAGATAGATGCGCGTGCAGCTGAGCTTTTTGCTGAGGAGATGACGCTTCGAGAACTACGACGAGCGCGCAAGGTGACGCAGGTTCGGATCGCGAAGGAGCTGGGAATACGGCAGGAGGGGGTTTCGCGTCTGGAGAAACGTAGTGACATGCTACTGTCAACACTTAGAAAGGCTGTAAGGGCAATGGGGGGAGACTTGCAGCTACTGGCGTCGTTCCCCGACCGAGCGCCTGTGGTGCTATCGGGGATTACAGGAGCGGATCAATTGGAAGGTCGCAAGGGGAATCGCCGGAAGAGCGCGATGCCTAAGCGGGTTCGGAGGGGAGAGGGGGGGATGAAGCCAGCTCTATGACCGACTGTAAAGGGCATCCGCGGCTAGGGTGCCGGATATTACAACTGCCTCGATTCCAGCCCCGGGGAAAACTCCCGACCCAGCCAAGTAAAGCCCCGGCAACGGGGACTTGACTGGCGGCCGCTTCGAATTCCGTGCCGGGCCGTAGATGCTTCCGCCAGTCGTCCACGCAAAACGTGCGAATGTCGGTGGTGCTCCTTCTTGTCTATAGACGATGTGCTCAGGTAGTCTGGGGATGACGCGCTCCGCGGTGGCGATCAGCTCATCGCCGATTTCGCGCTTTCGCTGAGCGTAGTTTGGAGCTTCTCGATCCCAGGAGGCAACCTCGGGCTGTGGCACGAGCCGTACAAGCGTCACGGCGGCGTGGCCAGTTGGCGCGAGTGAAGGATCAGCTTTGGGCGGAATCATAATGCCCACTCCATCGGTGATGCTTATCTAGGCTATCTCCGGAACAAAGTCGAGGCCTAAGAAGACTATGAAGGCAGAGGTTGAAGGCTGGAGCGCTTCCAGCTGGCGACCGAAATGCAGAGGCAGGCGATCGCTTCCCACTAAGTCAAGGAACGTCCTTCGCAGGTCAGCATCGGAGATGATCGCTTTGGCGTGATGCACATCGCCGCTCGCCAGTCGCACCCCTGTCGCCCTGCCGTCATCGACGATAATGTGCTCAACCGGGGTGCGCAGATGAAGGTGACCTTCGTGCCTCTCGATGACCCTGACCAGCGCATTCGCCGGGACCTGCGAGCCACCCGCGGGATAGTATCCGCCATCGAAGTAATAGCCGAAGATGGGGGCCAATTCGCCGGTCGTCAGCACGGTTGGATCGTCGCTCAGGTAGCCAGTCAGAACCGTCAGGAGTTTCTTCAGCCGCACGTCTTTGAAATATGTGTCAAGCATCTCGCTGAACGGGCGATCCATCCATCTCATGGCATGAGGATGGGATGCTGAATACGCCAGCAGATCCTCTACTGTTCGTGGATATGTAGGCACGCCGCCGGTCTTGTCTATGTCCGAGTACATTTCTCGGTAAACGTGCTTCATCTGCTCAAAGAACTCGGTGATGGGTTCGTTCTCGGCAGGAAACTCCTTGCCGAGAGCCGTCACGAATTCCTGTGCATCGCGGGGAACCGGCAGATGGACGCCTTCGATGAAATACTCGTGATCCATGCGCCGCCAATCGATTTCTCCTTTGAAACAGCCGAACCACAAGCCAGGGAAAGCTCCGCTCAGCCAGAAGGTGATCAATCGAGTCCTGAAGTTGGTACAGACCCAGCAGCCCAAGGACGCTACTCACTGGTCGACGAGAGAGATCGCGAAGCAGGTGGGTATCAGCCACACAAAGGTGCATCAGATTCTGCAGGCCCACGACCTGAAGCCTCATCTGGTCAAGCGTTTCCGTAGCAGCGACGATCCGGCTTTCGAACAGAAGCTGGAAGATATCGTGGGGCTGTACCTCAACCCACCAGAGAACGCAATTGTGCTCAGTATTGATGAGAAATCGCAGGTCCAGGCGCTGGAACGCGCGCAGCCGATTCTGCCGCTGCGGCAGGGCATTCCCGAGAGGCAGACTCATGACTACATCCGCCATGGGGTCACCAATCTGTATGCGGCGCTCAACGTGTCCTCCGGCAAGGTGATCGGAGCTCTTGCAGATCGACACCGCCAGACAGAGTACATCGAGTTTCTCGAGTTGGTAGACCGCAGGACGTCAAAGAAGAAGGTGCTCCACCTGATCGTCGACAACGCCTCCAGTCATGACACCAAAAAAGTGCGTGAGTTCTTGGAGGCACGTCCCGGTCGGTTTGTAGTTCACTTCACTCCCACACATAGCTCTTGGCTGAACTTGGTAGAGCGGTGGTTTTCAGAGATCACAACAAAGCGTATCCGACGTGGGAGCTGGAGCAGCGTCAAGGAATTGGAGCGGGCGATCATGGACTACGTCCATCACTGGAACGAATCCGGCAAACGCTTCGTGTGGGCCAAGAGTTCCGAGGAGATCCTTGCACGTGTACGAAAAGCCGACCGGAACTA
>JBEKTX010000267.1:0-5798 GCA_049515615.1 Spirochaetia bacterium
AGATGTCGCGCGGGAGCTGACTGATGTAGTTGAACAGAAGGTAGACGGCCAGCGGGAGCCCGAACCCGGTGTGAGCCAGCCACATCGCGAGGAATGTTCCGTTGAGCTGGAGCCGCGTGAAGTCCCTCAGCACCGGGATGAGCGCGATCTGCAGCGGCACGACCAGCAGGGCCACCACGAGGACGAAGAGCGACTTGCGACCGGGGAACTCCATCCAGGCAAACGCATATGCCGCGAAGGCGGCGATCAGGATCGGGATCAGGGTGGAGGGGATGGCAACGGCGACCGAGTTCAAGACTGCATCGGAAAAGTTATTGCCCTGGCGGGTGATGGTGTCCCCGTTCGCGTCGCGGTAGGTGACCTTCTGGCCCGAGAGCACACCACTGTAGTTGTCCAGGTTGAGATTGGCGCCGAAGCCGACCCAGCGCAGCGCCTGGGCCGTCAGGGTACGGGTGCGCTTGTTTCCATACCAGAGCAGCCTGCGGTCGTGTCCGACCTGGACGCCTTCGCGCCACTGTTCAAAGGTCGCCGTCGTGCCCTCCACGGTTATCGGGCCGTCGACGTCAGCCGAGGGATCGATCCGGACCTCGCCGGTGGTCACCCAGCCGCGGTGCGGCAGCGCGGTCCACCAGCCGGAGCTGAAAATGTCGCGTGAATCCCGGAACGAGGTGACGAGTATCCCGAGGGTCGGCACGGCCCACACCACGCAGATCACGATGAGGACGATGTTGACGGATATCCCGCCTCGCGCCCCGGTTCCCTCGGTGAGCGCACGCTTCCTTCTCATCTGAAGGCCCTCCTCTCGGCGAACCGTCGAAGGTTGTAGATCATGACGGGAACGATCGCCACGAGGAGCACGATGGCGATGGCGCTCGCCCTTCCCGTCTGCCCGTAGGTGAACTGCTCCATGTAGAATTCGTTCGCAATGACGTTGGTGCCGTAGTTCCCGCCGGTCATCACCCGCACGATGTCGAACAGCTTCAGGCTGAAGATCACGATCGTGGTGGTCACCGTGACGAGGCTCCCCTCGATCACGGGGATGATCACGCGGAAGAAGATCCGCAGCTCACCTGCGCCGTCGATGCGGGCAGCCTCCAGCAGCTCCGACGGCACGGCCTTGATCGCCGAGGAAAGGATCACCATGGCGTACCCGGTCTGCAGCCACACCATGATCACGATGAGGAGGAGATTGTTCCAGCCTCCGAACAGAAGCCATGCGTGGGCCTTGCCGCCAAAGGCGACGACGATAGCGTTGAGGAGGCCGATTTCCTGCAGCCCCGGGGCCTCGCCCTTGTAGGAGTACACGAACTTCCAGATGACGCCCGCCCCGACGAACGAGATCGCCATCGGCATGAAGATGACGGCCTTGTACAACTTCTCCCACTTGCTGCGATCCGTCAGCACCGCGATCACCAGCCCGAGGCCTACGCAGAATATGGTGCCAAAGACCATCCAGAGGAGATTGTTGCGGAAGCTTTCCAGCATGATGGGATTGGTAAAAGCGAAACGGTAGTTCTCCAGGAACACAAAGCGCGTGCTCGTGTCATCGAGGAAGGAAAGCCACAGGGTGCGCAGGGTCGGAAGGACGAGAAACCAGAAAAGCAGCACGAGCGCCGGCCCCGCGAAAACGAGCGGGATGAGGACGCTCCGCGCCCTCCGCGGCAGCCGTTCCGCCCCCATGTTCAGGACAAAGTACAACAGCGCGACGGAACCGATCCCCCAGACCAGCGCGAATCCGGTTGCCAGGATCTTCGAGCTGCCGAGTTTCTTCAGCAAGGCAAATCCCCCGTAGAGCACGAAGGCCGTCACGAGGAGAAGCGCGATGAAGGAGAGGGGCCTGAGAAGACGGTTCGGATTCGCCACGGTTTGCCTCCCGCGTGAATGACTGTTCTCATGGAGAGGGCCGCGGCTCCGCCGCAGCCCTCCCTGTCAGCTTACAACCGGTCCGCTACTTCGGCCAGGAGGCGTCGATGGCCTTGACCGACTGGTCAAGAGTGTGGGTTCCGGACACGTACGCGGTCATTTCCTTCCAGAACGAGCCCGCGCCGACCGCGCCGGGCATCTGGTCGGACCCGTCGAACCGGACTGCCTTGGCGTTCTTGAGAAGCTCTCCGAGCTTGCGGTCCACCGGGTTGGTGTACCAGTCGAGCTGGGCATCACGCTGGGGAGCGAGCGCGCCCCCTGACTGGACCCAGGTTTTCAACGATTCGGCCGAGGTGAAGTATTGCATAACCGCCCGGACCTCGGGGCGGTCGTTGAACATCCCGTAGATGTCGCCGCCCACCTCGACGGGCGCGCCATAGGTGGAGTTCACAGCCGGCAGCTGGAAGAAGTCAAAGTCCACGCCGGGCGTGAGACCGCCGGGGAAGAAGGTCACGATGAAGTTGCCCTGGTTGTGCAGCCATGCCTTGGGCGGGTTGTCGAAAAGGACTTTGGAGGAGTCTCCGAAGCTTGTCGTGGCGATCGCGGTGCGTCCGCCGTACACATTGCCGGGGCCGAACCAGATATCCGACCAGAGCTGGATGGCGTGGCGCACCTCGGGGGAATCGAACTTCAGCTGTCCCTTCACCCACCGGTCGTAATTCGAGAGAGAGGTCGTGCGGAGCATCAGCTGCTCGGTCCAGTCCGTTGCGGCCCACCCCGTAGCGGCGCCGGACTCGATCCCTATTGCCCACGGGGTATCGCCGTCCTTCTTGATCTGGTCCATCAGCTTGAGGAGCTCGGCCCAGGTGGCGGGTACCTTGTAGCCGGCCCCATCGAAGGCTTTCTTGTTGTACCAGATGATTCCTTTCACGTTGACCCGGGCCCAGATGCCCGCCATGATCGGTCCCTTGGGACCCGCGATCGTCGCCATGTCCAGCCAGCTCTGGACATAGTTTGCCTTCACCTTGCTCATGTCGAGGACCTTGCTGAGGTCCAGTGACTTGCCCGTCTTGACGAAGTTCGCCAGCAGGCCGGGCTGCGGGAAGTCCACCACGTCGGGCGGATTCCCTCCGTTCACCCGGATCGATATCGACGCTTCGAACTCCTTCGAGCCCTCGTACTGGATGTTGATCCCTGTTCGTGACTCGAAGTCCTTGACCGACTCATTGAACTTCACCGCGTCGTTGTCGGTAAAGGGACCCGACATGGTCACGGTCGTCCCCTTGAACTTTCCGGCATACGCGTCGGACAGCGGATCTGCCCAGAGCGCAGTCGCGCCGGCAGCCAGGGTCAGGATCGCGAGGATGGCGATGATTTTCTGTCTCATCTTCCTTCTCCTTCCCAATGGAAATTGCAGTCTCCCCAACGGGGAGCATACGTGACAACAGTGTTGCGCCTCCCGGCCGAAGGGCATCCGTTCATGTGGTGCCCCGCTCCACAACCTGCACGTCCAGGTGCACGCGCTGTCGGGGCCGGCGCGGATCACGGATGCTGTCGATCAGAAGCTCGGCCGCCACCCGTCCCGATTCTTCAAGCGACTGGCTCACCGTGCTCAGGTCCATGAAGCCCGCCGCCTCGATGTCATCGAAGCCCAGGACCGCGAGGGTTCCGGGCACCGCGATCCTCCGTTGTCGGGCTGCCTTGAGAACACCGAATGCCTGGAGGTCCGACATGGCGAAGATTGCGCGCGGCGGCGCGGCCAGGTCCAGCAGCTCACCTGCCATGCGGCACGCATCGTCGACGCTGACCTTGCCGGTTCGGATGAGCCCGGGAGCCAGCGGATGGCCCGCTCCTTCGAGGGCCTCGCGGAAGCCGGCCAGCCGGGTGCCGCTGGGCTGCAAGGAGTAGGGGAGGGATGTCTGCTCCCCGACAAATGCGCAGGGCAGGTAGCGCTTCTGCAGGAAGCACTGGGCTGCAAGGCGCCCGCCCAAAGCGTTGTCCGCATCGACGCAGGTGAACAGCGGGTTCACGGATTCGATCATGACCACATGGAGACCGGACTCGAGGAGCCGGCAGGCATCCTCCTCACCCACGTGCATCGACATGATGATCAGGCCGTCGAACCTGCGCAGAAAGGATATTGAGTGCATGTACTCGGCAAGCTGCTCGGGGGTGTCCACGGTGCAGACCACCATCTCGCAGTGCGCCTCCCGGAAAACCCCGGTCATGCCCTGCATGCGCTGAACAAACGATGGCGCCGGGAAGAAGGGGGTCAGGACTCCGATCCGCCGAATGCTCCGGTATACACGCTTTCCCGCATTCCCTTGAGGAAAGTAGTCGAGCTGGTCCATGGAAACCTTGATGCGCTCTGCCGTCTTTATGTTCACTTTCTCTGGGGAATTGAGGAACCGCGATACCGTGGAAATGCTCACTCCTGCGTGAGCCGCGACTCCATAGATGGTTGACCCGCCTCTTTCCGGCATGATATTCTTTGTTTATGAAAGAACTTTCATGAAAGCTCTTTCATAACGAGGATGATCCATTTTCCCGCATCTGTCAACTGTTTTTTAAGGAAGGGATATGGACGCAAACGAGGGTCGCAAACGGCTGATCGGGCTTTGGGAACAACTTTACCTCGGCGAGCGAACGATGCGCGACGCGCTGATCGCCTACCTGGAAAACGCGCGTAGAGGCCTGCCTTCCGACTCTGGCCGGCCCTTCGATTCCTCTGGCCTTGTCTACTGCTGCTATGGTGATGCGTTCTCCAATACGCCCGGCGAGCCCTTGGACGGCCTGGCCGACGAGCTCGATCGGCTGAGGTCACTGGGCGTCCAGGCGCTCTGGATTCTGCCCCTGCTTCGGTCTCCCGGCCGTGACGAAGGCTTCGACATCAGCGACTACACTGCGGTAGATCCCCGTTTCGGCGGCAATCCCGCCTTTGCCCGGTTGCTCACGCGCGCCCGTGAGGCAGGCATACTGGTGGTATTCGACGTCGCCATCAATCACACCTCAGACACTCATCCGTGGTTCAGATCGGCCTGCACCGACCGCCGATCCCCGTACCGCTCGTGGTATCACTGGAGTGATTCCAACACGGGGTACGCGCAGGCTTCTCACATTTTCGAGGGGATGGTGGATTCGAACTGGACGTGGTCGGACGAGGGGGGACAGTTTTACCTGCACCGATTCTACCCCTTCCAGCCCGATCTCAACTACGGTGAGCCCGCGGTCCTCGCCGCCATGATCCGTGTGCTGGCCGGTTGGAGGCTGAAGGGTGTGGAAGGTTTCCGCCTCGATGCCGCGCCAATGCTTTGGAAGGCGGAAGGAACCTCGTGCGAAAGCCTTCCACAGACGCATCTCGTTCTGAAGGCCTTCCGGGCGGCCCTCGCGATTCTCGGGGGCGAGAGCCTGCTGATCGCGGAAGCGAACCAACCGGCACCTGTTCTACAAAAGTATTTCGGCGATGGCGACGAATGCCACGCCGCGTATCATTTTCCCCTTCTCCCGCTGTTCTGGAGAGCGCTCATTCGGGAAGATCCGGGCGAGCTTGCCGCGGCTCGATTCCCGCGCATTCCCGAAGGGTGCGCGTGGCTTACTTTCCTGCGTTGTCACGACGAGCTCACCCTTGACCTCCTCCCCTCTTCGGAGCGTGGGGAGATCGTCCGTGCCCTGTGCCGGCAGCCATCCTGGATGTTCCGCGGCGGACAGGGCGTCTCGGGCAGGCTTTTCGAGATGCTGGGGCGGGACCCGGACTGGACGGTCCTTGCATTCTCGCTGCTCTTCTCAATGCCCGGGACGCCTGTCCTGTACTACGGGGATGAGATCGCATCAACGAACAACGAGCTGTTCCGGACCCGCAGGGCTCGAGCCACCGGGTTTCCCGATTCACGCTTCCTCCATCGTGGACCGTTCGATCGCGAACGCGCACGACGCGC
>JBEKTX010000268.1:0-5788 GCA_049515615.1 Spirochaetia bacterium
CTTTCTTCGGCTCGTACTGCGGCGGCAGTGAGCACGGGGTTGGTCGTGACGCCCGTCGCCCGCCAGGTCCTTGCCAGGGCCAACTCCCTGGGATCGGCGGAGTCGTGCCACCATGCTGTCGGTGTCTCCGCTGACAGCCACTCAAGATAGTTCGTATGTCCCATTCGCTTTCACCTCTGATTTTCGCTGCGCCCGTCCAGGTTTTCCAGGACGGTCTGCGTGACCCCTTCTGCATCGAGACGGTGCTTATGCAGCAACTCTTCTGCGGTTCCAGACTCTCCGTAGGTGTCGCGCACGCCCAACCGGTGCACCGGAGGCTTCAGTGCCGGCTCCCAAAGCTCCGCAAGCGCCTCAGTGAAGGCGCTGCCGAGCCCGCCAATGACGTTGTGCTCCTCGACGGTGAAGACAACCCGATAGTGGTGGGCGATTTCCCGAACACATGCGGTGTCGAAGGGCTTTATTGTGTGGAAATTATATACTCCAGCGGAGATGCCTTTCGCTTCCAAACGGCCCGCCGCCTCGAGAGCATGATATGTGACGGGACCGGTCGCAACGAGCGCGACGTGACTGCCCTCGCGGAGCGCGACTGCCTTGCCCATTTTGAACGGGCAATCGGGGGGGAGAAAACCGGCGAGCTGGTACCTGGACAGCCGCAGGTACACCGGCCCGACGTGCTTGTAGGCGGCGAGAACAGCTTTCTCCGTCTGGTCAGCGTCGCCGGGCACAAGGACGCTCATATGCGGGAGGCATCGCATCAGTCCAACGTCGTTGATTGATTGGTGCGTCGCCCCGTCAGCGCCCAGCGTGATGCCGGCGCTCGATCCACAGAGCTTGATATTCATCCTGGGCAGAGACACCTGCTGGCGAATCTGATCGAAGGCCCTACCTGTCAGGAAGATTGCGAAGGTGTTCACGAAGACAATCTTCCCGCAGGACGCGAGACCGGCTGCGGTCGAAATCATGTCCTGCTCGGCGATGCCCATATCGATGAAACGTCTCTGATCGACCTCCGTGACGCCATAGGAGCGGGTGGATCTCCCCAGGTCGCAATCCATGGCAATCACTCTTTGGTCCTGCCGCGCAAGGCGAACGAGCGTTTTGCCGTACCTATCCCTGGTCTCTTCAGGATTCTGTTTCAACATGGTCTTTCACGCCCTTGTCGCCGAGCGGATTCTGATCTGGTCAAGGATCTCCTGCTGTGCATCCTTGTATTCCTGCTCGGTGATGCTGGCATTGTGGTATTTGAAGGTGTTTTCCATGAAGCTGACGCCCTTGCCCTTCACCGTCGAGGCGATGATCGCAACAGGTTTGCCGCCGCGCCCGTTCACCCGATCGAGCGCTCCGCAAATCTGGACAACGTCATGACCGTCAATTGAGATCACGTCCCACCCGAACGCCGCCCATTTCTCGTCGAGCGGCTCGATGTTCTTTATCTCCCGCACGCTTCCCTGGCTCTGGTACTTGTTCCAGTCGACGAGTACACAGACATTGGTGAGCCGGTGGTGGGAACTGGTCATCGCAGCTTCCCAGACCTGCCCCTCCTGCAATTCCCCGTCTCCCAGCAAGACAAAGATCTGAAAGTTCCTCGAATCCATCCGCGACGCGAGCGCAATGCCGTTCGCGAAGGAGAGCCCCTGGCCCAGAGAGCCCGTTGGCGCCTCAATTCCCGCGGTCTTGGCGACGTCCGGATGCCCCTGAAACCGCGTACCGAGCTGCTTGATTGTGCGCAGTTGATCCATCGGGTGGATGCCCAACATAGACAGGATTACGTACTGGGCGGGCACGGAGTGCCCCTTACTGAGAATGAAGCGGTCTCTTCCAGGGTCATCTTTTAGCAGGGCGGAATATCGCATCTTGTGGAAGTAGAGGCAGGTCAGAAGCTCGACGCAGGAAAGCGATCCACCAAAATGGTGAGCCTTGCCGAACGAGAAAATGCGGATCAGCTCCAGTCGTATCTCCCACGCCTTCAGCTCCAGCTCTTCGACACTGAGCGCGCGCAGCAGCTTGCCTCCCGACTGACCCACCTCCTGGCTCCTTTCAAGGCCATCTCAGGGCACGAGGACGACTTTCCTAAGGCCCTTTTCGCCGTTTCGCAGCCGTTCGAACAGCTTCTGCCCTTCCTCGAGGGGAGCGACCACGGAAATGAGGTCGTCGACCACCACGCTCTTTTCGGCGAGCAACTTCAGGCTGGTCTCCGCCTCGTTGGCGAAGCAGTACGAGCCGATGAGCCTGAGCTGCTTGAGCACAACCTGCTGCACCTGCAGCTCGATGTTCGGAGTGAGGTTGCCGAGCAGCACGAAGGAGCCCAGCCTTCCCAGGCACTCGATCCCGGCCCTCGTGGTCTCGGGAATCCCGACAGCCTCGTACGCGATGTCTGCCCCCCGGCCCTGCGTGTGTTCCAGTATTTTCGACGGTAGATCGACCTTGGCGGAATTGAGGCAGCAGCTTGCGCCGGTCTTGCCGGCAAGCTCGAGCTTCGAGTCATCGATGTCGACGGCGATGACCGTCCCGCAGCTGGTCAGCTTGAGCAGCTTGATGAGCATGATGCCGATGGTGCCTGCGCCGAACACGACGGCCACGTCTCCGAGCTGGATTTTCGCGGAATTGACGGCGTGTAGCGCGATGGAGAGCGGCTCAACCAGCGCTGCCTGCTCGAAGCTGACAGAGTCGGGAAGATGGTAGAGAATGCGCTGGGGCACTGCGATGTACTCCGCCATGGCTCCCTGCAGACGGTAGCTGTCGCAGGACACTCCGAACACTTTTCCGTTCACGCACATGTTCTGCAGGCCGCGCCGGCAGTAGTGACACGTCCCGCAGGAGAGGGTCGAATTGAAGACAACCCTGTCTCCGGATCGGAAGCTTGTGACCGACCTGCCCGCCTCTGCCATGACCCCCGAGGCCTCGTGCCCCATGACGATCGGGGAATGCCTGCGGCCCGAGCTGTCGTCCAGGCCGTGCACGTCGCTGCCGCAGATCGAGCAGGCCTTCACTTTCACCAGGACCTCGTCCTCCTCGGGACGGGGCTTTTCGATCTGTTTCAGCACGAGCTGATTGGGCTTTTCGAGTACGAGAGCTCTCATCTGACGGTTACCTCCCCGCAACGCTAGAGTGCACGCGGACACGGCCCTATGCCGCGTCCCACGCCTTCCTCGTGAAATCCGCGGCCTTTCGTATCCCTTCCATGCCTGTGAAACTGGCTTCCTCGATGCACAGCCACTTGTCGAAGCCCGTCGTTTTCAGATACTTGAAGATCTCACCAATGGGGACCACTCCGGTCCCGATCAATACGGGCTGGAACCTGCCCTTCTCGGCCATGTCGGATACGTGGATCGTTTCGACCCTGTCGATCACCTTCGCCAGGATGGCGAGCGGGTCCAAGCCGAGGGCAGTGATGTTGCCCGTGTCGAAGTTGATGCGCACGCCCGTGTCCCGGATGCCATCGCAGATCTCCAGGAAGATGTCCACTGGATAGCTGAAATCGTAGTAATCCCAGGCGGCGGGCTTGGAATGATCCTCGTAGAGGAGCTGCACACCGTACTGCCGGGCTGTCTCGTCAGCCCGCCGAAGGTTCTCGACGGCCCATGTGATGCCGTCGCTGCGCCCGGTCTCCGGATGTGCCTGCCCGGCCAGAACCCGGAGGTACCGAATCTGAAGCTGCGAGCTCAGGGCGATATCCCTGCGCAGGTAGTCCATTTCGCGTCTGCGCTGAACGGGATCCGGGTGTGTAAAGTCTGGATAGGTCGCCGCCATGACGATCGGGACCCCCGTCTCCATCAGGGCCCGGGAAAGTTTCCCCAGATAGGCGGGCGAGTGGCTCTCGATAAACAGGAGGCTGATGTCGACTCCATCAAGCCCGGCCTCCCTGCCGCGCTCAGCCCACTGGATGATGGACATTCTCCGCTCCATGATTTCCTTGAACAGCGACACGGGCAGACAACTCAGTTCCACTACGTCCTCCACGAATCGATTTTTTCGGTTGACTCATTATAGCGCCTGTGGTCTAAAATGCAAGCCTCCGCTCGCTCTGCTTCAGATTATCCGCAGCGGGCAAGCCTCGGAGAAGCGATCCGCGGTTTTAGATTCTCCACGCGCCATCAGTGGCGGGACTCTGCTCGAAGCCGTCCAGAGGAAGGGTTCCCGAGACCCGCCCGCCGCTATGAATGGCTCGGCTCGGCGGTTTGCGCAATCCAGCCTGCCGCAGTCGGGCCGCCTTGCCTGCGTGTGCGCGGAAACCGGATCCAACATCATCGACAGACGCGAAGCTCGGCGGGCCCCTGGTAGAATATCCTGCCCGCCTCGCAGGGACGGCAGGGGGCTGGCGCAGTAGGGAGCTTGAAGCCCATGCTTGACCCGAAGGCGACCCGCCCCGAGGCGACCCGCCCCAAGGCGACACGGGGCGTCGTTTTCAGCCGCGAATGATGTCGGAGCGTGCCAGGACTTGTCAGCACCGGTGTTTCCCACTACACTCCGCCCGTCAGGGAGAACCTTGACCGACCATTCTGCAGCTGCGGGGAGTGGGACCTTGGTGTTGATGAAGGGCGGGGAGAAGCGGAGCAGGACGCGCGGATCGCATCCGTCGCTGGGTAGGACGCCGGCACGCACATGGCGGTAATCAAGGATGTCGCCCGGCTGGCGGGAGTTTCGCCCAGCACCGTATCCAAGTACTTGAACAACTCGCCGACTCTGAAGGATAGCTACCGCGAACGCATCAGGAAGGCTGTCGAGGAGCTTGATTACACGCCCAGCCGCATCGCCCGGAGCATGAGGACCGGACGGAAGAATCTCATCGCGGTGATCGTACCGAGCATTCTAAATCCTTTCTATTCTGAGCTTTATAACGCAATCAGGGTGGAGTCGTTACAGAAGGGATACACACCGGTTCTCTACGCGACCGACGAGAACATGGATGTCCTGAGGACTGTCCTGGTGAACCTGGGGGCGAGCCAAGTCGACGGCGCGATCCTGTGCTTCCTGGACGAAGAGGAGATCATCAACCGCCTTGAGGAGCTAGAGACTCACACCCCTGTCGCGCTGATGAGCTGGCACGTGCAGAGCACGAAGTTCAGCTGCGTGGTCGTCGATGTGCACTCCGCGATCCTCAGCGCAACGAACCACCTGATCAGACTGGGTCACAAGAAGATCGGCTATGTCGGCGGCAGGCTGAGCCGCAGCATTTCGCAGGAGAAGCTTCGGGCATTCCGGCTGGCGATGGCCACAGCGGACCTGCCACTGCGGGAGGAGCTGATCGTGGCCGATCACTTCCGGTTCGACACAGGCTTCAATGCGGCGCGCGCCTTCATGCAGGCGAACGATCCGCCCACCGGTATCGTCGCTGCCAACGACCTCCTGGCGATCGGCTGCGTGAAGTATCTGATCAACAACGGATTCCGGGTGCCCGACGACGTGGCTGTGATCGGGCATGACGGGATCCAGCTCGCCAGCATCTACGACCCCTCCATCTCGACCATGGCCCAGCCGATCGTGGAGTCGGGCCGCGCTGTGGTCGACATGGTCATCGCGCGCATCGAGAAGCCTGCCTCGAAGAAGAAGCTGGCGGTGTTCAAGTTTGAGCTGAAGGTGAGGCGGTCCACGGACAAGTCGGCGCCGATCGTCTTCGAGTTCTGAGCCTCGCGGCCCGAGATAGGGAATCCTGAAAATAACTGTTGATTTCGCCGCGGAATGCATTATAATGAGCCCACATGAAAATCGATTCGCGCACAATTGAACCTTTGGCTCTGGATTCCATCTACTCCAACTATATACAGAGTAAATACTAAAATGAGAGGAG
>JBEKTX010000269.1:0-5764 GCA_049515615.1 Spirochaetia bacterium
CTGGTAGCCAAGTCGCGGCGGCGTATTCACCCCCGCCTTTACTTCTTCAGCGTTGCTGACTTGAAGGACGATCTCGAGCCCGCCCTTCGCATCGAAAAAGACGGTCCGCACCGCGTAGTTTCCACGGATCTGATCGATGCGGGGAGACACCGCGCCGTTTTCCGCGAGCAGCGTTCCATTACAATAGAGGCGATAGGCGCTGGCGATATTCCTCAGATACAGTCCCAGCGGCTCACCGGTGGCGTCCGGTAGTTTCACGAGAAGGCGGTACGTGGCGGAGCCGGTTCCCGGGAAGCCATTGCCGGGATCGTTCCAGGATCCCGGGACGCGAATGGTCCGGCGCATCGCTCCGCTCGCCGGAAGCCCGGTGCCGAAGTCCTTCGGATCGAGCAGCCTTCCCCAGTACAGCTCCCATTCGCCCGCCAGATCGATTGTCTTTTGCAGTTCTGCATCGGTCACCTGAAGCGTCCCGGCCCGTGCCTCTATCGAGGGCGCCTCACCGGCCGCGCTTCCCGATGGGACAGCCATCGTCAGAAACAAAACAAGCGCAATCCAGGCATGAGGCATCCGAAAGATGGGCGGCATGCAGCGCAGTATAACGGCACCGCCATTGCGCAACAAGTGAGCGAAAGGGAGACACCGGCTTTTGACATTCCCGCTGAGAGAAACCATGTCTTCAGGGTGTTTTTCATTGACATTTCCAGGGAGGCAGTTACAATCACGTTTGCGCAGGTATATCTCTCAAACAAATTTGAGGAGGCTCTTATGAAGAGGAAATCCAGGATTGGAATGCTTGTCTTTCTTCTGATCGCCTCGTTACTTATCGTCGCAAACGCCGCGGCACAGGTCAGCGTCGCGAAGCCGGTGAAGCTCAGCATCATCGACGTCGCCGGCAATCTCCAGCTCTCGAAGACGGCCATTGAGGCGTTCAAGACGGCAAACCCGCGCCTCGCCGCGGACATAGATTACCTGAAGCTGACCGCTCCTGAGCTGCCCTCGAAGATCAAGGCGCAGCAGATGGCAGACAACCTTGATACGACCCTGGTTCTCACTGGCTATGACGCGATGGCCTCAGGAATGGATCAGGACATCTACGAGCAGTTGATGCCCCAGTACAAGGCCGCGTTCCAGAAGTCCATTGACAACTACCTCCCCGGCGCAAAGGCCGCGTACGACCTTTTCAAAGGCTACGGCATCGCGTACGTCTTCTGCCCCGGCGGGCCGATGTTCACGTACAACCCCGAGAAGGTGCCGAATCCGCCGAAAACGGCGGCCGAGCTTCTCGCGTGGGCGAAAGCCAACCCTGGAAAGTTCCTCTACGCGCGCCCCGCAAACTCAGGGCCCGGCCGCGCTTTTCTCCAGGGGCTCCCGTACATCCTCGGCGATACCAACCCGAAGGATCCCCGGACGTGGGACAAGACATGGGCGTTCCTGAGGGAGCTCGACAATTACATCGATTACTATCCGTCCGGCACGGCCATCGTTTTCAAGGAGCTGGGCGAAGGGACCCGCTGGATGGTCGCGAGCCATCTCGGCTGGGACATGAACCAGCGAATTCTCGCCACGATCCCCGCGAACTATCAAGGCTTCTTCCTCGACAAGACCACCTGGGTCACTGACTGCCAGTTCATGGCCATCCCCAAGGGCCTCGACAAGGATCGGCTCGCGGTCACCATCGAGCTCATGAAGTGGCTCATGACCCCCGCCCAGCAGGCGGTCACCTACGACAATGCATACTTCTATCCGGGCCCCGCGATAAAGGGCATCTCACTCGACATGGCGCCCGCCGAGAGCCAGAAGGCGATCAGGCCGGCGATCCGCGCTGCCTACGAGCAGGCAATCGTCAAGCTTCCCAAAACGACCCAGCTTGATTCCGCGGCACTCGTCCAGGCGATGGATACGTGGGACCAGCTTGTCGGAGCCAAGGTCAAGAAATAGCCGGCCAGCCCGAGGGACATGAAGGACTTCAAACGGATCTCGGTGAGGCGGTTGACGAAGCGGTTCGGCGAGAAGACGGCCGTCCACGATTTCTCACTCGAGTTCGGCAAGGGAGAATTCGTGACCTTTCTCGGCCCCTCGGGCTGCGGCAAATCAACGGCGCTCAACTGCATCACCGGGCTCATCCCGATTACGAGCGGCGAGATATTCATCGACGACGAGTGCATTGACGACTCACGGAACAAGGTGCCGCCGGAGAAGCGGGAGTTCGGGATGGTATTCCAGAACTACGCGCTCTTCCCCCACCTCACCGTGCATGAGAACGTCGCATTCGGCCTCAGGCTCAGGCGGCTTCGCAGAAGCGAGATCGAGCGCCGGGTCATAGACGCTCTCAGGCTTGTCCACCTTGAAGGCCACGGCGCGAAATTCCCGGCGCAGATGTCCGGCGGTGAGCAGCAGCGCGTCGCGATCGCGCGCTGCATCGTTCTCGAGCCGCGGCTCCTCCTCCTGGACGAGCCTCTTTCCAACCTGGATGCAAAACTTCGCATCGAGCTGCGGTACGAGCTCAAGGCCCTCCATGAGCGGCTGAAGGTGACCACCATCTATGTCACCCACGACCAGACCGAGGCCCTTGCCCTTTCAGACCGGATCTGCGTCCTGAGGTCCGGAAGGGTGCAACAGGTCGGCTCGCCGCAGGACATCTTTTCGAAGCCCGCAAATCTCTTCGTGGCTGAGTTCGTCGGTTACAAGAACGCATGGTCGGCGAAGATCGAAAGGTTGAGGGAGTCCTCCGAAGGACTCGAGGCCCGAATACGGGTCCAAGGGGTCTCACTCGACGCGCGGCTGCCGTATCGCGAAGGCGACCAGAGGCGCGAAGGGATCGTCGCTGCCTATCGGTCCGGAGGCCGCGTACGCACGGCGATCCGGCCCGAGGACATCTCGGTCGCTCCCCATCCGGGAATGAACGCGCTGCAGTGCGTCACAAATCTCGTGGAATATCAGGGACACGCGAGCCAGGTAAGCGCCTCCTTCAGCAATTCAGCCGCGGACGGAGAAGCGGGCGCCCGGATCGACCTCCGCTCGGCCGCCGCAGTCGCCGAAAGGGAGCGCGTGGAAGTTGCGATCCCGCCGGACAAGATTCTTCTCTTCCCAGCCGACGAGGAGGGAGAGGTTTCGTGAGGGGCGCCGCAAGGAGCAGGGTTCTCTTTCTCCTCTTTCCCGCGCTGCTCTTTCTCCTGTTTCTCTTCCTCTATCCTTTCGCCTACGGGCTCTTCCTCAGCCTGACCAGGGCCAACGGGACCTTCACTCTGGGGAACTACATCCGCTTTTTCTCCGATGCGCGGGACTTCAGGACCATCTGGACCACGCTCTCCATCTCCGTCCCCGTGACATTTATCAACGTCGGCCTCGCGATACCTTTCTCCTACCACATGAGGCGCGGCGTGCGGGGCGAGAAGCTCATCACCTTCTTCCTGATCGTGCCCATCACTCTCGGCACGGTGCTCATCTCCGAAGGCATGCTCACGTACATGGGACCGAACGGCTGGCTGAACCAGCTTCTCATGGCCCTGCGCATCGTCAGGGAACCACTCAAGTTGACGCATAACTACCTCGGTGTCGTCATCTCCCTCGGGCTCCAGGGATTCCCCTATGCCTTCCTCATGCTTCTCGGGTACGTCTCCGGCATCAATCCTGATCTGGAAAAAGCCAGCCAGATGCTCGGCGCCTCGAAGACGCAGACCTTCTGGCGGGTCCTTTTCCCCCTCATGGTGCCGGGCATTGCAATCTCCTTTTGCCTCAACTTCGTCATGGCCTTTTCGGTCTTCCCCTCGGCGGTCCTGCTCGGACAGCCCTCGGGTCCGACAAGAGTGATTTCGATCGCCGCATACCAATGGGCGTTCGAGAAATTCAATTTCAACGCGGCCTCCGCGATCTCGATGATCATGGCGGCCATCGAGCTCCTCGTCATCACGATCGTCCTGGTCTGGAGAGGCCGGATGTACAGGGGTGCGTCCATGGTGGGAAAGGGCTGAGAGAGGTGCGGGCGAGGCTCAAGCTGTCAGGTGTGCTTTTCCTCGCTGCCATTGTGATCTACGTGGGCAATGTTCTCGGCATCCTCATGACCGTCGTCCTCAATTCAGCGTCCAAGGGCTGGTACTCCGGCCTTCTGCCGAGCTTCCTCACGGGTGAGTGGTACACGTACGTCGCCGCTGACCATGACATTCCGAACCTCCTCGCCGTCACCTTCACCGTCGCAATCGCGGACGTTGCACTCGCGCTGCTCATCGCGTTTCCCGCCGCGTACGCCCTCGCCCGAAACGAGTTCAGGGGCAAGGGCATTCTCCTCTCGCTCTTCCTCCTCCCCATGATCGTGCCGCCGATGGCCTACGGAATTCCGCTCGCGATGCTCTGCTACAAGCTCCATCTCGCGGCCCGGATCACGGGGGTGATCATCGTGAACCTCGTTCCCATCGTGCCATTCATGATCCTCGTGCTGATGCCGTTCATCGAACAGGTCGGAACCAATCTGGAATCCGCCGCGAAGATGCTCGGAGCCCGACGCCTGACTATTTTCAGGAAAATCCTGGTTCCGCTGACGGTCCCCGGCATTCTCACCGCCGGCATACTCTCCTTCGTGAAAGCCATTTCGATGTTCGAGCTCACTTACCTCGTGGCGGGCGGAAAAAGTCAGACAATCGTGGTCGCGCTCTACGCGGACGCTTACGCAGCAGGGGCGCGTCCGCCCCAGGCTGTCGATGCCCTTGCTGTCATCTATTTCCTTATTGCCATACTCAGTCTCATCATCTCACTCCGCTTCGTCAGCCCGACCCAGATGGTTTTCAAGCTGAAGTAACGGTCGGGCCGCCGGCCCTATTATTGCACCGAACTCTCCCTGTCCGCGGAGGCCATCAACCGCCCGCGCGTTCGTCGATTTCCTGCAGTGCCGCTCGGAGATACCCGATGGCGTATGCCATGCCGGCATGCCACGGCGCGCCGCATTCGGGAAGCGGCGTGTGGTCGGGTGTGAGAACACCGGCGTATCCGTTTTTCTTGAGGATCCGAAGAACGCGCCGGATATCGACGTCACCCGCGTCGATGAAATCCTCGCGATACGAGGGCATCTTTCCGCGGACGTTGCGGACGTGCACATAGGCGAGCCTGCCCTGAGAGCTGTACTGCTCCGTCGCCTGATAGACGTCGCCCTCCGTCATTTCGGCGATAGTGCCCAGGCAGAACTCCAGTGCATTAGCGCGACGGGGCACCGCGTCGAGGAGTCGCTGGTAGAGCCAGGGTTGATGCACGAGCCGCGGCGTGCCACGCACAGTGGGCGCAGGTGGATCATCCGGGTGCGCCGCCATGGTCACGCCCGCGTCTTCTGCCACCGGAATGATCTCTTCGAGGAAGCGGAAGAGCCGGCGCCACAATTCTTCGCTGGTGACGGGGGGAAGGGTCCCTGGCGGAGCGTGCTGGTCGTAGACCATGTTCCAGGCCATGCCCAGGGGAAGAGGGGTCTGGTCGCCCCCCTCCACGCCCACCGAAGCTGCGCCGCCGCGGGCGAAGGGGCCTGAGATCCGGCCGGCTACTCCCGCGATGCTGAAGTTGTACCCCATGACGGGAATTCCAGCTTCGCCCACGCACCGGACCAGGCGCTTCACCTCTTCCATCTGCTCGGCGCGCCGCGGCCCGTCGAGGAGGACATCGTACCAGGAACCCGGATCGAAGTTCTCGATCGCCTCGAGGACAAGGCCCTCTTTCTCCACCGTGCGGCGCAGCGCTTTCAGCTCATCGGTCGTCCACCCCGCTCCGGCACCGCCCGCGACGCCAC
>JBEKTX010000270.1:0-5758 GCA_049515615.1 Spirochaetia bacterium
GAGGGCGTGGGGGTTTCCCGGCTCGCTGGGGTCATCCGGCTCGGAGCGCAGGCAGGAGAGACAACAGACGAGGATCGTGGAGGTTTGCGACCAGGCGGCGGGCTCGGTGATCCAGCGCCATTCCAGACCGCGGAACGGCCCGCGGTCGAGCTCCGCGGACCCCGACTGCAGCCGGTGCGCAGATATCGCGAGGAGGCGGGGATCCACGATCGCCGCGCGATGGAATCCTGCCTCCCTCGCGAGCTCGACCGCCCGGCCCTGGAGGAAACTCGGGGTCAGTCCGACGTTTTTTCGAAGTCGTCCCTGCTCGCGCCGCACACCGGGCACACCCAGTCCGCCGGCAGGCTCTCGAACGGAGTCCCGGCCGCTATCCCGCTGTCGGGATCCCCTTTCGCGGGCTCATAGACGTATCCACACACCGTGCACACCCACTTCTGCATACGCGCTCCTCTCCCGTGTGTTGACGGCAGTGTACCTGAAAACAGTTTCCATTGACAGCAGGTACCTTTTTCCATACGCTACAATAGTATGGGCGTCCAGGCCCCGAACTCCTCATCCCAGCAGAAGTCCTCGTTCCCGAAGGTGCCAGGGCTCCTCGATCGGCTGCTGTCGCTTTTCGCAGGCGACGATCCCGAAAGGCGGAAGCAAAGGCTTCTCCGTGACATCACCGTCGAGCTCAAGAGAAGCCGTGCCCGGTTCTACAACCCGGTGAAGCTGACGGTGGAGCCGAACCTCGCCCGCTTCTTCTGGGAAATCTACAAGACGGTGGCAGCGGCGCAGGTATTGTTGAAGGGCGCTGAAGTGTCCAGCGCCCTCAAGATGGCCCTCGTGGATCTCTCCCTCAACGATGAGCAGGCGCTCCTGAGGGAGCGGCTTTCCGAGAAGTCGATCGAGGAGCGCGCGAAGAGGGGCATGGATGCCGCGAGCCTGGAAGCGGAAGTAAAGCGGGACGTGAAAAACTTCCTGGAAGGCATCGACACGGACTGGATGAACGATCTCGACGCGCTGTTCAACCGGATTCTCGTGTTCCTGGACCTGATCGGATTCGACTATTTCTTCCTCCTGAAGATGTTCGACCCTGGTCTTCCCGAACGGGACTTCTCGTACACTCCCCGTTTCCAGGCGATCGAGGCGGCCAACGTGATAGAGGAGCTCCAGGATTTCCTGGAGTTCCTCCCGAACATCGATCCCGGTGCGGACTGGGACCGGATCCTCACGATCCTCAAGGAGCACAGGGGCATGGAGATCGTCGCGCGTGACGCGCTGCGCAGGAGCCTTCAGCTCATCCGCGACGTGCAGAGAAGCGGCGTCATGCTCCTGATAGTCCGGCACTCGCTGTCGAACCCCGCGTGGAAGCCGATGAACCGCACCCACCGCGAGCGCATCGTGGAGCCCTACCTGAACAAGGTCAAGGCAGAGGCGGAGACGACCGCGCAAAAGGTGGCGCACGACCGGCGCAATGAGAAGATGGAAGAGCTCGCGCGGGCCGTGTTCGGTTCCGGAACGGTCGCGAAGCTCGCGAACTACTCGGAGCAGTCGAATCCCGAATATGCCCAGAATATGCTCGGCGGCTTCCTCCACGTGTCCGCATTGAACTACCTCCGCGCGTTCCTCGTGGAGTACCTGCCGAAGAGCATCCGGGAGGTCGTGGACCTGCTCATCATCAAGGGGAAGTGGTCCAACAACCAGCCGTCCAACCAGATGTCGGAGGCCTTTCACCAGCTCCTGGCCGTGTCCGAGAAAATCGGCCATTTCGACACGGACCTTTCGGAAGACGGCGAGCTGGGACGACGGCTGAAGACCATTGCCCTTCGCGCGGACAAGGACCGCAAGGCGCTCGTCCAGCTCCGCGCCGCCCTCCAGCAGGTGAATGACGAGGCGCGCACGATGATCAGCGACTCGGAGCAGCACTTCATCTCGATCGCGCGGGTCCTGAAGGTCGCCCACGAGGACATCGGCAAGTCGAACCCGGCTTCCCTTCTGAACTGGAAGGAGCTGAGGCCTGCCTCGGAGAAGGAGCTTCGCGCGGTCATCGCAGGCGCGTACAAGAAGATCTACAACTTTGTCCTGCTGATGCAGATGTACAAGTAGGTCGGCATTCCATGGCCTCGCTCGCCCTCTTACGCGCCCACCTTCTTCAGGCGGCTCTGCACGACGTAATCGGGCAGGATTCCCAGAGTCAGGTAGCGCTCCCACACCGTCTGAGGAAGGTCTCGCCCATCACCTATCAGACCGCGACAGAGCGGTGAGCCGCAGCGGCATGGCATGGTGAAATCGCCCTCGTCCAATGTCGTGGAGTAATCGAAAGCTATCTCCTCCCCGGGGACGATGTCGCGGATGGCCCGAAGCTCGGCCGAGGTGCCGGAAATTCTCACCCCCGCGTTCGGGTCGCACGAATGATTGAACAGGTCATCCACGCCGCCGGACTCGCCGATGTAGAGATTCGGTGCGATCTGCAGCGCATAGGTCGCCGCGCTGGTCTCCGCGTAGCGCAGGAAGGGTCCCGAGAAGGACGCAATCAGCGCGCCGGCCGGTATCTGCTCTTCGGCAAAGACCCCGCGGCCGTGCGCGCCATCCCTGACCGCGAGCTTCATGCCGTGCCCCCGGCGCCCCCCTGGATGTTCAGCACGGAGGGGATCGTGCGGAGACTCTTCATCACGCGGCCGAAGTCCTCCCGGTTGTCCAGCTCCACGGTGAAAGATCCCCGCAGCGTCTCTCCCTCGTCCTCTTCGAGCTTTCCCTCGATGAGGTGGCCGCCGAACTTCTTCAGCGCTCCCTCGATCTCGGAGAAGAGGTTGGAGGTCAGGCGCGCGGTGACCTGGAATCGCCGTGTGGACTTGGGCGACACGGTCTCCCATTCCACGTCGATGCTGCGCTCCGCGAAGTCCTTGATGGAGGCGATGCTCGGGCACCCGATCCGATGCACCGTGATGCCCCTGCCCCGGGAGACATAGCCGACGATCGAATCCCCCGTGGACGGGGTGCAGCACTGGGCGATGCGGATCATGATATTCCGCTCCTGGCCGATCCTGATGGACACCTTGCTGGGGTCCCGGATCTGCGTTTCCGGCTCCGCCGTCGGGATCTCGGGGGCGGGCCCGCCCGGCGCGCGGCCCCTTGTCTTCTGGAATACGATCGTCTGCGGGGCCTCGTCGCTCTTGCGGGCCACGATGTTGCGATCGAAGATCAGGCCGGGTTCGTTCTGAGCCAGCCAGTGCTTCACCCTGGATCGCGCCCTGGAGGTTTTCACGTAACGCAGCCAGTCCAGGTGAGGATGCGCGGTCGTGGAGGTCATGATCTCCACCACCTGCGTGTTCTTCAGCGGCTCCTTGAGAGGAATGATCGCGCCGTCCGCTTTCGCCCCCGTGCAATGCTCGCCGATGTCGGTATGGATGTGGTAGGCGAAATCGATCGCCGTGGACCCGTAGGGGAGCTCGACCACGTCCCCTTTGGGCGTGAAAACGTAGATGGAGTCGCGCAGGAGCTCCTTCTTGATCTCGTCAAGAAAGTCTCCGGAGACCGCCCCTGCTCCCTGCCATTCGCGCAGCTTGTTGATGAGGGAGAGCTCCTTGGTCTTCTCCCCGTCCTTGAGCACGCCGCTCTTGTACAGCCAGTGCGCCGCGATCCCATTTTCCGCGGTCTGGTGCATGTCATGGGTGCGGATCTGGATCTCGATGATCTTCCCGCCGAAGCCCATCACCGTCGTGTGCAGGCTCTGGTAGCGGTTGGACTTCGGCATGGCGATGTAGTCCTTGAACCGGCCCTCGATGGGCATCCACAGCTTGTGCACGAGCCCGAGGAGCTCGTAGCACTGGCTCGTCGTGTCGCACAGGACGCGCAGCCCCAGCAGGTCGTAGATCTCCTCCATCTGCTTGCCGCGCCGGCGCGTCTTCTGGTAGATCGAGTAGAAATGCTTGGCCCGAGTCTCGATGGTGATGGAGATACCGGAGGCGGTCGCTTCCCGGGTGATCGCCTCCTTCACCCGCTCGAGGTACTCCGCCCGCTCGCTCTTGCGATCCGCCACGAACTGCCGGATCTGCTCGTACACGGCCGGCTGCAGGTGCTTCAGACTGAGGTCCTCCAGCTCGTCCTTGATGCGCGATATCCCGAGGCGCCCGGCGAGGGGCGCGTAGATGTCCAGGGTCTCCATGGCGATGCGGGTGCGGTCCTCCACCTCGAGGTAGCCGAGGGTGCGCATGTTGTGCAGCTTGTCCGCCAGCTTGATGAGGATCACCCGCACGTCCTTCACCATCGCGAAGAGCACCTTGCGGATGGTCTCCGCGTGCTGGAACGTGCGCGAGGACCTTCCGCGCAGCACGGAGATCTTCGTCACTCCCTGGACGAGGGACTCCACCTCCCTTCCGAACTCCCTGCGCAGTGCCGCCCGTGACGTCTCGGTGTCCTCCAGGACGTCATGGAGCAGCGCGGCGATGACCCCCTCTGCGTCCATGCGGATGTCCACGAGGATCGAGGCGACGCTCAGCGGATGAATGAAGAACGGGTCGCCCGAAGCGCGTTTCTGCTCGCCGTGCAGCCGGCGCGCCCAGTCGGCCGCGGACAGGATCTTCTGACGCTCCTCCGGGGAGTACACCGAGAGGCGCTCCTCGAAGTATGTCAGCAGCTCCGCGACCTCGTTCGCGGCAATGGCGGCGGGAATCTCCCCCCGCTCGATCTCAGCCATGACCGATCACCGTTGCGGGCCGATCGAGTCTTTCGTCGCCATGCAGGGCGAAGGGCGGCGGAGCCACGGACGGCGAAAGCCGCCCGGCGATGACCCTGCTGCTGCCGGCGAGGTCCTGCTCCACGTCGATCGTGTGGAAGCCCGCCTGGTCCATGAACGCATACAACCTTGTGATCTGAAGAGGCGCCGCCTCCAGCACCAGCCAGCCGCCGGGCGAGAGACGCGCCGGTGCGGATCGGATCAGGCGCTCCGCGAGAGCCGTCCCGTCCCCGCCGCCGGCGAGCGCGAGCTCGGGCTCACGCCCGCCCAGCTTGCGAAGATCCGCCACCTCGTCGTCGCGCAGGTAGGGAGGATTGGAGGCGATGAGGTCGAAGGATCCGGGCACCGAGTCCAGCAGGTCGGAGCGGTACGCGGGGATGGTTCCTTCCAGGAGACGGTCGGCGTTCATGGCAGCCACTTCCAAGGCCGGCGCGGAGATATCGGAGGCGCTGACCTCGAGGCCGGGCGCCGCGCTCTTCACGGCGATGCCGATGCACCCCGAGCCGGTGCAGGCATCGTGAACCCGGCGAAGCCGCGGCTCCGCGCGCACGCACTGGAGGATCTTTTCCACGACCACCTCCGTTTCGGGCCGGGGCACGAGCACCCGCTCGTCCACGTAGAACTCCAATCCGTAGAACTCCTTTGCCCGGCGGATATAGGACACCGGTACGCCGGAGCATCGACGGTCGAGAAAATCCCGGAACCTCGTCTCGACCCCGGGCGGCACGTCATCCGGGAGCAATGCGAGAAGCTTTTCCTTCGTCGTGACCATGGCGTGCGCGAGGAGAACCACGGCATCCAGGAAGGGTGTCTGCACTTCAGCGTAGAAAAGGGTTTCGTAGCCCTGCGTGAGCAGGGACCGCACGCTCATGCATCGTCATCGCGCGATCCCCGATCGCGCGATGATTCGGCCGGCAAGGCCGGCCGATGCGCGGCCTCCGGCCGCGCAGGGCTTTCCGAGGTCAGCGCCGTCTCCTGCGCGTGTATCCGCAGGGCGTCGATGAACTCCTCGATCTCTCCTTTCATTACGGCATCCAG
>JBEKTX010000271.1:0-5723 GCA_049515615.1 Spirochaetia bacterium
CCTTCCCTGGCTACGGGCTCGCTTCCGTGCGTCCGTGCACTCGCTCGCTCTCGCCTTCCCTGGCTACGGGCTCGCTTCCGTGCGTCCGTGCACTCGCTCGCTCTCGCCTTCCCTGGCTACGGCCGGGTCCGCTTCCTGTCTCTCGGAAACAGAGTGGCTTCCTTCACGCTGAAAAGCCCCAGGACCTTCTGGGTGAGCCGTTCCATGCCGATCGCGAAGCCCCCGTGGGGTGGGCAGCCGTACTTGAATATCGAAAGGTAATCGCTCAGGCCCTCGGGCTTCAGGTCGAACGTCTCCAGGTTTTGCAGCAGCATGTCGTAGCCATTGATCCGGATACTGCCTGAGGTCACTTCGAGCCCGCGGAAGAGAAGGTCGAAAGACTTCGTCCGGTTGTTTTCCGCAGGAAAAGTATAGAAGGGACGGGACTTGCGCGGGTAGCCGTAAACGAAAGCAGCCTCCACGCCCGCAGTTTTCATGGCCCACTCGCAGAGGGCCCGCTCTCCTTCCGGGGTGATCTCATACACTTTTTTCCCCGTTTCCTTTGTGACGATTTCCTTTGCCTCATCGTGGGAAACGCGGGGGATGCGCGTGCATACGTCAGGGTCCGGCACCGTGGCCTTCCAGGTGTCCAGCTCGCGCTGGTTGTTTTCACGGATGCCGCTGAAAATCGCGGCCATGATCCCCACCTCCAGATTCATCAGGTCCTGTTCGCTCTCGATGAATGCCATCTCGACGTCCAGAGAGACGAACTCGTTGATGTGCCGCGGCGTGTCATGTTTTTCGGCCCGGTAGGCTGGTCCGATCTCGAATACGCGCTCCAGACCCGATGCAATCAGCGCCTGCTTGTAGATCTGAGGGGACTGAGTCAGGTAGACCTTCGAATCGAAGTACTCCACGGCAAAGAGGCCGGTCCCCCCCTCGGTACCCGTTCCGATCAGCTTGGACGTCTTGATCTCCGTGAAGCCCTCGCGACGCAGGTGTTCGGCAAAGCAGCGCAGGATCGTGGACTGCACACGGAAGATGGAGAGGATGGCGGGATTGCGCAGGGAGATCATCCTGTTGTCGAGGATGGATTCGAGAGAGGTCTTCCCCGGATCCTGGTTCACGGGGAAGGGCAGATCCAGCGCTGCGGCCGAGATGACTTCCATGCTCTTCACGCGCACTTCGACCCCGCCGGGCGCCTTCTCATTGGCAGAGACGACACCCTCGGCGCGGATCACGCTCTCCAGGGTCACATCGGGCTTCGCATCGAAGATGAGCTGGCCGATGCCGCTCCTGTCCCGCAGGAGGACGAAAGAGACGCCGCCGAGGTCCCGGATGCGATGCACCCACCCGCAGAGGGTGACCGTGGACCCCGCGAGCCCGCTCAGCTCAGAGACAAGCGTCCGCATTCCCCTGCTCCATTTTCGCTCGCATCTGCTCCGGCGTATCGGAGAAGGCAGAGCATACGACCAGCTTCGTCCATGCGGACTCGGTTGCCAGAGGCCCCATCGGGATGGCTCCTTCGCGCCACAACTCATGGGCGGCGGCGTAGCGAGAGAGATCCACGATCCCTTCCTGCTGGGACGTGCAGAAAAAGCTCACGCCTTTCTCACGGGCCACCAGGAGCGCCCGGCGGAGGGAATACGGGGAGTCACGGAGATTCGCGGTCCCCGTGTCGTACAGCTCCAGGACGAAGTTCTGAACGCCGCGGTCCATGAGGTCGATGAGGTGGTCGGCGCGCATGCCGGGGTACACGCGGAGGATGAGAGTCGAGTCGATTGCCGCCTCCAACCGGGATTTCAACGAATCCCGGTCCATGCCGAGGGCCGGCTCATCGAACAGCGGAGCACCGGTGTGGCAGGGCCTGCTCATGTTCCAGTTGCGAAACCCGTCCGCCGCCATGCGTTCGAACTTCAGGTTCACCGGCGAGAAGACCCGGCCGCCGAACACCACGTAGACGCCCGGCGCGCTCTCAGCGGCGACCTGGATCGCTTTGCGCAGCGTGGGGATGGCGTCACTACCAGGACGCCCTGCGGGCTGCAGTGAGGCCGCGAAGACGATCGGCACCGGTGGACGGGAGAAGAGCCAGAAGACCAGTGACGCCGTATAGGCCAGGGTGTCGGTGCCGTGAGTGACGACGATGCCGGATGCCCGGCCGCCGCGGAGACGCTCGTCGAGCCCCAGCAGCAGCCGCGCCCAGTCCACGGGCGTGATCTCCTCGCTCAGGATCCTGCCGAGCTCTCCCTCCTCGAAGGCGATCGTTCGCGGGAGAGTGCCTTCCGCCTCCAGCATGCTCAGGATCCGGGCCGGGTCCCCCGGGACCACCTCTCCTTGCTCCGATTCGGTGCCCACGATCGCCCCGCCGAGCGCCAGGATCTGAATGACGGACACGGCGAGCTTCTTCTTCACGAGGGACTGCACCAGGGCAGGGTCCGCCCTGCCCGAGGTCTCCCGCATGATCTCGCCTATGAGGAAAGTGGTCGGCCTGTTGTCGCCCGAACGGATCGAAGAAACCGCGGCCGGGTGGGCGGCCATCACTTTCTCGATGTACCCTCCGAGGACGCCGGGATCCGTGATCTGTTCCCATCCCTTCTCGCGGATGAGCGCTCCCGGATCCTTGTTCTCGGTGAAGACAGCCTCCACGACTGCCTTCGCGATCCGCCCGTGGATGCGCTTCTGGGTCAGGAGCGTGAGCATTTCGGCCAGGCGCGCCGGCGTGAGAGGGCTGTCCGACAGCGCCACACCGGTGCGGTTGAGGAGCTTCTTGACGTCTGAGGCCAGCCACAGTGCGGCGCTGCGGGGCTCGGCACCGAGCTCGATTGCCTTTTCATAGTAATCTGCCGTCGCCTTTTCTTCACAAAGGAAGTCGGCCTGCTCTTCGGAGAGCTGGTAGCTCTCCAGGAACCTTCGCTTGCGCGCTTCCGGCAGCTCCACCAGGGCCTGCTCGACACTCCGCAGGAACGCGGCGTCCGGAGCGAAGGGCGGCAGGTCCGGTTCGGGGAAGTAGCGGTAGTCCGAAGAGCTCTCCTTGGTTCGCATGCTCTCGGTGACGTCCCGGTTCTCGTTCCACAGCCGGGTCTCCTGGGTCACGCCGCCGCCGCGCTCCAGGATCTCCGTCTGACGCTCGATCTCGAAGCTCACCGCCTTGCGCACGAACTTGAAGGAGTTGAGGTTCTTCACCTCCACCTTGCTCCCCAACCCCTTGCCCTCGAGATTTACCGAAACGTTGGCATCGCACCGCAGCGATCCCTCTTCCATGTTGCCGTCGCACACGCCGAGGTAGCGCACGAGCCTGCGAAGCTGCTGGAGGAACACCTCCGCCTCCTCGCCCACTTCCATGTCGGGCTGCGTGACGATCTCCAGCAGCGGAGTGCCCGTGCGGTTGTAGTCCAGAAGGGTGATGTCTCCGGCGTGGATCATCTTCCCGGCATCTTCCTCCAGGTGGACCTCTCGGATGCGCACCCGCTTCCTGCGTTTGCGCAGCTCTATTTCCACCCAGCCGTCCGTGCCCAGGGGGGAGCGAAACTGGGAGATCTGATAGTTCTTGGGAAGGTCGGGGTAGAAATAGTTCTTGCGCTCGAAAAGTCCCGAAGAGGCCAGCGTGCAATTCAGCGCCCGCGCCACGACGCTGGCCATCCTCATGGCCTCCGCGTTCAAGGTAGGTAGCACCCCGGGGTAGCCCATGCATACAGGACAGACGTTGGTGTTCGGCTCATCCCCGAAGGCGGCCCTGCAGCCGCAGAAAACTTTTGTGCGGGTAAGAAGCTGGGTGTGCACCTCAAGGCCAAGGAATGACGTGTACACCCTTACCTCCATCCCGCCGGGAATCCCGGCGCGTCTGGTGAGGGGAACACCTTCTCCAACTGTCGGCAGGCGGCGAAGAGCAGCTCCTCGGCAAGGGGCGGCGCAAGGAACTGCATGCCGATCGGAAGGCCCGCCTCGACGGCTGCTGGAAACGACATGGCGGGGAGACCCGCGAGATTGGCGGCGCACGTGAAAATATCAGCCAGTTTCTGGGAGAAGGGATCTGCCTCGGCGCTTCCGCGCTCGAAGGGAGGAACCGGATACACCGGCATGAGGACGAGGTCGACGCCATCAAACGCCTTCTGGAAGTCCATTCTGATCGCCGTGCGGATCTTCTGAGCGCGCAGGTAGTACTCGTCCTGAAAGCCGGACCTCAGCACGTACGTTCCCAGGAGGATACGCAGCTTCACCTCGGGGCCCAGGCCTTCGGTCCGGGAGGCGATCATCAAAACCTCCGGAGTGTCAGCCCGCGCTGTGCGATGCCCGTAGCGCACGCCGTCGAACCGCGCGAGATTGGCGCTCGCCTCGGCCGTGGCAATCACGTAGTAGGAGGAGACAACGTGATCGAGAGTCGGGAAGGAGACCTCCTGCACGTCGTGTCCGAGCTCGCGGAGGAGACTCCGCGTTTTTTCCAGCGTCTTCTTCACGTGGGCGTGCATCGCCACATCAGCGCATTCGCGGGGCACTCCGATCCTCCAGGGCCCCTTTTTTGGCAGGGGCGGTTGCCAGGACAGGGAGGAATGATCGCGAGCGTCCTGACCACGGATCACGGAGAAAACGGTCTCGGTCATATCCACCGTCTTGGCCATTACGCCGATGCCTTCAAGGGACGATGCGTAGGCCACCAGGCCGAAACGGGAAACAGCTCCCCAGGTCGGCTTCAGTCCGTAGACCCCGCAGAACGCCGCCGGCTGCCGGACCGACCCGCCCGTGTCGCTTCCCAGGCCGAACGCCACCTGACCCGAGGCCACGGCCGCCGCGGAGCCGCCGCTGGATCCACCTGGCACCCGGCGCAGGTCCCAGGGATTCCTCGTTTCCATGAGAGCGGAGTTTTCCGTGGAAGAGCCCATACCGAACTCGTCGAGGTTGGTCTTTCCCGCCACGACACCCCCCGCCGCCTGGAGCTTTTCGACGACGGTCGCAGTATAGGGAGAGACGAAATCGCGCAGCATCCTTGAGCCGCAGGTGAGGCGGAAACCCCGGACAGCAATGTTGTCCTTGACCGCGAAAGGCACTCCCACGAGGGGCCCTTCAGAAGAGGAATCGGCGCTGCCGAGTGCAGGGTCGAACTGCAGGAAGGTGCCGAGGTCCCTCTGGCGGGCCTCGACGAACGCCCTCCACTTCTCCGCTGATTTTCCGCTGGTTGTCACGCCATTCCATTCCATGGTCAACCCATCCCGCCGCGATTTGCCGTTCGGGCTCAGAGCACGTTTGGAATGACGATGAACCGCTCTTCACGCTCGGGAGCGTTCTCGAGCAATGTGTCGCCAAGCTCAGCGTGGTTTTCCACGTCCTCACGCAGCCTGTTTTCCTTCAAAAGGGCGTGCGTGGTGGGCGCCAATCCCTGGACATCGATCTCTCTCATGTGCGAGAAGTGGGCCAGCATCTGTTCCACGGCCCTGCCCAGGTTCTCCTGCTCCTGTGCGGAGAGCGTCAATCGAGCCATGCGCGCAGTCACAGCGAGCTCGGAGGCGTCCATGGACGTAGTTAATCCGGCGCTTCCTCACGTGTCAAGGAGACCAATTCTGGTGACGTAACGCCGCTTGACCCTGCAACCGGCTGTTCGTACATTTGATATTGAAGCAGTTTATTTCCTCAATCACTTTTCGGATCCCGTCGCGTGGTCGAATAGTTCTTTTCGCCTGTTTTTAGCCCCGGCAAGCAAATTTGCGTTTGACGCCGAGCATTGGCATGGTACAATACTGCGCGCAAAAACG
>JBEKTX010000272.1:0-5668 GCA_049515615.1 Spirochaetia bacterium
CTTTCGGCATGCTCGGCATGCTGCTGCTCATTGGTCTCTCCGCAAAGAACGCGATCCTGTATCTGGATTTCGTCGTCGAACGACTGGGGAAAATGCCGTTGAAGGAAGCGCTGATCGAGTCCGCGAGACTCAGGTTCCGGCCGATCGTCATGACCACGCTCACCGTCCTGGTGATTGCCGGGCCGCTCGTGTTCGGCAGGGGCCAGGGAACGGAGTTCGGTCAGAGGCTCGGCGTGGTCATGTTCGGCGGGATCATCTCATCGGCCATACTCACGTTCTTCGTGGTGCCCGCGGCATTCTACCTCTTCGAGCGCAGACGAACGGCGAAGCAGGAAGCAGGCGCGGTCGTGGAAGACCGGCAGGCGGTGGAAGCGTGACGGGGGAGGAATGAGCAGCCTCACATTTCCCCGTGATTTTCTGTTCGGCACGGCGACTTCGGCGTACCAGATCGAAGGCGCGTGGAATGAAGACGGCAAGGGCCCTTCCATCTGGGACGCTTTCGTCCGGAAGCGGGGAGCGATCGCCGACGGAACCACCGGCGACGTCGCCGCGGATCACTACCATCGGTTCAGAGAAGACGTCGGGATCATGCGCGCCCTCGGCTGCGGGAGCTATCGCTTCTCGATCTCCTGGCCGCGGGTGTTCCCGGAAGGGCACGGAAATGTGTGCGTGAAGGGCGTCGACTTCTATGACGCCCTGGTCGATGCGCTCCGGGAGAGCGGGATCGAGCCATTCGTCACCCTCTATCATTGGGACATGCCGGAGAGGCTGCAGCGGGAGGGCGGCTGGTACCGCCGTGCGACAACCGACAGGTTCGCGGAGTTCACGGAGACCGTGGTCAAACGCCTCGGGGATCGCGTGAGCTTCTGGATGCCGATCAACGAGCCCTTCGCGATCATGGCCGAGGGCCACGCCCTCGGCACCGCCGCGCCGGGCAAGAAGAATCTGCTCAAGGCTCATCTGGTGGGGCACAATCTCCTGCTCGCTCACGGCAAGAGCCTGCAGCGCATCAAGTCCCTCCGGCCCGCGGCGCAGGTGGGGATCGTGAACGCGCTCTGGCCCAACGATCCCTTCGGACCCGGGGACGGGAAAGCGGCGCGGTACGCGAATGACTATTTCATCGGCTTCTTCATGGATCCGATCTACAAGAAGCGCTATCCGAGATCCCTCGAGAGGATGGTGTCGATTCTCAACCGGGAGATCAGGCCCGGGGACTTCGACATCATCGGCCAGCCGGTGGACTTCGTCGGCGTGAACTACTACAGCCGCAATGTCGTGAAGAGATCGTTGAACCCGGTCCAGCGTTTTTCGATCGTCGACAGCCGGGGCCGGGGGGTCCCGGTCACCGCAATGGGGTTGGAGATCTACCCCGAGGGAATGGGGAGGATCCTCCGCCTGCTCCGACAGGAGTACAACGATCCGGTGATCTACATCACGGAGAACGGGGCGGCCTTCGACGACGAAGTGCGGGACGGGCGGGTTGACGATGAGCGGCGCATCGAGTACCTGCGGAGCTACCTCGTCGAGGTCCACCGCGCCATGCAGGAAGGCGTCCGGGTCAAGGGCCACTTCGTCTGGAGCCTGATGGACAACTTCGAATGGGCGGACGGCCTTTCACGGCGCCTCGGCCTCGTCCATGTCGATTTCCGAACACAAAAGAGGACCGTCAAAAAGAGCGGCTACTGGTACGGCGAATTGTGCAGGAGCGGAAAGCTTGCCGTCGACGACGGGGCGCCCTGAGATCAAAGACCGGATTTCCGGCCCCGCCGCGGAGAGCCGTTCAGGGATGCTATGAGAGCGGTTTGAACCTTGCCGTGAAATGGCGCAGCACGGGCGCCTGGTAGGTGAAGGCATATCCGCGAAGCTCGCCCAGGCGCTTCGCCAGATGCCCGATCATCTCGACCATGTAGTCCACGTGACTCTGGGTATAGACCCTCCGGGGGATCGCCAGCCGGACGAGCTCCCGGGGAGCGGGCCGTTCCTCCCCGGTGTCCGGGTCTCTCGAGCCCAGCATGATTGAGCCGACCTCCACCGAGCGGATGCCGATGCCGCTGTACAGCCCGACGCTGAGAGACTGCCCCGGGTACGCGTGCCAGGGAATGTGGGGGAGGGCCGCCCCTGCGTCGATGTACACGGCATGCCCGCCGATCGGTCGGATCACCGGTATGCCGGCGGAGCGAATCCCCTCCCCGAAGTACTCGGTTGAACGCAGACGGTAGGTGAGGTAGTCCTCGTCGAGTATCTCCTCCAGTCCGATGGCCAGGGCCTCCAGGTCCCGCCCCGCAAGGCCGCCGTACGTGGGAAAGCCTTCCGTGATCACCATGAGGCTTCGGACAGACTCGGCCAGCGCTGAATCCCGAATGGCCAGAAAACCACCGATGTTGCCGAACGCGTCCTTTTTCGCGCTCATCAGCGCCCCATCGCAGAGTGAGAACATCTCGCGCGCGATATCGCGCGCGTGGCGGCCCTCGAACCCCTTTTCGCGCTTCTTGATGAAAAAGGCGTTTTCCGCGAACCGCGCGACATCGAGGAAAAGCGGGATGCCGAGGGGCTCCACCATGCGTCGGGCGCGCCTGATGTTGTCCATGGAGACAGGTTGGCCGCCGACGGAGTTGTTGGTCACCGTGATGATGAGCAGACGCACGGTTCGGGAGCTTCTCTGCAGGAAGCGATTGAGCTCATCGAGGTCGATGTTTCCCTTGAAGGGAGCCTCCGATTGCGTGTCTGCCGTCTCCGGGCACGGGAGGTCGAGCGCGTTCGCCCCCGTATGTTCGATATTCGCGCGGGTCGTGTCGAAGTGTGTGTTGCCGATGACCACGTCGCCTTTCCCAAGCCCGAGAGCCTTCATGAGAAGGAATTCAGCCGACCTGCCCTGGTGCGTCGGGATGACGTTCTCCATCCCCGTGAGGTCCCGCACCGCCGCCTCGAACCGCTGAAAGCTCGGGGAGCCGGCGTATGACTCGTCGCCGACCATGATGCCGGCCCACTGCCGGGCGCTCATCGCGGAGGTTCCCGAATCCGTCAGAAGGTCAAAGGTGACGTCCTGCGAGCGGAGCTTGAACAGATTATAGCCGGCCTCTTCAAGGACGCGGCTGCGCTCGGCAGCGGAGAGCTGCCGGATCGGCTCCACGGATTTGATGCGGAACGGCTCGATGATGGTCTTTGCCGGGGGAAGCTCGGTCAACATGGATCGGCAGTATACAGTGAGGCGTGCAGGATCGCCACCGTATTGTCAGAGAAAACGCGCTGGTCGGGAGGGACAGAGCAGAGGCGATCCACCGGGTGAAAGCGCACACCAGGGCAATACTTGAAGCACCCGACCTGGATGAGCTCTCCGACGGGCAACTTTCGCACCTTGCGCAGGCCAGCTGTGGACAAGAGGCCGCAATCCTTGAGCGACCTTTCTTGTTGCAACCGCGGTGAGGCATGATATTATCCGGAAAACAATTCCTGCTCAGAATGTCTTAGAGGTGTAATGTGAAAAAGCGAATGATGGTTGTGGTAGTTCTTGCGGTCCTGTTGGCGGCCTCGGCGTTCGCGCAGACTACAGATTTCTTCAAGCTCGTGAGTGATGGCACGCCACAGCAGGTACAAGCCGCCATCGACAGCGGCGCGAATGTGAACGCTCAGGACAAGGACGGCATGACCCCGCTGATGTACGCCGCCCCTAATAATCAGAATCCCGCGGTGATCACCACGCTCCTCAAGGCGGGCGCAGACCTCAAGGCTCAGAACCAGCATGGCAGGACCGCGCTGATGTACGCTGGGTACAACCCGAACCCCGGCGTGACCGCCACGCTCCTAAAGGCGGGCGCAGACATCGAGGCTCAGGACGATAACGGCAAGACCGCGCTGATGTTCGCCGCCACCAACCAAAACCCCGAGGTGATCACCACGCTTATGAAGGCCGGTGCAGACCTGAGGGCTCAGGACTCGAACGGCTGGACCGCGCTGATGTTCGCCGCCGCGTTCAACCTAAACCCCGAGGTGATCACCACGCTTATGAAGGCCGGTGCGGACCTCAAGGCTCAGGACAAGTACGGCAGGACCGCGCTGATGCTCGCAGCCCAGCAGAACAAGAACCTCTTGGTGATCACTGCGCTTTTGAAGGCCGGCGCAGACATCAAGGCTCAGGACAGGGATGGGGCGACCGTGCTGATGGAAGCCGCCCGGGACAACCCTAACCCCGAGGTGATCAGCACGCTTCTGAAGGCTGGTGCGGACCTCAAGGCTCAAGACGAGTGGGGTAAGAAGACCGCGCTGATTTGCGCCGCAGAGAACAACGGGAACCCTGCGGTGATCACCACGCTTCTAAAGGCTGGCGCAGACGCGACGGTGAGAGATAGTGACGGAAAGACAGCTTTTGATCACGCGAAGGACAACGAGAAACTGAAGGGCACCGACGCCCTTCGACAGCTTCAGGAAGCGTCGCAACTCCAGGCTTCGACCGATGCCCAGACAACGAACTTCTTTGAGCTGGCAAAAAGAGGGACACCTCATGATGTGCAGGCCGCTATCAAGGCTGGTGCAGACCTCGAGGCTCAGGACACTGACGGCGAGACCGCGCTGATGCTGGCCTCCCTGTGTCAGGAAAGCCCTGCTGTGATCACCCTGCTCCTGAACGCTGGTGCGGACCTCAAGGCTCAGGACAAGTACGGCAGGACCGCGTTGATGGAAGCCGCCTGGGGAAACCAGAACCCTGAGGTGATCACCGCGCTTCTGAAGGCTGGCGCAGACCTTAAGGCTCAGGACAAGGAAGGCTGGACCGCGCCGATGCTCGCCGCCAACCACAACCAGAATCCCGAAGTGATCACCACGTTTCTGAAGGCTGGCGCAGACCTCAAGGCCCAGGACAAGTACGGCATGACCCTGCTGATGTACGCCGCCTGGGGAAACCAGAACCCTGAGGTGATCACCACGCTCCTCAAGGCAGGGGCAGAAGGCAAAGTGAAAAGCAACGAGGGAAAGACTGCCTTTGATTACGCGCAGGACAATAGGCAGCTTCAGGGCACCGACGCCCTCAAGCAACTTGAAGAAGCGTCGCGGTAAGCGAGGAGGATCTCAAGGCGTGTTCATCTCGACGGAGGCGCAAGATGAATAAGCGAATACGGAGTTTTCAACTATTCCGTGCGCCAGGGGACAGTCACCGGTTTGCCTCGAGCGGGAAGAGTCGCGCGATTGTCATTGATATAAGCCTTATACTTTCCGCCAAGCTTAACGTCGACAGCAATAAGACCCTCTGGCTGACCAATCCCTCCGCGGGTCATGTGGCCATAGGCGACTGATTGATTGCTCGTATAGCCGTAGTGGTAGTCATCGGGGGCCTCGACGAGCCTGGCGTAGAATACGTACTTCCCTGGTTTCTTGAGAACGACGGTGATGTTCGGCGTATGCGGGTCATAAGGGAAGAGCAGAGTCTCCCCCGTATCGACCTCTTGAACGTAGACGGTCGCCGCGAAGCTATTGTCGCCTCCCGACTGATCGAATTTTACGACTACCTTCGCAGTTTTTGCGCCGAACCCAAGCAATCCGCAACCTGTCAGCGCGAGGGTAACTGAGACCAGCACGCAAACACGAATTCGTGAATATCGTTTGACGAAAAACACGATGTCCCCCTTTTAATCCACAGTTGAATGGCCACCTTGAATAACCGGACTTCCCCGAACCA
>JBEKTX010000273.1:0-5588 GCA_049515615.1 Spirochaetia bacterium
TCCTTCTCCGCCTGCTTGATTGCCTCCTCGGGATACTCGTAATCCTCAAGCTTGCCATTGAAATACTGTTCATAGGCTGCCATGTCGAAATGGCCGTGCCCCGAGAGATTGAAGAGGATCACCTTCTTCTCTCCCGTTTCCTTGCACCTCTTCGCCGCCCTGATGGTGGACGCGATGGCGTGCGCAGTTTCGGGGGCGGGAATGATCCCCTCGGTCCGCGCAAAGAGCACCGCCGCCTCGAAGGTCTCCTTCTGCCTCAAGGCCTCAGCCCTGATCAGCCCCTTGCTGTTCAGGAGGGACACGATCGGAGCCGCGCCATGATAGCGCAGCCCGCCGGCGTGAACCGCGGGCGGAATGAACCCGTGGCCGAGCGTGTACATCTTGGCCAGAGGAATGAGCTTGCCCGCATCGCCGAAGTCGTAGGCGTACACGCCCTTGCTGAGCGAGGGACAGGCAAGCGGCTCGGAGGCGATGAACTCGACCTGCCTCTTGCCGGAAATCTTGTCCTCCATGAAGGGGAGGCTGATCCCAGCAAAATTGCTCCCGCCCCCGTGGCAGCCGATGACGATGTCGGGCATCAGTCCCAGATCCTCCAGAATCGCGCGGGCCTCCAGGCCGATCACGGTCTGGTGCATGAGGACGTGGTTGAGGACCGAGCCGAGGGAGTACTTGACGGTGCCCCCCGAGGTCGCGGCGACTTCCACCGCCTCGCTGATGGCAATCCCGAGGGATCCAGGATAGTTCCGCTTGTCCTCGAGCATCTTGGCGCCGATCTTCGTCTCCTTGGACGGGCTTGCATGCACCTTCGCGCCGTAGCTTTCCATCATGATCTTTCTATAGGGCTTCTGCTCGTACGAAGCCCGGACCATGAACACGTTGATGTCGAGGTTGAAATGTGCGCCCGCGAACGCGAGGGCGCTCCCCCACTGGCCTGCGCCGGTTTCCGTGACGAGCTTCTTCACGCCCTCCCGCTGGTTGTAGTAGGCCTGAGGGATGGCCGTGTTCGGCTTGTGGCTGCCGGTGGGCGTCACGCTTTCATTCTTGAAGAAGATCAATGCCGGTGTGCCAAGGGCCTCCTCGAGGAACTTCGCGCGGATGAGCGGCGTCGGGCGGAAGAGGGAATAGACTCTGAGCACTTCGTCCGGAATCGTGATCTCCCGCGCCTGGGATACCTCCTGCTCGAGCAGTCCCATGGGGAACAGCGGCGTGAAGGCCTCGAGAGGGACCGGCTTCCCGTCGGCCGGACTCAGCATCGGGGGGACAGGCTCGGGAAGGGAGGGCTGGATGTTCAGCCACTTCCTGGGGATCTCCCTGGTCGGGAGCTGAAAGATGCGGTCATCGAGCATGAAAGACTCCTTTCGAACGGTTTCCGCCGTGAGCCCCGCGCGCGCCGCGCGCGGGCTCCGACGGGCCGCCCCAACGGGGCGGAACTTTTTCCGCCCGAACGGGCGGAAAAATGAAAACCCGGGCTCTTCAGGCCCGGGTTTCGCGCATAAAAAAACCGCGGGCGATTGCTCTCACTCGGGGAGAGAAACCGCCCGCGGTCTCCTGAGCTGCAACGTCAGTTCAGGCGGACCCCAGGAGTCTCCTCCCCATGGTCCACCACCAGCTCTGAGGCACGGACACTGTAGAGACGGCAATGACGCAACTCATCGTAAGCATATATAGACGCCCACGACCACGGTTGTCAAGAGGCAGCATCAGAAATCCAGCAATTCCACCTCGAAGACAAGGAAGGAGTTTGGAGGTATGGCCCCCGGGGCTCCCCTCGCGCCGTATGCCAGCTCGGGCGGAATCACCAGGCGGCGCTTCTCCCCGCGCTGCATCAGCACGAGGGCTTCCGTCCATCCGGGGATTACTTCGTTCACCTGGAAAGCGGCGGGCTGCCCGGCGGTCGTGCTGTCAAAGACCGTGCCGTCGAGCAGGGTCCCGGTATAGTTCACGCTCACCCGGGATGCGGGGCTCGGCGATCCGCCCGATCCCTTCCTCAATACTTCGAACATGAGGCCCGACTTCGTCGTTGTGAGCCGGGGCCACTTCTTCGCGATTTGCGCAAGCGCGTCGGAGCGCTCCATCTTCATTGCCTTCTCAACGAGGGCATCGAAACCCTGCTGCGTGACTTTGAACCCGCTGGCCGCGGACCCCACTCGCAGGATCCGCACGGACGTCATGTGATCGCCCCGCCTGATTGCCTTCACCACATCCATCCCCTGCACGACCCGGCCGAAGATGCTGTAACCGCCGTCTAGCCCGGGCATGGGAATCATCGTGATGTAGAATTGGCTCCCGTTCGTGTCCGGTCCGGCATTTGCCATCGCCAGCACGCCGGGAACGCCGTGTTTCAGGTCCGGACGTGTCTCGTTGGGAAACTGGTAGCCGGGACCGCCGGTTCCATTGCTATTCGGGGCACCTCCCTGGATCAGGATCCCCGGTTCCACGCGGTGGAACGTGAGCCCGTCGAAGTACCTGCGACCGCTCGCCCCATTGGCCTTCAGTGTGCCTTCCGCGAGCCCGACGAAACTGGAGACGGTCATGGGCGCCTTCTCGTACTCCAGGGAGCAGAGGATCGTCCCCCGGTCAGTCTTGATTTCCGCGTACAGCCCATCAGGAAGCGGCGCGGCCTGAGCCGCCGCGGGGAACACGGAGCAGAATGCCAGGAGGAATGTCACGGAGCTCACGCGGAGCACCGCGCGCGCCGCGACCGCAACGATAGACAAGGTTCTGTTCACCCGAGCCTCCGATCCTGCACGGCGTGCCACGGAGCGGCATGCACTGTCAACCGCCGTCCCCGGTGTCCACCTCCACCGGGTCATCCTCGCGGGGCACTACCTTCCATTCCCAGGCGTCGCGGTCGAACTCTCCGATTTTATCGAGGGGCATCTTGATATATCTGCCCCGTCCCTCGACGGCAACCGAGCCATCTTCGAGGAGAAGCTCACCGGTCCCCTCAAAAAAGCGCGAGCCTTCCTTCACGATCCGGCCGACCACCCTCAGTGTCCCTGTTGTCGGCACGGTCTTCCTGAAACGCGTCGTGAACTCCACGGTCACGCCCCAGACATCGCCGTGTGAGCGCGTGAGGATCGCCCGTCCGATGGTCTCGTCGAGGATCGCGGCGCTGATGCCTCCGTGCAGACGACCGGGATAGCTTTGCAGGTCCTCTCGGGCGCTGAATATCGACATGAGCTCGCCGGAATCCAGCTCGTAGAACGCCGCGCGGAGGCCCGCCGGGTTCTTCAGGCCGCAGACGATGCACATCCGCGTATTCTGCTGTTTTGCGGATACGTTTCGTTTCATAGGGACACGCTCCCGAGAATGATTTGAGAAGCCTCGGAGTACGTCGGGCCGAGCTGGCGCAGCACTTCCGCCACCTCGCGCTCGTCCCCTTCGATTCCAAGGGCCGCGAAGTTCCTGTCTCCCCGTGCTCCGAGCTGGAGGTCTACCACGTTCACCCCGCGGGAAGCCAGTGCCGAGAGCAGGACCAGCACGACCCCCGGCCTGTTTGCGTGCACGGCGACGATCATGTGCCGGGAAATCGGAATCGGAAGCCAGACACCGTCCACCTCGAGCAGGTATGCCGCGGCGGATTTCAGGGGTGGAAGCCGCATCCGCACCTCGGGCTCGATGCGCATGAACCGGTCTCCCGCGGTGCCCAGCACGAACTGCACCGCTTCCCGGATGCGCTCCCGGGGGCCGCCGAGCGTGAGGTAGGCCGTGGCCGTGCCGTCCTGCAGTGAGTTCAGCCACGCGGTTTCCACGTTGATCTCCTCCGACGCGAGGGTGTTGAGCAGCACGGCGAGCGTCCCGGGCAGATCGCGGTGATGTGAGAACAGGCAGACGATCTCGCCCCCTTCCCATGCGGGCACCCGGTCGGAGATCGTGAGGGAACGCTCCTCTTTCCGTACGCGGAGCGCGTGGAAGGAGCCGAGGGAAGAGGATTCCGGGAAGTCCTTCACGAGGGCCTTGAAGCCGCCGCCGAATGAGAGGTGCGGAATCTCGAGCCTCTTCTCTCTGGCGAAGCGGTGATTGAGCATTTCCATGCCGAGGTTGAGGACCCGAAATGAAGGCTCGTCCCGGTGGCGGAGCGGCCGTTTCTCGGGAATGCCTCTGGAAAAAGAGACGTAGTAGCGGTACCCGGCGGCCTGGACGGCCTCCAGTCCCGCGGCGTAGTCGCGGCCCAGGTCGTCAAGCGCGTGGGTGTCCGTTCCCATGGCAACCGGGATTCCCAGGCCGCGTGCGCGGCGCAGGATTTCGGAATGGGGATAGATGCCCACGCCCTTGCGGAGGCCCGAGAGGTTCACGTCGAGCGCGAGGTTCCGCTCGGCGATCATTTCCAGGAGCGTCGACAGTCTCCGGGCGGTCTCGTTGTCCGCGCCCTCGAGGTCGACGAGACATGCCGGGAGAGGCGCATGGAGCTTGGGAAGGTCGAGGTGCCCGACCACGGAGATCATCTGCCAGCTTGCGTCCACCATTTCGATGCACTCGTCGAAATACGCCGCCCAGAACGACTCGACGCCCCCGCGGAGGCGCAGGAGCTCGCGCGTGTCCTCCGCCGTGCCGTCGTACGGGATGCCTTCCGGGGCGAAGTGGACGGAGGCCACGACGAAATCCACGCCGTGGGCCTGGAAAAGCTTCGCGCGGTTCCATTGGAGGCCGAGCCCCGTGCCCAGCCACTCCAGCTCGACGCCGCAGCGGACCTGGATGCGGCCCGCCGCGCGCTCCCTCACGCCCTTGATCCGCGCGGGGAAATCGAAGTAGGAAGAATCGCCCCTGATGAACTTCACATCGGTGGCGCGCTCCTCCTCGTAGCGGAACCGGGTGAGCCGCGGGGTGTGGATGACGAAGGTCACGGAAGGGAAGCCCCGCTCGATCGCGCGCTCGACGACCGCGTCCAGGTCGTCGATGCCGTGTTTGACGTGGTCGCGGCCGGTGCCGACATGGATGCCGTGGGTTTCCCAGATGAACGGCTCCTGGCGGCCACCGATGCCGCGGTGCTCCGCGGCTGAGGCGGCATTTTTATGCATGCGGCGGAGTATAGCGGAATATCGGCTCGCGGGCCAACTTGAAAGTGGGTCCGCTTTATCCTATCTTCCACGCATGGACAGCCGCGAGGTGATGAACAGGGTCGGGGCCATCATCGAAGCCCACGGCACCGGGCTGCTCGCCACCGTGGACGAAGACGGGCATCCCCACCTGCGCTGGCTCACCCCGACGCTTCTGCCGGGCAGCCCCGGCGCGGTGTACGCCCTCACGGCTCCCCGGTTCTCCAAGGTCGTTCAGGTTCGAGCGCACGCGCGCGTGGAATGGATGTTTCAGACGCCGACGCTCGACGAGGTGATCAGCGTCCGCGGTCTCCTCAATGTGGTCGAGAATCCGTCACTCCGCTCGGAAGTCCTCGAGGTCCTCGGCCCGCGCCTGCAGACGTTCTGGAAGCTCGCGCACGACGCGCGCGACCTTGTCGTGCTGGAAACGGTTGCGGAAGAGGCGATCCGGTACCTGCCGATGCTGGGCAGGAAAGACGTCGTCCATTTCTGAAAGGGGCGCGCGGCCATGGCCATCGGGAAGAAGGAGCGCCTCGGCGCGCAGTTCGA
>JBEKTX010000274.1:0-5554 GCA_049515615.1 Spirochaetia bacterium
CCATCTTCTGCGCCTGCGCGAGCTGCTCCCGGCTCCCCTGCAGCTCCTCCTCGATCTCCTTGCGCTCCGTGATGTCGTGCAGGTGGAACAACCGGCCGACAGCGGCCCCGGATTCGTTCCGCAGCGCCAGGACGGCGAGATGGTACCAGCGAACGCCTTCGGGGAGCTCGACGCGAATCGTTTCCCGGGCCGATGACATCCCCGAGTACGGAGCGAAAACGTCGGGCCACGGGGGCGGGAGCTCCTTCAACGTCCGGCCGGCGGCGCGCCGCGGATCGATACCGATGGCCGACCGGGCGCTCGGGTTGAAGTCCACGAGGTTGTCCCTTGCATCCACCACGAGGTTCAGGTCCTCCATCGTCTGGACGATGAGTCGGCCCGCGATCGGCGTGATGTCGACAAGGCGGAATCGGAAGATCGCCAAGGAAGCGAGAACTCCCGTCGCCACGAGGCCCACGGGCGTCAAGTCGATCCCCGGCAAGGGACTGAGGCCGATCTGGGATAGCGCGTTGACGAGCCCGGGAAACAGTATCGCCAGACTGACGCTGGCGCTCTGGCTCCGAAACCTTGGCAGTGAGTCCCGCGCCCAGGATGCAAAAAGGACGCAGCTGAAACTCAGCAGCGCATACGAGTAAACGACGTGTACCCAGTACAGCGGCTTGTAGGCGGAGACGAGCATTGGGACCGGGCCTGCATAGCTCAAGCTCATGTCGGAGAAGAACAGCCGACCGCCCCAGCCACTCAGGGCGAGCACGAGGACGGCTGCCGGCTCGATAAGGAAGATGAAAAAACGCCTTGGCGTCAGCCACTGGGACCTTCCGCGGAGCTTCAGGACGATCCAGACCAGGAGGACGGGAATAAGAGTCGTGGCCAGGAAATGGAGCTCCCTCCAGAGCACCTTCGCCGCGAGGGCTTCGCTTGCCAGCTCGATGCTCGAGCAAATCCCCCAGAACGCGCCGAGGAGCATGATTCCCGCGAAGGGCAGGGTATAGGGGATCTTCCGCTTCGACCAGCCATACAGTGAAAAGCCGAGAAGAACCAATGCCGCGAGGCCGTTCGGGATCAACTGCGGGACGAAGTGCATGCGCGGAGGAGTATACGACAGGAGTGCTGTCCTGTCACGGGAACATCGCCGGGTCGAGAGCAGTCCCTCAGGCGATCACTCTCATTCCCGCGAGCACGAAAATCACCCCTGACAGGGCCAGGCAGTAGAAACCGAAGTAGCCCCATTTCCCTTTTTCAAGCCATGCCGAAAGCCAGCGAATGGCAACTAGTCCCGCTGCAAAGCTCAACACCATGCCGATTATTCCGGTGAGCACGGGAAAAGTGGTGAGCGCATGGGAAGACCCGGACGGCAGAAGACGCAATCGAAGAGCCTCGCGTCCGACGACGGGGATCGTCAGAATCACGGCCAGGGCAAAGCTGAACTCTTCCGAATAACCGCGCGTAAGGCGGGTCAGAAGCCCGACCGAGATTGTCGAGCCCGAGCGCGAGAACCCGCGAAAGGGAAGTGCCAAGCCCTGGACAGCCCCGATCAGGACTGCGCGCGAAGTGGCACTCCCGGGACGCGGGAGTTCTTCCACGGATGCGGGCAGAAACCCCGCGCCGATGATGAGAAACCCGACCGCCGCGAGCCCGGTGGCGATGATCCAGGGGTTGCCGAATATGTCCTCCACCGCGGCGCTACTTCTTCCACCGAGGACAAAGCGCTCAATGACCACCTGGAGTCCCAGACCAACGACACCGGTGGCGATCGTCGCGGCGATGAGCATCCAGACGAACGTCCACCGTTCCTTGTTCTGCCTCGAGAGCAGCCTGAGCCAGCGTGACCAGAAATACACGAGCACTGCGATCATCGTTCCAGTGTGGAGCATGACCAGCAGGAAAGTCATTTCGGGCGATGTTGGGTCAAGTCCGAATATCTTCTCCAGAAGGATGACGTGGGCAGAGCTCGAGATCGGAAGCAGCTCCGCGGCGCCCTGGACTACCGCAAGCAGCGCGATCACGAGGATGTGCATGATCGCGAGTCTGGAGTCGCCGAAGAGAGGGAGTCAAGTGGGGAGCACCGGGCGCAATCTCGACAGCCCCCGCCTTGACTCCCGTCACGTATCCCACTATTCACCTCGATATTTCCATCGCCCTGGTCGAAATTTGTCTCGGAGTCGCCGCGGCCGCGGTGGCGGATCATTTCTTCGCCAAAGGGTCTCTCGGGGGCAGCCAGCAGTGGCTGGTGTTTCTGGCCTCTGCCGGCGCCGTGCTGCTCACGTTCCTCGCCGGTGCCGAGCTTGATCCCCGTAGGAGGAACCGTGGTGGCTCACTTTCTCCTGGGGTGGACCGTTGCCTCGAGCTTTCTGGCGGGCATTGCATTGTCCACCACGTCCATAGCAGTCGTCTACGCGGTGATGCTGGAGACAGGCTTGAACAAGACCGAGTTCGGGAAGGGCATTCTCGGCGCCTGCTTCGTCAACGACCTGGGGACTGTCATCGCCCTCGGTCTCATGTTCTCCCCCTTCACATACAAGACCATCATTTTCATGGTGGTGAGCGCGATCCTGATCGCGGCGCTGCCGACGATTACGAAATTCATCACCCGGGTGTACGGGAACAGGACAGCCGCTGTCCGGACCAAGTGGATTATTGCCGTCCTGTTCGGGCTGGGAACCCTCGCGTACTGGTCAGGAAGCGAAGCCGTGCTTCCCGCCTACGTCGTGGGGATCGTGCTCGCGGAATTTGCCTCCGCGGAACATCTGTGGCTTCGCAGGCTTCGAACTCTGACGACGGGCTTCCTCACCCCGTTCTACTTCATCCGTGCCGGCTCATTCGTGTCCATCCCGACGCTGGTTGCCGCCCCGGCGCTTTTCCTGTTTCTATTCCTGGCCAAAGTCCTCTCCAAGATTTTCGGACTCTATCCGCTGATCTCACGATTCAGGCGGCTAAAACAGGAGCGCTGGTATTACACGCTGATGATGTCCACGGGGCTCACGTTCGGAACGATTTCGGCCCTCTACGGCTTCAGCCACGGCATTATTTCCCAGGCGCAGTATTCCGCCCTGGTGGCGACGGTCATCGCCAGTGCGGTCATCCCGACATTCATCGCGGGACGAGCCTTCCTTCCCCGGCACCTGCTTGCACCTGCGGATCTCAAGAAGCACATTATCAAGGTTCCCGAGGGCAGCCCGGCGGACGAGTAGAGGTGAACAGCGCTGCCTGGTCTCCCTGCGTCCCCCATACGATAGCCGGGAGCGCTAGAAAATGCATGCATCCAGCCTTAGGTAAGCCACCGGATCGCCGCCTCGCAGAGTGGTGGCGCCATCGAGAGCAAGAAGCGGGCTCCGTTCGAACTGACTTCCAGATTGTTCTCCCGGATATGTATTCCAGTAATATGTGAACGAGGAACGACAAAAGAATCCTCGCCAAATTGTCCCACTGAATCAGTTGGATCGCAAACGTAGACAAGCTCAAAAGGATTCAACACGAGGAGTTGACCGCGTTCAGCGGCGTGACGCGGCCACCCGGGAACCCTGGCAAAGCGAGAAACGACTGGGTTGCTCTCCTCCAGCCTGACCAGGGCCTTTCGGAGTACGTGTTGCCATTTGAAAGACAATTCTGCCACCTCATTCTCAGCAGGAGGTATCTCTTGGGCGGGGCCCGCCAATCTATTCCTCAACGCCAGAAGCGCCGGTTCCAGTGCTTCCCGGCACACTGTGTTGTACCGGATCGTCAGGCGGTCTCCGAATGGCAGAAAACTGAGACGGCCATAAAGAAGGATGGTAACGTCTTCAATTGCGGCCATGTGCTCGAGTGGAATCAGGACTTTTATGCCCGGCTGAGGTTTCTCTGTCCAAAGACCTACTGCTCGAGCCCCAAGCGTTAATACGCTGTTGGGGGATATTACCCTCTGGTTTCGAAATCCGGTGGAACGCACCGCCCATGGGATGATGAAGACCTGGTGCAAATCTCCGATGCCACAGATTTCCGAGAGAGAATCCATTGCTCCCGCGGGGACGTCCTCCGCTCGACGAGGCGTGTAAGGGTAGCTTGCGTAGTAGCCTCGATAGTAGGAGCCGCCTTCACTCTAGGTATAAAGGAGTTCCCATTTCTCGGCTAGATCCCGCTCTGCAAAATGGCGCGCTTTGACCGGGTGAAGAATACTCATAGGTTTAAGGCACTGGTCAGGGTGAACTCCATCGCTCATTGATAATATTGCGCCGAACAGGAGCACCGTCAATCGCCGGTGAAAACGGGGACGGAGAACGTTGCCCGAAGGCGCTCCTGGTCCCCAACGCGTCGATCAGGGCTGGTTCTTCATGAAAACTCTTCCATCTCTGGCCGGTACGATAAAGGTATTGGCAACCTTTCTGGTGGACGCATCGACGCGGTCTTCAGAGAACGAAATTGAAACCGAGAACATGCTGGGATTCACTATCACGCTACCGTTTGTAAACTCCCGGCTATAAGCTCTCCTGTGGTACATGCCGGTTCGATAGGAATGAGGAGCCTCGTACCCAGGAAGAGGACTACCCAGGTCAACATTGTATTCAGCAAACCACCAAAGCTGACCGTGCAAGTTGTCGCCTCGATCGAACCCGAAGAAACCGTCCCCGAGAAGGGTGGTGGTCAATGCCAGGCGAAAACGACGTTTGTCGTTTTCGCCCATGTATTCAGCAGTGCTTGATTGCGGGATAGTTCTATTGAACTGCAGATCGCCAATCATGAAAAAATACAAGTCTCGCGACGTCACGCTGGCTATTGCCCCCAGATAGTTGTCCCACTGCGACTGCCACGTGCTGTTGGATTCGCCGAACTCATTGCCGAAAGCGTTTTCCGCCATGCTGCCATTCGCGTCAACATAATATGTGGAACCCTTCTTCCAGGGCATACCTCCATTGCCCGTGATTATGGCATCGGGTTTGTCGGAACGTAATGTCCGAAACAGGTACAAGATTCCTTTTCTATAGTCGTTGTCATTGAGGTCCACAGTTCTATCAGGAGAATACCAGGTTGGCGCATTTTCCCAGATACAGTCGAACATGATGCCGTCGTACATGCCCGGACACAAATAGTTATTCTCCAAGAATGAGATGACGTGTTTCGGCCATGCGAAGTCGTTTTTCCAAGGATTCATCATCCTGCCGCCCCATGGAGCCACGAGCTGTGTTCCCCCGGACCTTAAGAAGTAGTCTGAAAGTTTGGGAAAGGTCCAGGACATCTTGCTTTCCTCAGATGATTGGCCAAAGGGGACCCAGGCAAGAATCTTGATGCCCGGATTCAGGCCGCGAATCCTTTGTAAAGAAAGACGCTGATTGTCGACGATTTCCGGGTTCAAGATGATCACATCCCATTGAGCAAGATGTTCCTCGCGATAATCCCCTCTGTTTTCCCACAAGTCCATGCGATGAAAATAATTGACCAGTCTCGGATATACGCGCGACTTTTTTTGAATCGGCGGTTCCTGAAAATAGTACTGCGTTGACCCTGGGGAATCAGTGCTGCTGGACATCGTACCGCAGGCGACCAATGAAACCGCCAGAATAGCCAAAAGAGCGTATTTAAT
>JBEKTX010000275.1:0-5497 GCA_049515615.1 Spirochaetia bacterium
CGCGGGTGGACAAGTGTCTGAGGTGAACATTCGCGACCTCCCGCAGCCAAGTATACAGGCCGCTTGTCTCCGTTGACAGTCTGCGGCAGGGCGGGCCTAGTAGCCGAATGGCATACGATTTTGACACCGTCGTGGACCGCCGCGGCACCAGCTCCGTCAAGTGGGATTACCAGGAGAAGTATACCGGCATGACCGGCCTGCTGCCCCTCTGGGTGGCGGATATGGATTTCCCCGCCCCGCCGGAAATCATGGATGCCATCAGGCGCCGCGTGGACCGCGGGATCTTCGGCTACGTCCGTGAACCCGACTCGTACTTCCAGGCCGCCGCGGCGTGGCTCGAGCGCCGCCACGCGTGGCGGGTGCCCCGGGAATGGATGGTCGCATCTCCGGGAGTGCTCCCCAGCCTCTCGGCGGCCATACTTGAGTTCACGATGCCCGGCGAGGGGATCGTGATCCAGCCCCCCGTCTACCACCCATTCGCGATGCGCGTGAAGTCCAATGGCCGGCGGGTCGTGGAGAACCCGCTGGTCATCCGGGATGGCGCGTGGCGGATGGACCTGGACGGTCTGGAGCAGGTCATCGACCAGAAAACGCGGATGCTTGTCCTGTGCAGCCCGCACAACCCCGTGGCCAGGGTGTGGGAGCGCGCCGCGCTCCTGCGGCTAGAGGAGATCTGCCGCAGGCGCGGAGTGATGATCGTGAGCGACGAGATTCACAACGACCTGGTGATGCCCGGCTACCGGCACGTGCCGATCTCCGCGGTTTCGGAAGAGGCCGCCGCGAACACGATAACACTGGTTGCCGCGACAAAAACCTTCAACATTGCGGGCCTGGGCGGATCCCTCGCAATAATTCCGGACAAGGACCTCCGCGCGCGCTTCGAAGCGGTTCAACATGGAATCTTCTCGGCCGCGCCCAACGCCGTGGCCATTGCGGCTTCTGAAGCGGCGTGGCGGCACGGGGAACCATGGCTCGAGGAGCTGCTGGTCTACATCAAGGGGAATCATGAGCTGGTGAAGCGTTTTCTTGCAGAACGTCTGCCCTCGGTCCATTCCTTCCCGCTGGAGGGCACCTACCTCGCTCTGCTGGACATGAACGGGCTCGGTCTCCCGGATGCCCGGCTGAAGGAGCGGCTCCTTCGAGACGCCCGTGTGTGGATGGACGAAGGCACGAAGTTCGGCCGGGGCGGCGAGGGGATGCAGCGCCTCAACCTTGCATGCCCCCGCTCACTCCTGGCGGAAGCCTTGGAGCGGATCGAGCGCGCTTTCGGAGGGACTACGGCCTGACCGCCCGCCTCGAACCCACCCGCGGTGATGGGGTTCTTCCTCGGGGTGCGCTTTTTCTCTTTGTTCGGGGCTGCGGGGCATCCTCCGCCGGGCTTCTGGTGAGAAGCATGGGCGGCACCAGGGTCCACACGGCCAGTAGCACCGCGCCGTGCCAGGGCTCGTAATAGGGCGGCCGCACGAATCGCAGCGGCCCGGTGCCCATCGCATAGATCCACACGACCAGGGACAGGGTGGAAAGGATGAGCTGCGTCCTCGATTTCACCCCCCCGGCCATTGACAGGTACAGGGGAGTAAGGCCGACGAGCAGGAGGGCGATGACAAAATGCGGCCAGAACCTGCCGGGCATGACGCCCTGTATGAACACGAAGACCGCGATCACTTCGCTGGGGATCAACTTCAGCAATATCTGGAGAAAGGAGTTCTCCTGTTCGATCGCACGGCCCATACATTTTACCTCTCGAAAAAGAAGTTGCAGGCATTCTCGTCCATTGCTCCGGCGATGTCAACGTTGCTCCGGGCGATGCTCATTCGCGTATTCGCGCCGGCACCAGCCTGCCGGGCTTTCCCTCCAGCCTGTACAACCGGCATTCGGTATGTGCGGAGATTTCATCTGGAAAGTGTGTCACGACCAGAGCGGGGACCGGATGCAGGCGGTGCATGCGGAGAAACATCTCCCACATCTGGCCGCGAGCGCGGGCGTGCAGCCCCGAAAACGGCTCGTCCATGAGAATGGCGTCCGGCATTCGGGCAAAGCACCGGGCAAGCGCGGCGCGCTTCTTCATCCCGCCGGAAAGCTCGTCCGGCCGCTTCTCCTCGTTCCCCGAGAGACCGGCTTCTGCCAGGAGGGAAAAGGCGAAGCCGAGGGCGTTCTTCCGGGGCAACCCCTGGTAGATCAGTGGGAGGGCGGTATTCTCCGCCACGGTGCGCCAGGGCAGCAGCCTGTCGTCCTGGAACACATAGCCGATCCGGTCCGGGGCGGTGACTTTCCCTGCGGAAGGTTTCAGCAGCGAAGCCGCGAGCTTCAACATCGTCGTCTTGCCAATGCCTGATTCTCCCGTCACGACCGCAATCTCGCCGGGCTTTACCGTGAGACTCACCCCTGCGAGTAGCGCCGGCAGCCGGCGATACGAGAAGCTCACCGCATCCAGGGCGATGCGGCGCGTGCCCCTCGTCGGACCGCCTCGCAATGTGAAAAGCTGTTTCACCTCCCCTGTGCTGCGCGCCACCCGGGTCCGCCCCTGGACCAGGCGACGGATGCTCGGCCCTGCGCTGCGAATCCGTGGAAGAGCGTAGTTGAACAGGAGGATGAGGAGGATCAGCACGGCCGCCCAGGAGAAAAGGCTCCTGATCCGCAGGCTCATGTAGGCAGCCTGGATCTGGAAGCCGATGCCGTCGTTGGCGCCGAAGTACTCGGCGGTGACGGACGCCTTCACGGCGAGCACGAGGCCCGTGTTCACGGCGGCGCCCAGGAAAGGCGCAAGATGGGGAAGGATCAGCTCCCGCGTGCGCGCGGCGAACCCGGGGGCGAATAGGGCAAGCATCTCCCCGAGCTCGCGCGGCAGGGTCGTCATTCCCTCACCGATGGTAACGGCAACGAGGGGGAAAGTGATCAGGGTGATGACGATGATCGTCGGAACGTGGCCTATTCCCATGAGGGCGACCAGGGGGATCGCCCAGAGAAGGGGAGGCATGCCCTGAAAGAACAGGACGAGAGGTCTCAAAAGCGCCGCGATATCACGGCAAGCTCCGATTGCGATGCCTGCAGCGATCCCCGCCAGGAGCCCCGCGAGGAACCCGACGCAGACGCGTAGGAAAGTGATGAGAATCTGGGTCCAGGTTCCCGCGCGGGTGAGGAGCAGCGCGGTGTCCGCCACGGTCGTCCACGGGGGAGGCACGAAGAAAGAGCCGGCCGCCAGGCTGGCGGCCCCCCAGGCGGCAAGGAGAATCATGACCCCCGCCGCGCCGAGAATCCGGAGTCGCAGCGCGTTCATGAATCAGGGCGCGAAAAAGAACCGCTCGTCCAGCGGTCGGGGATCGGCGGGGAAGTATTTCGAAACGACCTGGTAGTAGGCGAGAACGCGCGCCTTGTTCTCTGCCGGCGAGGGGACGGACAACAGGGTATTGCGCGTGGCTTCCTCGAGTATTCCGGGCTCGACTTGAAGCGCCGCGGCGAACTGGGAGGCCGCCGGGGCCGGCGCCGCGGCGACCCGGCGGCTCGCCGCGTCCCATGCGGAGAGCACCGATGCAATGAGGCTTGCGTGATCCCTCGCGTAGGCTTCCCCGGCAAAGAGACTCACCTGCGGCGACTGCCCGTCGCCGCCCGTGAACCGGGCCCAGGCCTGGGAATACTGAACCAGCCGCAGCAGGCCGTTCTGTTGTACCACCGTGGTGGCAAGCGGCTCGGGCAGGGCCGCCGCGTCAAGCTGCCCGGCGAGAAGTCTCTGCACGCTCTGGGCGAAGGGGCCGAAGCTGATGGTGACGTCCTTGTCCGGGTCGATCTTCTCAAAGGAGAGGAGTGTTCGGCTCTGGAAATCCAGGGGAGATCCGGGAAATGGCATTGCTATCCGTTTTCCTCTCAAGTCAGCGAAACCCTTGATCGCCGGGTTCCTGCCCACGAGAGACGAAAGGCCCCATACGCCCGTGTCCAGCATGACGATGGGGCTCCCGTCCAGCCTGTTCTGCCAGCCCTGGCTGGTTCCGCTGAGAAGCAGATCGGTCTCGCCGCGGAGGAGAATGGCGAGTGCCTGAGCATGGTTTGCGAAGAAATCGACCTTGAGATCAACGCCGGGGACGGAGCTCTCACGCGCCATGAGCAGGAATGGCAGGGCGGCGGTGGTCTGCGGCACGAGAACGCGGACCTGCCGCGGCGCCTCCTCGGCAGAGGCAAGAGCCGATGCCAGGAGGAAGAAGACACACACGGCACGCGCGAAGGAGCGGTGAAGAAAACCATTCATGGTGATCTCAGAGTATTGGTTTGGCGCGCGGGGGACAAGACGGAGCGCGTTTTCGGCAGTATAGTAGGGGCCGGAGGACCCCCCTTGAAGGCCGTGATCATCGGCACCAGCGGGCACATCGACCTGGCACTCGAGGTGCGCGACCGCCTGCCCCAGGTGAGCTTCGTCGGAGTGGCGCCGGGCTCCGCGGACGAAGACACGCGCGAGTTCTTCGTCGACCAGATGGAGGGGTCGCTTATTCCGTTCTACGACGACTATCGCCGAATGCTGGACCGGGAGAAACCCCACCTCGCCGTCGTGGCGCCCTTCTTCTTCCTGCAGTCGCGGATTGCCTGCGAGTGCCTGGAGCGGGGAATCCACGTGTTCGTGGAGAAGCCGATGGCCGTCTCCTTCGAGCAGCTGGAGCGGCTGAAGAGGGCGCATGCCGCGGGACGGGCGGTCCTCTGCCCCATGCTCACCTCGCGATATGTCCCGAGCTTCTCCGCCGCCTGGCGTGCGCTGAAGGACGGCCTGGTGGGAGAGCCCCTGCTCATCACCGCGCTGAAGTCCTACAAGCTGGGAAGCCGGCATCCCATGTACACGCACCGCGCCACCTACGGGGGCACCATCCCCTGGGTCGCGATCCACGGGATCGACTGGATCCACTGGTTCACCGGCGGGGCGATCTCCGAAGTTTCGGGATGTCACACGGCCCGCGGAAACGGCGGGCACGGGGAAATGGAAAGCTCGGGCGTGTGCATGTTCCGGCTGGCCAACTCCGGGTGCGCATCCCTTGCGTTCGACTACTTCAGGCCGGGGCCCGCGCCGACGCACGGCGAGGACAGGGTCCGCATTGCCGGAGAGAAAGGCGTGCTGGAAATCGGGGGCGGCGAGGCGAGCCTCTTTCCCCGGGATTCGGCTCCGCGCAGGCTTGAGAAAGAAGAGCCGCTCTCGCTGTTCCAGGAGTTCATCCGGCATCTCGACGAAGGCACGCCTCTGCGCATCACCGCCGGAGATGCATTTGAAATAAGCGAGCTGGCGCTGCGCTGCCGGGAGGCGGCGGACACCAGGACGGCGGTTGCGGCAAGGAGCACGACATGACCACTCGGCGACTGGGCAAGAATGGACCGCAACTCACGCGCATCGGCCTTGGCACGTGGGCCATCGGCGGCGCGGGCTGGAAATACGGCTGGGGCAGCCAGGATGACGCGGACTCCGTGGCCGTCATCCACGAAGCCCTTGACCTCGGCATCAACTGGATCGACACCGCGGCGGTCT
>JBEKTX010000275.1:5502-9857 GCA_049515615.1 Spirochaetia bacterium
TTCGGAAGAGGTGGTCGGCCGGGCGCTGGCGGGCAGGCGGGACAAGGTCTTTCTCGCCACGAAGTGCGGACGCAGAGGCGCTCCTGACGGGGCGATCGTCAGCGCGCTGGATGCGGCGAGCGTGAGAGCCGAGCTGGAGGCCAGCCTGATGCGGCTGAAGACGGAGTGGATCGACCTGTACCAGATTCACTGGCCCGATCCCGATCCGGAGATCGAGGAGGCCTGGGCGGAGATTGCGAAGGCCGTGACGGAGGGGAAGGTCCGCTACGCCGGGGTCTCGAACTTCAGCCCTTCGCAGATACAGCGCCTCCAGCACATTCACCCGGTCACCTCGCTGCAGCCTCCCTACAGCATGCTCCGCCGTGATATCGAAAAAGAAATCCTCCCCTTCTGCGGGGAGAACGGGATAGGGGTGATCTGCTACAGCCCGCTGCAGATGGGCATTCTCTCCGGCGCGTTCAGCCGGGAGCGTGCCGCATCGCTTGCCGGGGACGACCTGCGAAGCCACAACCCCCATTTCACGGAACCGGGCCTGAGTCTGAACCTCGCGCTGGTGGAGAAGCTGCGCCCGATCGCCCAGCGCAACGGCAGGAGCGTGGGCGAGCTGGCCCTTGCATGGGTCCTGAGCCGGCCCGAAGTGACCGCGGCGATCGTGGGCGGCCGGAGACCCGGGCAGGCGAAGGCGCTCGCGGGAGCCGCGGACTGGGACCTCTCCCCGAATGACGCGGCGGCAGTCGCCAAGGCGCTGGCCGAGAGGGAGGCAGCGGCCTGAGCAGGGGTCCGATGAAGGAATACGCGCCCTTCACGGCGCGGGCCGTGCATATCATCCGCGCAATCCCCCGGGGGAAAGTGGCGACCTACGGACTTGTCGCAGCGGTCGCGGGGAGCCCGCTTGCGGCGCGGCAGGTGGTGAGAGTGCTGCACGCGCTGTCGCGCAAGGAGCGACTCCCCTGGCACAGGGTCATCAACAGCCGGGGATCGATTTCCCTGCCGCGCGGGGCAGGCTTCGAGCGGCAGAGAACGCTGCTCAGGTCCGAAGGGGTTGAGGTGACAAGAACCGGGAGCGTCGACATGAAACGGCACCTCTGGGCGCCGCGGATCTGAGATTGACACAAGGACCATGGACTTGTTACCATGGTCTTATGAAACGTCATTCACTGGTCAAAGTTTCCAAGTCGAGCTTCAAGCCGAAAGCATTCGAGTATTTCCGGCTGGTCGAGGAGAAACGCCAGGAAATCCTGATCACGGACCATGGCCGGCCCGTGGCGCGGATTTCGCCGGTCGATGAGGCTGACGAGCACGAGCTCTCCGCGCTGCGCGGCCTGGTGGTGAAATATGTCGATCCGTACGAGCCCGTTGGCGCGGAAGACTGGGAAGCGGCGCGGTGATCATTCTGGACACCCACATCTGGATCGGCTACATCGACGATCCGTCGCTGCTGCCGAAGCCGGCGCTCGATACCATCCGCAGCGGACGGGAGCCCGTCGGAATTTCGTCGATCAGCGTCTGGGAGGTCTTCATGCTCGAGCGGAGGGGACGGCTCCGGCTGCGTATCCCCGCCGGGCTGTGGGTGGAGAAATGCGAACGGCTGGCGCTATTCCACTTCGTGCCGGTGGACAACACCATCGCCCGGCTCGCCGTGGAGCTGCCCGAGCCGATCCACGCGGACCCCGCAGACCGAATCATTATTGCCACGGCCCTGTCCCTCGGAGCGACTCTCGTCACGAAGGATCGGAAGATCCTCGCATACCCGCACGTGAAGACTCTTCAGTCTGCCGGCCCGGGCGCCTGAAAGAGTCGCTAAAGCTTCACGTACAACCGCGTGCGGTCCATCAACGCCGCGGCCAGGATGCATACCCCGAGCACCAGGAAGCTCACCGCCCAGGCAAGCCCGGCATTGATGGCATCGCCCAGGATCGCCAGCACGACGACCCCGATCACCGCGTGCAGCATGTAGATCACCAGCGGGTTGCGGCCCAGGAGTCCGACAACGGGGATCTTCAAGCCCCACAATTCCCGCGCGAGGATCAGCAGCGCGAGGAGAGCCGACGAGACACCGGCGGTGAAGAGGATGTAGCTCAGCGACAGCAGGTGCTTGCTGAAAGGGTACAACGGAAGCGCCAGGAGTCCCGCCGCGGACAGTACCCCTGCAAAGATGGCCGTCACGGAGAGCCGCCTCCCCGATGGTGCATCTCGTACCATCTCGCCGATCGAGGAGGCGGTGATCGCGAAGAAGGAAAGGCTGAATGTGCCCCACGGCCCGGCGATGCCCGTGTCATACCAGGCGTTCATCATGCCGCCCAGTCCGAGCGGCTGAAGGATTTCCACGATGGCGAGCACGAGCGCGGCCGCCCCGAGGCGCGGCCAGGGCGGAAAGAGAAGGAAGAAGAACGAGAAAAGGCCGGTGGCGCCCAGCATCTGGAGGATTTCCCACCGCGAGGAGTGATCGACGAGCAGGATCCCGATGGACCCGAACGCGAAGAGCACCGCGTAGCGGATGAGGGCGTGCAGGAGGGTGCGGCCGAACCCCTTGTCCCGCACGCGCGCCTTGAACGAGAAGGAGGCGGAGAGACCGAGTGAGAAAAGAAACACAGGGACGACGAAATCCGGGAGCGTGAGGCCGGTCCGGGGCGCGTGCTTGAACCATGCCGGGATGGAGATGAATACCGCGGCAACGTTGACGGGGACCATGACCAGTATTGCCAGGCCCCGCAGGTCATCCAGAGCTTCCCAACGCTGGCGAGCGTCCCGCTTCGTTTCTATTGGCTGGTGTCCTCGATCGTCGTCACCGTGATGCCGCCGTTCTCCGGGAGGCGGGAGTACACATACGCGCGGTCATTCTGACGGTACCAGAAATCCGCGCCCCAGAAGGGGGCAAGCGCCCCGGCCGGAGAGAAATGAATCTTGAAGGTGTCCAGCGTCACGCCCCCGATCGTGATCCGATCCGCGCCCGCGCGCTTCACCTGCATCTTGTGCGCGGACAGGTCGTCGGGGTTCACGACCCAGAAGTCCTTCTGGGGGGCGCCATCAGGGAGGAGGTCCTCCAGGAGGGGGCCGAAGATCTGGTACCAGGGCGAAGGGTCCACCTTCACATCTCGCTGGACACTTCTGTTCTTCAGCGTTCCCGTCACGTGGATCACGTTCCCCGTCCTCTCTCCGTGAAGGGCGCTTCCCGCCTTCGAGTCCGTCATCTGCCAGTCGTATGTGCCCATGCCTGAATGCCAGCGGATCGAATCAACGGAGTCGCTCCCTGTCGAGCTGGCCAGCACGTCCCCGCCCGTTCGATACACGCGGTATTCCACGGTTTCGACATGCGGGCCGTGGACCTCCGTGTAGCGCCGGGTGACGTCCTGGGCGCAGAGCACCGAGGGCGATGAAAGGATGAGCAGACACGTGGCGATATGCGCGGCGATCACGGACGGCATCTCAGAAATAGACCTCCGCGAAAATATGCTCCCGCGACACTCCCTTGTCCTTCAGGATGCCATATGCCTCGTAGATCATGTCGCTGTTCCCGCAAAGGTAGCAATAGGTGGAAGGTTCCATGGGTTCCTTCTTCAGCAGAAGGCTCAGACGACCGGGGAAGGCTCCGTCTCCGGCCGCGCCTCTGCTCACGCATGGGACGTAGCGCTCCGGGGCGAATGCGTCGGTCTCCAGGAAATCCTCCCGGGTTCGAAGTCCGTGAAGGAGCCGGTAGTCCAGTCCCGGGAAGCTTCGGGCGAAGCTATGAAAAGGCGAGACTCCCGTGCCAGTCGCGCAAAACAGGAACCGGGGGGCCTCCCGTGCGCCCTCCACGAGGGTGAAGGCTCCGTGCGGCCCTTCCACTTCCACGCGATCGCCCGGCCGGGAGCGTCGCAGCACCGGGGTGACCAGGCCGTCGGGGATCTCTTTCACCAGCACCTCGAGGAAGTCATCCCGTGCAGAGGAATAGATGCTGTATTCGCGCTGTTCACGTCCGCCGGCAGGGCCGACGTTGATCCATTGACCGGGAATGAAGGAAAGCCCTTCCCGGGTGAAACGAATCACGAAGGTGCCCGGGGAGAGGTCCCGGCGGCCTATGACGCGATGAGCGCGCGCGGCTCGGTATGGCCGCCGCCGACCCACCGGTGGGCTGGGCAGCGGTGTCTCGATCACTCCGCTGCGCTCCCGGTGGAGTGCGCGCCGGCGGCTGTTCTCTTCGCCCTGATGCGTTCGAAGTTCTTGCGGAAGCTGTCGTACTGCTCCCCGGCATGGTAGGAAGAACGCACGAGGGGACCGGCCTCGCAGTGCAGGAACCCCTTCTGCAGTGCCGCCTCCCGCAGCTCGGCGAACTCATCCGGGGTCCAGTATTTCTGCACGGGAATGTTGGTCCGGGT
>JBEKTX010000276.1:0-5469 GCA_049515615.1 Spirochaetia bacterium
CTTGTCTTGAAAGTTGATCATCCGACTTCCTCCATCTCGCACCTCTGCAGTCTGACCATAGTAGCGTCCGCGCCAAGAGGGATCAATCGCAGAACCGCACGTGGATCAGACGCAAGCCCTTCTGCAGGAAGTGAAATCTCGCAGAATGGGGAAGCTGCTTCAAAGCTTACCTGCGAAACTGTGGATTCATGAAGAAGCGACGAGGACCGCCCGCTACCCGCTGGTCTCAGTTGGGGCGTTTCGCTGGCAATATGCGCAACCTGGCAGCCGCCTCAGCTCATGGCAACTTTTTCACGGCTGTAGCAAGTTCATCCTTGGAAAATGCCCTCAGGGTCGTAGTACGAACAGTGCCCGTCGTGCCCAATGCAGGCAGGAACGTCAACATAGCCTGGTCGTTCGGCGCTTCTCCGACCGCTCACCACTACTCAGGAAACCGAAACCACCGCCACCAGTGTTTCATTGGGTGTGAGGTAGTCTGACCGAGTGGAGGCGCCGCATGATGAAAAAGGTCTTCGCATATGCCTTGGGATTTGTCGTGGCCCCAAAGCGCACAATTTGCAGGCTCCAAGATGACCCCTTGGCCATGTGGGTTGGATTCTGGTGGGCTCTGTTGTTTCTGCTCGCCTATTCCGTGACGGTCCTTGTGTTTTGGCTTCTCGGTCATCAACCCGTTTCGCGGGGCTGGATGACGATCCCTCCAGATCGCTGGTACTTGGTACAGACGTTCACGACGATTCCTGTCGGGCTTGCGTGCTTTCTCTCCTATGCTGGACTCCTGCATCTTCTCTGCAAGGCCATTGGAGGCATAGGAAGCTTCGAGGCGACGTTTGCCGCCGAGATGTACTGCGCTGTCGTGCCTTGCGTGGTATTCATGCTGATTTTGGAAATGCTGGTCGCGCCCGTGGGAATCGCCCTCGGCATGCGGTCAATCCCGTGGCCGAATTGGGTGGAAGTCCTACGGACCTTCGTGCTTCCTTTCCTGTGGATCTTCGCCCTTTCAGTCCTTTCGCTTCGGACGATCCACGGCACTCACCCGCTCGCGGGCTTCGCCTTCACTCTCTTGGCTTTGATTCCCACCGGGATAATCATGGCGGTCTTCATACGGTGAGGGGCGAGACGACCGAGACGATCCTCGAGCCCAGAGGGAACCGGCGATTTGGGCGATTTCCTTATCGGAGAGAACCTGCGGGCGCTTTGTGGAGCGTCAGGGAGCGCGGGCGAAGCCGGTGAAATGGCGGCCCGGAAAAAGAAAACGGGAAAGGTCGCCCCTGAACCCTTCCCGTTCGCCTTCCCACATTCTCCATGCCACTTTTCAAGGGGCATAAAGAAGTGACCCCATCATGCAACACCCTTTGCGGCGCGAAGTCAACCGTCTTGGTCGACTTTGAAAGCCCTTACTGTGGCTTTGTGCTCTTGGTCCACAACATAAACCTTTGCATGTGATTCGCCATCAGCGCCCTTACTTGAGCCCGTATTCCAGTCTTGACCAATTCAACTAGGTAGTTCATTTGGCTGATGGTCTAATAAAGGTCACGAGCTATCCGGGAAACATCTTGTCCTGGCTATGCCCCGAGTCCACACCCCACCAGCGCAACAGGAAGGGTGCAGACTCCTCTATAGTCCCAAGTTCTGATCATTGGGGGGAAGTACGCGACACGGGTCCCAAAGATCGCAGTAAGGGTCTTTCTCTCAAGGTCAGAGTCAGGGTCAGAGTTGAGCTACATGGAACCGCCGGTTTTCCGGTAGGCTCCTAATTCCCTACACCGTAGGGAACTGAAATGGGCGATACTGGAATTGAACCAGTGACTTCTACCATGTGAATCTAGAAGCGTCGGCTTCGCTATCTGGTTGTTTGTGTCGCCCTTCTCGCGCGGTCATGCCCGCTGGCGTCGCGCGCGTCCCTCCCTATGTCTTCTACGCGCGGTTGGCGTACTTTCTTTTAGGCGACGGACGCATCCGTATGGCTTGTCTAGAACTGAGACGCGTTGGGCGCTAAGATCATCTTCGGAGGTATCTTCGTCAGTGCAGGATCGTCTGCCTTCAAAGCCCTTGCCGGTTTGGCTGTGCGAGGCTATCTATTGATGGCTTTGTCAAACGCGCGTGGAGGGCCCGACAAGTGGTCCTTTCATCGGCCGTCAGTCGGCCCGATACATCAGTTCCCGAAAAAGAGGAGTTCGGGCGAATCCCCGGGGGCTACCCCAAGCTATTCCATTCGAGAGAACCCCGTGCGATCCGTTTCTTGATGGCCGCAATCCCTTTAAAAGCGGCACTTGCTTCGCGTAAGCTCGCATCAACAGTTTTTGTCCTGGTTCCATTTCTTCTGTACCATGCAGCGTTGCGATCGAGCTCCTCGTGAAGATAGACATAGTCGTAGTCACGATTCGTAGTGGATTGTCTCTCTATGTTTTTTCGAACAAGATCGATGGTTCCTATAATGAAGACAACCGCGCGTTCGTTGGTATTGCCCTTCTGGAGCTTATCCTACAACGTAGGGCTTTGTACGGGCGATGCCATCCGCACGGAGCGTCACGGCTCTGCTGGACCGCGATCAGGGAATCGTCGCTCTTCCCTGCTTGCGTGATCCTGTCCAGGGCTCGAAGACTCTCCGTAGAGATCAAGGCGGAACCAGGGATACAGAAGGCTCTGGAAGCGATCGATAGCCTCGAAGCCCTATGAACTTACGGAGCGAATTATGTCCGCAACGGCTGAGCGGAAGGCCGCCAGGAGGAAATTGTGAAAACCAATGACGGCTTTTTCGGCGCTCTCGCCTACTTCTGGTCCATGATTGACGGAAGGAGCCAGAACTTGTGGGACAACGCCCGCCTCGTTCTGGCCGACCTGCCGGTCAGCGCGGTCAAGGCCCAGCGCCTGTTGCCCTTCGGCCTGAAGCTCAGCGCCCCGGCTATGGCAACCCTCTTTGTCGCCCACTACCCCAAGACTTCCTTCACCGCGCCCTACCGCGAGGCCGCGCTCCTCCTGCACGTCCGCCATTGGCTCGGAACGGGCAGGCACTGCTCCTGGATGGTGTTGGACGACGACACCGCCCTGATCTACGGCCGCGAGCTCCTGGGTTATCCCAAGAAAATGGCGTCACTCGAGTTCGAGGAGGAGGGCGACCGGGTGCGGGCCCGCGTGACCCGGCGCGGCGTCACGGTCCTGGCCCTGGAAGGGACCAAGGGCGCGCCGAAGTCCAACCCGCCACCCGCCTTCGACCTCAAGACCTTCAACGTAGGCGGCCCGGGCTCGGCCTTCGCCTTCAATCCCCTCTGGATGTTCCGCCCCCGCGAGGTGATCCACGAGGCGCGGGAATGCGCGCTCAAGCTCGAAGTCCAGCCCTCGGAGTGGGACCCCCTCGCCGACCTCATCACCGGCGGACCGGTCAACCCCCGCTTCGTGGTCATGGACGTCTGCAACTCCCGCTATAACTACCCGGTGGGACTCTCAGGCCCCACCTTCGTCCGTCGCAACTTCAATCTCCGGTTCCGTTAACGCCGCCAGGCCGAAGGGCTTGGTCACAGGAACGCCCATCACCGGATCGACCACCGACCTCATCGAGCGGCGGGGAGATGATCGTTGCCTGGTTGCGACAGCTCCTGGGGCGGTACCAGGAGATTAACGGCCTCGCGTTTCACCGTTTCGGTTTGGAGATTCATGATCAAGTCGTTCACATGCAAATTCAGAAAGCTGTGCAACCCCCGGCGGGAACGATCCCGCCTGCCTCAACGTAACCGACAAATTCCATGGCCACTTCTGCCTGGTGGTCTGTACAAGGAAGGTGGCAATCCGATAACGCCCTTGGCATCAAGGACGATGTCGGTGATGACCAGGGAGAGGCGCAGTCAGGCTGGATTCACCGGCAGAGCAGCAGTCATTCCTGGGCGAGGCTCGCTGATGAAGTACCCCTGCGAGTAGTCCACCCCGATGGACCGCACGATAGTCTGCACGGCCTGGTTGTGAACAAACTCCGCAATAGTCTGTATCCCCAGCTTGCGGGCAAAAGAGACGATTGTCTCCACGATGCAGCGGGCGTTTGAGTCAGTCGTGATCGACTTAATGAGCGAGGCATCCAGCTTAAGGTAGTCTACTCGAAGCCGGAGGATGTGCTCGAAGTTCGAGTACCCAGTGCCGAAATCGTCGATAGCTATCTTGCATCCCCGGGACTTCATCCGCTCGATGAATTGCGAGACCTCCGCATAGTTTTCGATACCCTCGGACTCGAGCAGCTCGAAAACAATTCGTTTTCCCTGCTCGCTTTCCGAGACAACACGATCAATCACCTCTAGGACGTCGGGGTGAACAATATCTTCCAGAGACACGTTGATGGAAACCTCGCGGCTCTCGCCGCGCATCAGTGCCGCTGTCTTCTCAATAATCGTGCGAGAGAGTTCCGGGTATAGCTTGCTCTTCTTTGCGATAGTGAAAAAAGCGCCGGGAAGGATGATCTGCCCGTCTTCCGCCCGTATCCTCATGAGGGATTCGAACTTGTCGATTGCACCGCTCGCGTTATTCATGATGGGTTGAAAAAAAGGAATGATGCGATCCTGCTCGATCGCCTTGCGGATGACATGCAGCCAATGATGGTTTTCCGCGTAGCGCTCGCTCACCTCGAGCTCCGCGCGGTAGATGACGAACGTCTTTCGTGAGCGGGCCACCGACAGGGCCATGTCAACCTTTTCCAGGTGTCGTTCACTTGTAACAGCGAGGCCGATGCTGACATCGAGGCCGAGAGGTTCGTTCTCGATAAGGTAGGGAAGGTTCTGGCAGTGCTTGGTGAGCGAACGACCCAACTCTTTGAGCTGCTCATCACCTTGGGCACGGCTGATCGTGACGGCGAACTCGTCCGCATGGAGGCGATAGACAGCTCCCGATAGATCCGTTACTGCAGCGCGTATCCGGCTACCCAATTCCCTAATCACCTGGTCCCCGGCAATCTGCCCGAAGTAGTCGTTGATCTCCTTAAAATGGTCCACGTTGACAATACCGATAGTGACTAATGCGCCCGGCTTCAGGTCGCTGATGAGCTTATTTCTGTTAGGAAGTTCAGTCAGGGTGTCAGAGTAAAGACGCTTTTCCACAGCCTGCAACCTCTCCCGTTGCAGTCTCTCGCTTTCGCGTCGAAGGAACAGAATGCGGTCGACAACAGCGAGGAATAGGAAGATCGTTTCGGCAGTCGCTCCGAAGGACAACGCGTTCGTCCCGAGCATAGTGCTGCTAATCAGTCCGAGGTTATACAGCCCAAAAATAACGCCGCCTGCCAGGAGGAGCACCCAAGCAGCGAGATAAAACCGGGCCGCCCTGTACCCGCGGCGCAACACCATGAACGAGTTCAGAATGAGGATGAGTGCAACCACCAGGAGAAATACGTCGGTGACTTGTACCGTGATATTGAATGGAACTAGGAAAGTGCAAAAAGTGTCGGCAGCCCCAATCACCACGAGCACGCCAAGGAAGCGATGCATAACAGGCGCC
>JBEKTX010000277.1:0-6218 GCA_049515615.1 Spirochaetia bacterium
CGAAGGGCGAGTGCTCTGGGTCCGGATGTGGGGCGCCGCGGCGAACGCCGTTCTCACCGATGAATCCAATGTCATCCTGGATGCCTTTTATCGCAGACCGAAGAAGGGCGAGATTTCCGGCAAGGCATTCGAGCCGAGAGGGAACGCGGGCGGGCAGCCCCGGCCGAAGGCCCCCGCTCCCCTGGAGTATTCCGTGCGGGAGCTCCCGGGGGAAGGATCTTTCAACGAAAAGCTCGAGACGCTGTACCGCGACCTGGAAGGCAGAGGAGACAGGGAGCAGGCTGCCGCCCAGGCTGAGGCGGAGCTGGAGATCAGCGAGAACAAGCTCCTGTCCAACCTCGAGAGGCTTCGCGCGCGGCTCTCCGAGTATGGGAACCTGGAAAGATTCCGCGAGCTCGGCGACCTCCTGACAAGCAATCTCCACCTGGTCGGCAGGGGCGAGCGGTGGATACGCGTCGAGGATTTTTTCCATGAAAACGCGGTCGTGGAGATCGAGCTCAGGCCGGATCTCACGCCGGCGCAAAACGCGGAGAGGTACTATGACCGGCACCGCAAAGCCCGGCTGGGCCGCGGCAAGGTGCAGGAGGAAATAGTGAATCTCGAGGCGACTCTGGGCCGCGTGCGGTCGGAGCGCGCCTCACTTGCGGCCAACCCCGATCCGCAGGCGCTCGTCAAGGTGGCAAAGAACGCCGCGCGCGCGCGGAAACCGCTGCATGAGACCGACATGCCCGGCCTCGTATTCATCTCTCCGCCCTTCCGGATAATCGTCGGCCGCACGGCGGCGGAGAACGACGAGCTGCTGCGAAAAAGAGTCCGCGGAAACGACTGGTGGTTTCACGCGCGCTGGACGCGGCAACCCTCGCGGTGCATTTCTCGAAGGGAAAGACTTCAGGCCAGGGCGACGTGTACTACACCATGGTGAAATACCTCAGGAGGGCCAAGGGAGCCCGCCGCGGCACCGTGCTGCCAACGCAGGAGAAGAACCTGCACGTGAAGCTCGACCCTGCCCGGATCGAGAGGCTGAAGGCAGGGGGACAGGCGGAACCTGATGCGACTTTCTGAACCGCGGCGCCCGCGGGCGGATTCATAAAGCCGCGTCGATCAGCTCGTTGAGCCATGAGGATCTGGCCATTGTCCATCCCGCAGGCGACGCGAACGTCATCGTCCAGGGCATAAGCCGCCGCGGGCGGCGCGTCTATTTCTTCCGTTTATCGGCGAAATCAGAGGCGAGCCGGGCGAGCATCTCCCCGCGGCGGTCTGAAAGCCGGCGGAGCGCGCGCGGCCGGCGCTTGGAAAGCGCGTATGCCGTCATGATGGGAAGGGCGATCGTGCAGTCCGTATAGCAGACCACGGTGTCGGGGAGCTGCTCGGGATCCACTTTCCCCCAGGTGACGGCCTCCTGGGATGTGGCCCCGGAGAGCCCGCCGGTGTCCACGCGCGCGTCGGTGATCTGGACGAAGTAGTCGTGACCCTTCTCGGCCAGCTTGTAGATCTCCTGGATCTGCGGCTCGGTCTGGAGGGCGAAGTTCTTGGGGCTTCCGCCCCCGAGGATGAGGATGCCGCTCCTGCCGCCCCTGCGTTTCGCATCGTACACGATGGCGGCGGTTTCGTTCACGTCCAGCTCGGGATCGAATCCGACCCCGAATCCCTGGAGCCGCAGCGACGCCAGGCCCATCCCGAGGCTGGAGTCGCCGGGGCTCGACGTGTAGACGGGCACTCCCGCTTCGTATGCGGCGCCGATGAGCGAACGGTATTTCGTGCCTAAAAGCTTCTCCCGCTCCCGCACGTAGCGGCCCAGCCGTGCGTGCAGCTCGGCGGTGGACATGCGCTTCTGGAACTCCTCCGACTTCAGCACCTCGGCAATGAAGTCGTCGGTCTTGAACAGCACCTCAGCGTCGAAAATGATGTCGTAGATCCGGATGATCCCTTCCTTGCGCAGGGCCACGTCGTCCACGTTCGGCGAGATGCCGTACAGATCGAAACCGAGAGAGCGATGGATGTCGTGATAGAGGTTCGCGCCCGTGGAGACGATCCAATCGACGAATCCCGCTTCGATGAGGGGAACGAAGGCCGCGAAGCCCAGGCCCGTAGGCGTGAGGGCGCCGCTGATGGTGAGCCCCACGGTGACGTCCGGCTCCAGCATCTTGTCCGCAAAGATCCGGCAGGCGTCCCGCAGCCGCCCGGCGTTGTAAGAAAGAAAAAATTCGTCGACGAGCCGTTCGACCCCGATGCCGCCCGTGAGGGGCGAAGGGTCAAGGCGTCGTCCTTTCATGGTCATGTGCACACCGCGCGAAGCGCGGTATCCACGCCCGCGGCCGCCAGTGCCAATCGTGCCATGGAGGTTACCATCATCGCCACACCGCGCGAAGCGCGGTATCCACGCCCGCGGCCGCCAGTGCCAATCGTTCCATGGCGGTTTCCTTACAGCAGGACGGCTGCGGAGACGACAGACGTCCACACGCCGCCGGAGGCGCCTTCCGCCGTCTGGGTGATGCTCGTGCTGTCGACGATGTGCCCGCCCATGCGGTACTGCTCGCGGCGCTCGTTGTAGTCCTTGTCCAGGTCGAAGGGAACGCCCAGCAGGGTGGCGAGCATCGACGCCGCGAGATCTTCCGCGTAGTCGCCCGCTTCTTTCTCCGTCTGGCCGTAGGTGTGGTGCTCGGAGAGGTAGCCGTACATTTTCTGGTCCGCGGGAATCGCAATGCCGATGGAGGAGGCGATCCTCCGGCCCGGCTCATTGGTCGCCATTTCAGCGAGAACGACGAAGGTGACTTCGCCCGCCTCCAGCGCGGCAAGTCCTTCTTCAGGGCTCGCGATCTTGCAGCCGGGGGGAAAGATCGAAGAGACGCGCACGATGTTCAGATGCGCGATGCCGGCGTTTCTCAATGCCATCTCGAAGCTGTTGAGTTTTTCCTTGTTGATCCCGACCCCGCGGGTCAGGAAGAGCTTGCGCGGAACGAACCTCACCTCTTTCCTCTCCTCTCGACGGACCGCAAATGTCACGGGGTACCGTGACCGCTTCGACCATACGGTGGAAGTCACGTGAAGTCAAGGCATTCCAGTGAAACAGACGCTGTTCCCGCGCCGTGACGGCCTTGCATTGCCCTCACCATTCCACGATACTTTTCTCTGGTATGGGCGTCACCCCGCTCAGGGCTGTCATCCGCCCCCCCCTCGTCGACGGACTTTTCTACCCGGCACGGCGGGAGGCGCTTGCTGCGCAGATCGACGAACTTCTCGCAGGCTCCGCAACCCCCCGAAGCGCGCGGTTTGCCGTCATCTCGCCGCACGCCGGCTACGAATACGCCGGGGCGGTGATGGCGGCGGCGTACCGCTCGATCGCCGACCGTTTCGTGCGCACCGCGGTCCTGATCGGGCCGGTGCACCGCGACCCCGAGGACAGCATTTTCCTGCCCGAGTCCGCCGCCTTCAGCACTCCGCTGGGACCGGTCCCTGTCGACCTCGAGGCGGTTTCCGCGCTCGCTGCCAGCGATCCACTGTACCGCCGCAACGACATTCCGCACCTGGAAGAGCACTGCCTCGAGCTGCAGCTCCCCTTCCTTGCGCGGATGTTCCCCGGAGTGGCAATCGTCCCGCTCCTCGTAGGGGCGGTCGGCAGGGCGGCGGTGGAGACGCTCTCCCGCACGCTCGGGTCGACATTCGGTCCGCGCGCCGACTCCACGGTGTTCGTCGTCACGGCCAACATGGCCTCGTACATGAGCGGTCACGATACCGAGAAGGAGAGCGCCGCGCTGGAAGAGCTCCTCTCCCGATGCGACTGGAGGGGAGTGGTGAGCGCATCGGAGAACCGGAGGATCAGCGCGTGCGGCGCGTCGTGCATCGCCGGTGTGCTTTCCCTCGCCGGAGAGGGCTGCCGGGTGCAGATCCTCGCGCGCGCCCGTTCGCAGGAAATGGACGAGGATGCCTTGCGCGTCGTGCACTATGCGGCAGTGAGCGTCGAATCCTCCCGCGTGCCCGCATGAGCTTCGCGCTCGCAGACCGGGACCGGCTCATTCTCCTGCAGACTGCGCGAGAAGCCATCGGGGCACGGCTTGCCCGTCGGCCGCCGCATTTTCCCCCGGCGACGCCTCAGCTTTCGACCCTGTGCGGAGCGTTTGTGACGCTGAAGGTGCAGGGAGGGCTGCGCGGGTGCATCGGCCACATCAGCGCCCGCCAGCCGCTCGTGGAGGCGGTGAAGGACGTTGCGGTATCCAGCGCGTTCGACGATCCCCGCTTCCCTCCCCTGTCGCCCGAGGAATGGCCGCAGGTGACAATCGAGATCTCCGTCCTCTCCCCGTTCGAATGCATCACGGACCTCCAGCGCATCACTGTCGGAGTGCACGGCATCATGGTGAGAAACGGCCACCGCTCGGGGCTCCTTCTTCCACAAGTAGCCACCGAACAGGGCTGGGACCGGGAGACCTTTCTTTCGCATTGCTGCCGCAAGGCGGGTCTGCCCGCCGACGCCTGGCGCTCGCCTGACACGCGCATCGAAATCTTCAGCGCAACAGTCATTCACGAGAAACAGGAATAGTGCGGAATGGCAATCGAGTTGACTGACGCCGGGACACGCCATCTCGCCGTGTCCCTGGGCACCGCGACAAGGGGCGCGGCCCTCACGCGCATCCTCGCGCTGCGCGCCGCTCCCGGATGGATCGCCGGTCCGTCCACCGGGGTCCGCGAGTGGCGGTTCGAAGGAGTCGTCGAGCGCGAAGGAGAGGTCTTCCTTATCGGGCCCCACGTGACGGGGGTGACGCTGGACAAGTCACTCGCAATGCCGGCCGGCAAGGCCCTTCCGCTGATGGCTCGGCTGGTGCGCGGCCTGATCCAGCTCTCGGAGAGCGGCGCGGGCTGGTTTCCCCTGCAGTCCGATTCGGTGATCTTTATGGAAGACGGGAACATCCTCTTCCTCCCCCCGGCCCTCGACCGCGAGCTGAGAGACCTCCGTCCATTCGAAGCGAGCCGTGAGATATTCGAGTGCCTGAACCACCCTGATCTCAAGGGCGCTCAGCTTGCCGCTTTCAGCGTGGCTGCGGGGCTCTTCCGCATCATCACCGGCCGCTTTCCCTTCCTGGGCTCAGATGCCGCGGACCTGCACGAGCAGGTGCGCAGCCTCGATATCCAGCCCCCCGCAAGCCGCGTGCCCGGCCTCGATCAGGAGGTGTCGGACACGATCATGGCGGGACTCGGCCGGGGACGGCTCGGCCGGGTCTCGCCGTCCGAGATCCTGGAAGGCCTGGAGCGCTGGCAGACGCGCGAGCTGATTCACCCTCTCAGCGAGGAGCTTCGCCAGAGCGCCCTTGTCGCTTCGGGGGCCCGGGAGGCTTCCGCCGAGAGGAGCTTCAGCCGACGGAGGTTCTGGCAGAGGAACTGGAGAGTGGCCGCCATAGTGGCCGCGGTCGCCGTTCTCATGGCCGCGCTGGGAGGCACAATGCTGAAAAACGTCCTTGCGCCGCGTGTCACCCGCGGGTATCCGCCGCGCAAGGTCGTGGAGACGTTCTATTCCAGCATGAACAACCTGGACGAGACGACCATGCAGGCCTGCGTCGTGGGCCGGGCGGGCCGGGGTGAGATCGACGAAGCAACGGCCCTGTATGTCACATCGCGGGTCGCTCAGGGATACGAAGGACATTCGAACGTGATTTCCGCCGCGGAGTGGGACAAGGCGGGGAGGCCCCCACTCGCCCCTCTGCGGACCATGTACGGGGTGACCGGGTTGACCATCACGGCGGAACAGGGAGAGCCAAGCCCTGTGTTCCTCGTGAAATACGACAAGTGGAACCCCGCCCCGCCTGCGGAGGCCACTGCCGGGGCCGACGTGGTTCCCAGGTCCGAAGGGCACTCGGTAACCGACCGTGTCTGGATGAAAACTGACAGGGGGGACTGGGTCATCTCCCGGATCGACCGGTTGGACAGCAAGGAGCTTCCCCCTCCTGCTACGGGCCCTGCCCGCTGAGGAAAGCCTCGATTTCGGCGTGCAGGGGCATGGAGGGCTGGGCGCCACGACGGGTCGCGGAAATGGCCGCCGCGGCCGAGGCGCGGCGCATGGCCTGCATCATCTCCATGCCCTGGGCGACCGAAGCGGCCAGAACTCCGCAGTAACAGTCCCCGGCGCCCACAGTGTCGACCGCTTTCACTTCGAACGCCCTTACCGCGCGCACCCCGGCGGCGGTCACGTGCACGCTTCCTTTCCTGCCGAGCGTCACGATCAGGCTGCG
>JBEKTX010000278.1:0-5424 GCA_049515615.1 Spirochaetia bacterium
GTCGAAACAACTGAATTATCAGCTGCCTCGATGAGGCAATGTTCTTTATCAACATCCCCCATGTCCTTAGCAAGCCAATTCGACGACGATGGAACGGCTCATAGATTGTAATCTTTGAATTCTTTGATTGATATTCAGTCATACGAATAACCTTTGTGAACTATAGCATGGACAGACTGTATCGGAGCTTTCTCTTATGAGTGTGTTCAGGCAGCACTGCCATAGTGCCGCAAGGAATCCGCTCGGGATATTTGACCTTCGTCGTTAGGCCTGAGCGCTGTCGTCCGCTGCACTTCCTTTGTATTGTTCATTTTTCCTCTTTCCTCCGTTCTCTTCTCATATATGTAGCTGAAAAATGCCTGTATCCGTCCCATGAACGAGGTCTTCAGCCGCTCACTGAACAGTCCCAGGAGATCAATGGTCTTCACAGCGCCCACGCCGTAGAGAAATGTCGCGCCGTCCTTCGGGAAGCCGTACAAATACCAGACCATGTTTCCGGGGCCGACCGAGGCGAAGCCCTTGTAGGAGATCGGCGTGAGATTCTCAGACCGGAACCGCAGCTCGCCGTTTTCCAGCTCATAGGCGTAGCGCGCGCGGTAGTCGGCAAACGGCTCCATGTGCTGATCCGCCACCACTGTCTGTCCCATGGGCTGCAGGGTGCGCTCAACGACCTTCATCTTGTCGAAGAGGTCGTAGGTGCGATTGTTCTGCTTGGACCAGTACGGGATGCCGACGTAGCCCTCGACGTTGGCCAGATACTTGGCAATATCGCGCAAGGTCTTTGGGGAGTTGTTCCCCTGCACGACCATGATGACTTCCCCGACGTAGTTGGCGCCAAGGGCTCTGATATGGTTGCGGATCTCATCGGGGAATGCCCCCGAAACCGCCAGGCTCAGGCTGCGCGCCGAAGCTGCCTGCCGGATCAGGGGCTTTTCCTGATTGAGGGTAGAAAGCTCGCTCTCTGACAGGCCCTGGAATGTACCCAGGTACTGTTGAGCGCCGGCGGAAACCGCGACTATCGCAAGCACTGCCATGGGCACTGCCCTCACTGACCGACCCCGAAGTACGTGAACCCCAGGTTCTCCAACTGGCCGCGCTGGTAAATGTTGCGAAGATCAAAAAATGCAGGAGATTTCATCAACCGCTTCATCCGGCCGAGATCGAGGTTGCGGAACTGGTTCCACTCGGTCAGGATGACCACTGCATCGGCTCCGGTGACGGCATCGTACTCATCCTTTGCGAAGTATGTCCGCTCCCGTATCGGTTTCAGCCTCCAGCCGGCTTCCTTCATCGCAGCGGGATCCCATACGCGAAGCAGGGCTCCGCGCTCGGCAAGCCCGTTGCAGATGTCCATCGACGGAGCGTCGCGCATGTCGTCGGTATTCGGCTTGAATGAGAGGCCCAGCACGGCGAGCGTCTTGCCCTTCACGCCGGCAATCCCCTCCTCGATCTTTTCGACCATCCGGGTTTTCTGGCGATCGTTGGACTGGATGGTGGCTTCCAGCAGAGACAAGGGCTCGCGGTGGTCCCGTCCAGTCCGCGCCAGGGCCTGGGTGTCCTTGGGGAAGCAGGAGCCGCCGTACCCGGGCCCTGCATGCAGGAACTTGGGACCGATGCGCCCGTCCCTTCCCATGGCGCGAGCCACTTCCTGAACGTTCGCCCCGACCTTCTCGCAGAGATTTGCTACTTCGTTGATGAACGTTATCTTCACCGCGAGGAACGCGTTCGAGGCGTACTTGATCATCTCAGCAGTCTCGAGGCTGGTCTCGATGAACGGCGTCTCGTTCAGGAATAGTGCTCGGTACACCTCTTTCATGGCTTCCCGTGCCTGCGGACGGTCCGCGCCGATCACTACCCGGTCCGGGTGAGTAAAATCCTGGACAGCGGAGCCCTCACGGAGGAACTCAGGGTTGGAAACCACGTCGAATGCGTGGGCGACCCTGCGACGGGAAAGCTCCTCGGAAATCCAGGCGATGACCTTTCGCCCGGTTCCGACCGGCATGGTGCTCTTGTCCACTACGACCTTGTGGCCGTTCATCGCCTTGGCAATAGAGCGCGCTGCTTCTTCGACGTGCCGCAGGTCTGCGCTTCCGTCCTCGGCGGGAGGCGTTCCGACGGCGATGAAGATGACGTCGTTTGCCTGTACGGCGGTTGCCAAGTCGGTCGTGAAGGCAAGGCGTCCCGCGGCCGCGGTCCGTGAGACGACGGCGTCCAGGCCGGGCTCGAAGATTGGGATTTCGCCGCGCTTCAGCCGCTCGATCTTGCCGGCATCCACGTCCACGCAGGTGACCATGTTGCCGAAGTCAGCGAGGCAGGCCCCGCTTACCAGCCCGACGTATCCCGTTCCGATGACCACGATGCTGCTCATCTTTGTCCGGACACCTGCGGCCCTGCATTCAGAAGGTCCCGAAGGCAAGCGGCGTTCTGCGCCTCGTTGCCGCCGGTGGCGCTCTCCGCGTACAGGATCACCACCCCCGGGCGGCTGGCGAAGGCGCGAGCGAGGTCTTCGTCTGCGGTGCGCGCAAACACCAGGCCGTGGCGGTCACAGATGAACTCCAGCAGAAAATCCAGCTCGCTCGCCCCTGCGAGCACGAGGGTGCGTGCCCCGTCCTTCTTTGCCCTGAGCACGAACTGCTCCAGGCGTGCCCGGTGCTGCTCGGCGCTGCGGGCGGCCCGCCGGAAGTACCCCGCGGTGCGCCGTGCAACCTCCCCGACGCCTTCCGGGGTCAGAGCGTAGTGGATACTCTTCGTGGAAAGTCGGGTGAGCTTGACCCAGCCCTTCTCCGCAAACCTGCGCAGTAGGGCATTGGTCATGCCGAGAGACAGCCCCGAGCGGGAGGCCAACTCCCGCTGGGTGATGCGGGCCTGCGCACGCTCCGCCTCGCCGAGGCTTTCCATGAGGAAAAGTTCAGATTCGTTGGGTATCATTCTTGTTGGGTATTATTCTTGCGGATAAATTTTGCCTGCGGTCACCTTGACGGGTTCCTGGGTATCAGAAGCCATGAGGCTCGCTGCAAACAGAGGCGGCCGAAACGCGCACTCTGCCGCACGCGGGCGCTTGCCTGAGAACCTTCCCGAGGCGCGTAACGGCGCTTTCAGAATCGTTCAAAAGCTGAACAATACTCTAACACGGTCTCATCTGCGTATCAATACAAGGCTCGCAAAAAGTTCGGGGTGGGCAACCGGGGTTCCGCTGCCTACTTTTCGGTGGCTTGGTCAGTTTTTGCAGATTCCAGGTCACTCAGCCAGAGCCGACTGCTCGCGTCACTCGGCATCCGCCAATCTCCCCGGGGCGAAAGAGCTACCGACCCTACTTTGGGGCCGTCCGGCAGGGTAGAGCGCTTGAACTGGTTGCCGAAGAATCTTCGATAAAAGGTCGACAGCCAGTGGTCTATCTCCTCGGCCGAGTAGGTCCCCTCGAACGCCCGCTGCGCCAGGAAGGCAACTTTCCTGGGCCGGAACTGACAACGGATGACGTGGTAGAGGAAGAAATCATGCAGCTCGTACGGGCCGATCAGGCTTTCAGTCTTCTGTGAAAGTTCCCCCGTACTTTGCGGAGGTAGCAGCTCTGGCGAGATGGGAGTGGCGCAGACGTCGCGCAGGACTGCGGAGGTTTCACCCGAATACTCCGCTTTCGCGACCCACTCGATCAGATATCGGACAAGGGTCTTGGGAACCCCCCCGTTGACGTTGTACATCGATATGTGATCGCCGTTGAACGTGCTCCAGCCCATTGCAAGCTCGGAGAGATCCCCGGTGCCGACCACGAGGCCTCCCCGCTTGTTTGCGAGATCCATGAGGATCTGAGTCCGTTCCCGAGCCTGTGAGTTTTCGTATGTCGTGTCATGATCCGCCGCGTCGACCCCGATGCCCTTGAAATGAACCCGAACTGCCTCATGGATTGGAATGTTCATCGCGGTGGTTTGAAGCTGCTTCATGAGCCGCTCGGCGTTTCCAAGCGTGCGCGTGGTGGTCCCGAAGGCTGGCATTGTGACCGCCAGGATTCCTCGGGAGGGAAGCTGCAGGATGTCGAAGGCTTTGCGTGCTATCAGCAGCGCTAGTGTGGAGTCGAGGCCGCCCGAAATGCCGATGACCACAGTCTTGGCCCCCGTATGGCGCAGGCGTCTGGCCAGCCCGGTTGATTGGATTGCGAAAATCTCCTTGCAGTTCCGATCCCTGTTTCCTTCGTCCCCGGGAACAAAGGGTGTTCTCGATAAGGGGCGCCGCAGAATTGCCCCCGGCACGACCGCTCCACAGGGCGCGGGGAGGCCCATCTCTATGGTTCGATACTTGCGGATAGGCGCAGACGAAAAGGAGCTGTTCTTCAGGCGTTCGTTCTGAAGGTGCTCGACATCGATGTCTGCGTATTCGAGCTTCGATTCAAAGGAAAACCTCTGAGCTTCTAAGAGGACAATGCCGTTTTCACAGATGAGGGAATGTCCGCCGAAGACCACGTCCGTGGTAGATTCGTTCGGGCCTGCTCCGGCGTAGAGGTAGGCGGCATTGCATCGCGCCGATTGCTGCTTGACCAGCTCCTTGCGGTACTCGGATTTTAGCAAAAGCTCATCGCTTGCGGAGGGGTTGGCGATCACGGTGGCGCCTGCAACCGCATACCCGCCTGAGGGGGGCTCTGGTGCCCAGAGATCCTCGCATATCTCGATCCCGAGCGTGTAGCCCGGCGTGTTCGTTGTGTGGAAAAGCAGGTCCGTCCCGAAGGCCACGCTCTCTCCCGAGAGAACTACCGAGTCGAACGAGGCGTGCCGCCCGGAGGTAAACCACCGCTCCTCGTAGTATTCATTCGTGCTCGGAAGGTAGGTCTTGGGGATCACGCCCGCGATCCTCCCGCCCGCTGACCCTCCGACCACCAGACCAGCGCAGTTGTACCGCCGCCCGTCGATTGCAAGCGGGAAACCGACCACGGCAGCGATCCCGACTCTGTTCGCGGCATCAGCCAGGACGCTGAGGCTCTCTGCGGCTTGGCACAGGAGAGCGCGCTGGTAAAAGAGGTCGGCACAGGAATAGCCGGTCACGCACAACTCAGGGAACACGACTAGGCTGCACCCCGTAGTGGCAGCTTGATGGAGCTGCTCGATGATTCTCCCGACGTTGAACTGCACATCGGCAACTCGAAGTTCTGGAGAAGCGACGGCGGTCCGGACAAACCCATGCGCAGCCAGATCCTTCACTTCAGGCATTCTCCTCACTCAGGTTCGCCCATAACGACTTCAGCTTGGCCGAGCCTTCCGTTCCTCTTGTATTCTTGCCGAAGGGGACGTAAGTGACGTTCGACCTGCCGGAGAGTTCCTTCTCGAGAATCCTCCAGAAATCGATGACCGTGACGGAGTCTTTCTTGAAATCATCTGCCTTGATGGCGCGGAATGCAGGGTCGGCGGTCGTCACCAGGACGACGTCCGCCTGTTGAAG
>JBEKTX010000279.1:0-5382 GCA_049515615.1 Spirochaetia bacterium
TCCTTACGGCTTTTTGCCGGACCCGCCGTCGTGATCCCGAATTGGACAAGGAATTGCGGAACGGAACTATCGGCGGTCTTTGCCGCGACAGAGAGGAATCCCCCCGGCGGCGTCGTGACTTCGAACTCGTACATATCGCCTCTTACGACGGATGTGAAAGTGCAGAAATGATGCTCGACGTAATCGTTCGTATATGCTTCAAGGCTCGCAGTTTTTGACAGCGCGAAGCGGAAGCGATATTTCGTATTGGCAAGGAGGGGGGAGCTCAGCGGCTCCAACAGGCGGAACTCACAGGGGGAGGGATAAAGAGTGGGGAAATTCAGCAGGCCGGAGTCGGTTGCCTCGAACCCCAACCGTGCGATCATGGTGCCAGAGTTAGAACCGCTCACGCCTGACTCGTCCCCCTTCTCCGCGAGGCACACTGAAAACATGTACTTCCCCGGATTCGGGAATGCGACGGTGATCGACTCCAAGGACCCCTTCCGTTCGCGCCAGATGCAGTCTGGCACGTCCCTGTTTTTTCCGGTTTTCATCGGGTAATTCCAGAGCGCATAGGAGACCCGTGCAGCATCCCGGGCAGCCGGCAGCGTGAAGGTCACGACGCCCCCAACCCGATTCACACGATTCAGCTCGAGGGGGGCATTTCCGAATTCGTCGAAATATCCTTCCTCGAAAAGAGGGATCCTTGCAAACTCTTCAGCGGTGGTTTCCGTGGGCTTCAACTGCCAGATCGGGTTCTGCGGGAGATGGCGCCAGACCATCGCTTCCGGCTCGCACAGGAACCATCCTGTCACGAAGTTGCGCTGCCACTTCCCTTCCAGGACCTGGCCTGCGTCCCACGTCGTGTCGACCAGATACCAGGCACCCTTCAACAGCACGGCGTTCCAGGCATGATTCGTCTCGTCCAGTTTCACCGTGGAGAAAATGTCGCTGTCCTCCCCCACGCACGCCCAGCCCGAGACTTTCTGGCATGGGAGCCCGGCAGATTCGCACAGGGCCTGGTAGACCGTCGAGTACCCGTCGCAGACCGCCTTTCCGCTGGCGATGACGGAAGCGAAGCCTTGCGCGGGGATGTGTCCCGAAAGCAGACCGGCAGAGTCGTAGGCGATGTTGAGTGCAACCCAATCGTGCAGGATCCGCGCTTTCTCGAAGGGATCGTCGATGCCTTCGGTCAGGTATTTCACCAGGGCCGACAGGCCGCCGGGGGGGTCGTTCCGCAGTTTTTCGCTGATTGAGGCAGGAACGGATACCGCACGGTTTCGCGGCGGTCCCGCCCGGTAGGACTCCACGGGAACCACCCGCGTTGGGTTGTCCGGGGATACCTGGGAGGAATAATCCCTGGGTGCCGATCTCCTCAGGTCTTCTTGAGAGTCAAACGACGTGAAAGATTCGCAGGAACCGAGAGCAACGACGAGCACGATCGCGAAGCACACCCTCGGAAAGCGCATTGGGACCCCCTTGTTTTTCGCGCAGTCTATCACGGGAAAGGGGTTGCCGGCGCGTGGTATTTTCGCGTTTCTGACTGTCGCGGAGTATCCGTGTACAGTTCAAGAAGCATGGACTGACCAGACGACTGCGGGGGCCGAGCATTTGGAATACACAGCGGAACTTGCCAGAAGCCAGCACGGGAATCCCGTCTACGTCTGGTGCTACCCAGCTGAACTCAGGAATGCTCACCACCACCAAGCATCCACGCTTCGAGGATTGCGTCGCCAAGTGGTGGAAGCGGGGCGAGTGCGCCTACGTCCCGGGCAATCGCGCTCGCGGACATCGTGTGGGAAAGGTGTACATGGATGCATGCCGCGGCTACTTGGATAGACCCATTCTTCTTTATTTGGGGGATCTACGAATTTCATAGATCACATCCAATTCAATCGGGCGAACGCTCATGGACCTCAGAACAGAATAGTTCAAGGGCGGCGAAACAGGATGAACGGAAAGGCGCCTACGCTCGCTGGGAGATCGCTCCCGGAAGGTCTTTCAGATCTCGAGGGCCTCGGCAACCACATCAGACGGCCTGCCGTATCCCCCCGGAGGCCGTCCTCTTCTCGATTACTGCGACGATTCCTGAAGTTGCCGATAGGCGTCCGTACCTTTCAGAGCTTCGTAGCCCTGTGCGTAATCAAATGCAGTTTTTCCTTCGTTGCTTTTCGCTTTCCCGTTCGCGCCTGCCTTCAGCAGAACCATGATTACTTGGGGATTATTGTTGGTCTGGGCAGCCCACATCAGCGCAGTCATGCCGTCTTTGTCCTTCGCTTGGATGTCTGCGCCCGCCTGCACGAGTGCGGTGATCTCCTCAGGGTTTGTGTTGCATGCCGCGTACATCAGTGCGGTCTTGCCTTTGTTGTCCTTCGCCTTGATATCCGCGCCCGCCTTCAGAAGGGCGACGGTCACTGCGGGCTGCCTGTTGCTCGAAGCGGCGTACATCAAGACAGTCTCGCCGGTTTTGTTTTGGACCCTGAGGTCTGCACCAGCTTTCAGGAGCGACGTGATTACCTCTGAACTCTGGTTGCTCTGTGCGGCCCACATCAACGCAGTCTTGTTGTAGTACGAGTCGCGAGCATTGATATCCGCGCCAAGCAACAAAAGCGTGGTGATCATTTCTGGATTATTGTTGTACTCGGCTGCCCATATCAGCGCGGTCATGCCATTATTGTCCCTGGCCTTGATATTTGCGCCCGCCTTCTGGAGCGCGGTGATCACCTCGGGGTTCTGGTTGTGCATGGCGGCCTCCTCCAGCGGGGTCAGCCCGGCATGGTCCCGAGCATTGACGGCTGCACCTCTACTGATGGCGGCTTGTACATCCTGTGGCGTTCCAGTTTTTACAAGCTCGAAGAAGTCCGCTGTCTTTCCTGTGCTCCCGACCCTGGCGGGTGGCTCAGCACTCGGTGCCGATCGTCTTCCAAACGGTGGAGTTGACCCTGCAGACGCCCAAGCCAGGAATGTAGGCGGTCGTATTCTTCAAGTTTGGGTTATTTTCTGCGTAATCGAAGGCTGTCCACCCCACACCGTTCTTCGCTTTCGCATCAGCGCCAGCCTCCAACAGGCTCATGATCACAACCGGGTTCTGGTTGATCTGGGCTGCATACATCAGCGCGGTCTTGCCATTCTTGTCCTTCGCATTGATCTGCGCGCCGGCCTGCAGCAGCGCAGTGATCACCTCAACGTCAGGGTTGCCCGCGGCAGCCATCAGCGGGGTCTCGCCTCCCTGATGCTGAGCGTTCACGTTCGCACCCTCACTTATGGCGGCCTGGACGACCTGGAGCGTTCCGTTTCTTACAAGCTTGAACAGGTCCGTCGGGAGTTTCAGGGATGCACTTGTCGTCTCCCCGTCCACGATCGTCACTGTTGCCTCCGCTCCTTCACGTCCATCCATTCGCGCCGCGAGTTCTACCGTGCCCACGGGCAGCCCCCGCAGGCCCAGCGGAGCCCGCCCCACGTCCTTGCCATTCACCGAAACCATTGCTCCTGCAGGATCGGTTTTCACGGAGAGCGATCCAAAGAGCAGATGCGTCCCGCTCAGACCGTCCAGCAATGATGCCACCAGCGCATCGGTCACGTCGAACATGTCCAGTACTCCGCTGGAGGCCCCTTGTTGGTCTGTGGTCGTGCTGTCCGTCTTGCGGTCATACACCACCAGTCGGAAGCGGTACCCCCCTCCCGGGCGAGCACTGCCGCTGCCCAGAATCGCCTGGTCGATTCGGTTCTCCTGGCAGTAGGCACGGACCTTGTCCAGATCCTTCGCCGGATCCGCCGAGGGAAGCCGCCTCACCTCGTAGCGCTGCAGCACGTCCAGGCTCAGCTCCATGCTGTCGGCCACCGTACATAGCACGGCGGCAAGAGTCGTGTCCTCTTTCTGACCGGCGGGTTGGAAAAGCGCAATACGAGCGCGCCCGGCATCGGGATCGGCACCGAGGGGGGAAATGAAACAGCTGCCGGCAACGAGGGTGAATATCAGACGGCGGAGGTCAAACTTGTGCAGTCCCATGACACCCTCCTGCTGCTATTCGGCCTGCCAGAAACGACCACTCATGAACTTGACAATATGCATGATCAACCGAAAGGCGCGCGAGTAACCGAGGCGCGCAGCCGGCAAGGATTTTGAGCACCGAAACGGGACAAGAGCGGAAGGTTCGTCTGAGATTGGGGCCGACGATAAACGCATGTATCCGCGGGATGGCGATCAACAGAAGGGACAAGAACAAAAGGGCGCCGTCGCGTCGAAGTCGAAAATACCCAGCCCGCTCACCTTTTTCGTGAATCACGGGAAATCTCATATTCTCGCCACCATGTTAGCGCATCCGGCAATCGCGTCAAGGCAGTTGGCTCTTTGGCCTTCGTCAGTAATGCCGGCCGCACGAAGCGCGGTCTTGAGTGCGTTCACCATCGCAGGGGACCCCGAGACCCCGAAATGCCGCGCCCGACAGTCGGGCACTTCCTGGCTGATCATGTCGGCATCAATGAAACGCGCCTGGGCCTCTGCGGCATCCAGGGCGAGGTCGACCGCTTGGCCTCGGTGCTCGGGATCAGGTCAATTCCGCTTTTGGCGATGCAGAATCCGCCTTCGGCGATGCAGAATCCGCCTTCGGCGATGCAGAATCCGCCTTCGGCGATGCAGAATCCGCCTTCGGGGGCGCGCTCTCTCGAACGGAAGCGAGGAGCCTTTCGGCGCCATCCTGGAAGGCCGCTGCGGCCGAACGGTAATCGAACCCCACGATTACGCTCAGACCACTGTAGAGCGTCTCATGGAGGAATGCGGCGAGAAGCTTGAGATAGGGTCTCCCGTCGATTCTCGAATTCCCGTCCACGATGACGAGTGTCCCCAGGTCCAGGGCTTTTGCCACAGCGGCGATCTGGTGCGTGACAAGGGTGTGCAAGGTTCGCACGGCCTTCAGGTACCGCTGCCGATACGCAGGATCCTTCTCGACCAGCGTGCGAATCTGACGGAATCGGTCCCGGACCGAACGGCCTTTCTGATTTTTCCGTCGAGGAATGAGCCTCTTGAGCACGATCACGAGCGTCCTCGACTGCAGGAGCTTGTGGAGGGAGAAATAGAAGAGCAGCAGCACACCCTGGTTCCGCATCAGGCTGCTCCCCCGTGCGGCCCGGTTCAGGATCACGAGGAATCTCCCCAGCTCCCGATCGATCGCCCTGTCCTGCCCCGGGGGCAGACGGCTCGCAAATGGTCCACGCGACTCGATCATTCGTCTCACCTGTTCGTCAAGGAGGTCCTCCATCCTCAGCATCTCGCGCCGAAGGCCGCTCTCCTTGACCCGCGCGAAGTAGCCCATAAGCGCGGAAGCTTGCCGGTCCGAGAAGAGCCTGCCCCCGGGGACGACGGGGCCGCCTCCCGCCAACGGGATGATCGATGCGGTGAGGTAT
>JBEKTX010000280.1:0-5359 GCA_049515615.1 Spirochaetia bacterium
GGGACGATTCAGTGGCCCTGCCGCCCTCGGTCTTCGACTTCCAGTGGTTGTTGAAAATGTAGAGCACGTGACCCGAGACCTCGATTTGAGCCTCGAGGATGTCCCGCACCGCCGCCTCATCCTTCCACGGACCGACGGCGTGCGTGCGGATGCGGGCAATCGGGACCCTGCTCGCAATTGCCACGTTGGCGGCAAGGCCTTTCTTGGGCACGAGCGCGTGCCATGCGTATCCCATGCCGCGCGTTCCCTTCTCCAGAAATACCCGCAGGGCGTTCCCGTTCTCCACTTCCTGCAGGAGGAGGATATCCGGGCCCCCGGGCGTGGACTTGCGTACGACCTCGGAGAGGGCCTGAACCCGCAGGAGGAAGGATTCGCTTGTCCATTTCCCTCTCCCCGGGTCGAACTCGCGGTACTCAGTTCCGTCGCGAACGCCATCGAAGAGATTCTGCACGTTGTAGCTCATGAGCGTGAGGGCGGAGGCAGATTCGGCCCCCCAGGGGGCGAGTGAGAGAATTGCCCAGAGCAGGAGTAATGCGAGCGCGTGAACAGACCGGGGAAGACAGGGATTTGGGAACCCAACGCCCCGTGCCTTCATGAGGATGCCGGTAGCAATCCTGCAACGAGGGAGGATTCTTCCTGAGCGTCCAGGGCTCGGGGAGTGAAGCCGCGGCCGGTGATGATTTCCCACGCCTCGAGGTACTTGAGCGCGACCTGGACACGGACCTCGTCGGGGATCTGCGGCGGTGTGCCGTCCCCTTTCCATCCCCTGGTGAGAAGCCACTGCCGCAGGTACTCCTTGTCCAGCTCACGCTGGGCGGCGCCCTGCGAGTAGAGCTGCTCCCAGGCGTCCGCGTGCCAGAACCGGCTGGAATCCGGTGTATGCAGTTCGTCCACCAGCATGAGACGGCCGTCATGCAGGCCGAACTCGTACTTCGTATCCACCAGGATGAGGCCCTGCCGGTGGGCGATCTCGGTGCCGCGGCGGAAGAGGGCAAGCGAGGTCTCCTCGATCCGTTCCCAGAGGGCTTTCTCCACGATGCCTCCCGCGATGATCTCCTCCCGCGAGACCGGCCGGTCATGGACTCCCTTCTCTTCCTTGGTGGAAGGGGTGAGAAGGGGCCGCTCGAAGCGGTGGTTGAAGCGCAACCCCGTGGGAAGCTCGATGCCCGAGATCCGCGCGCCGTTCTGGTAGTCACGCCACGCGGAACCGGTGAGGTACCCTCTGACCACCACTTCCACGGGAATAACCCGGCACTTCGCGGCGCGGATGGTCCGCGCGGAGATCTCCTCCCGCACGTGGTGCGCAATGATGTCCTCCGTGGAACGGAACCAGAACAGCGCGATGGTATTGAGGATCTCTCCCTTGCACGGGATGGTGGTGAGCACGCGGTCGAAGGCGGAGATGCGATCCGTGGTGCAGATCAGCAGGTCCGTGCCCATGTCCACGACATCCCGCACCTTGCCGCGGGTGAGCCGCGTGCGCCGCGGGAGCTCGAGGTGCTCCAGGCAGGTGTCGAGCAGGCCGTTCAGGTCTGCCGCGCGCACGTCTTACAACTCGTCCCGCGTCTTGATGACCCGCGAGAGAAGGCCGTAGCCGACCGCCTCCTCCGCGTTCATCCAGTAGTCCCGGTCAGTGTCCCTCTGGACTTTGTCCAGGGGCTGCCCGGTCTCGTCCGCGATCAGACGGTTGATCTTGGCGCGGAGCTTCTCGATCTCCTTGGCGTGGATCTCGATTTCCGTCGCGACGCCCCGCGTGCCGCTCATGGGCTGGTGGATGAGGTAATGGGAATTGGGAAGGCCGACCCGCAGATCGCGGGGCGCCGCGAGGATGATGATTGCCGCAGCGCTGGCGACGAGGCCCATCCCGATCATCGTGATCTTCGGCTTCACGAAACGCATCATGTCGAAGATTGCATACCCCGCGTCTGCGTCTCCCCCGGGCGAATCTATGTAGACCTTTATCGGATCCACGGATTCTTCCTCCAGAAGGATGAGGGACCGGATCACCCTCTCCGCCAGCGGCTTGTTGATCTCCCCCGACACGAGGACCGTCCGGGACTTGAGCATCCTGTTGAAGAGCATCCCCTCGTCCACGCGGGGGCCGCTTTCGGGTTCCTGGGGCTTGTCCTGCATATTCATACTACTCATTACAATAGAGAAAAACTTCCTGCTTGACAACGGCACGGGCTGTCTGCGGACGCGGCCGGGTCGCAAAAAAAGGCCGGGGCATTGCTGCCCCGGCCACCCGTCAATCTTCCGTCCTCCAATTGTTACTGGAGGTTGTGGGGCGGAAGCCTCCCAAAACACGAATTGATTATACATACCGCACCGGCGATGTCAACGAAAAAGCCCTTCCGGTGCGCGCGCAGTGAGAATTTTTTTCGACGAAGAACGAATCGCCCGTATAGTGCGGAGGGGATGTTGCCTTCGCCGCCCAAAAGACCCACTATGGTCCGTGCGGAGTGAATGCGGAGAGGAGACGGGACGATGGGACGGCTGGCCGTGATCGGTGGAAGCGGGCTCTACCAGTTGGACGGCGTGCGAGTACGGGAGCAAAGGGAGGTTGCCACGCCGTGGGGACTTCCCTCTGACACCCTCACAATCACGGAGATTGCAGGCGAGGAGGTGGTGTTCCTGCCTCGGCACGGCAAGGGGCACCGCTACCTGCCAGCCGAGGTCCCGTCGCGGGCCAATATCTGGGCCCTGAAGTCCCTCGGGGTGGAACAAATCCTCGCGCTCAGCGCCGTGGGGTCACTGACGGAGAGCTGCGCCCCTGGCGAGTTCGTTCTCTGCGACAATCTCATCGACAGGACGCTCCGGCGGCCGGGCAGCTTCTTCGGAGAGGGAATTGTCGGGCATATCGGCTTCGCCAAGCCCTTCTGCGCCGGGATCCGCGCCGCCGCCGCTTCGGTGCTCGCCGCCCGCGCCCATCCTCATCATACCACGGGCACCTACGTGTGCATGGAGGGGCCTGCGTTCTCCACTCGTTCGGAATCCGAGCTGCACCGGTCATGGAAGGCCGCTCTCATCGGCATGACCGCCCTTCCGGAGGCCCGGCTCGCCCGGGAGGCGGAAATATGCTACGCCACGCTCGCACTGGTGACCGATTTCGACTGCTGGAAGGAAACCGGCGAGAGCGTGAGCGTGGAGATGGTCGTCGCGACGATGAAATCGAACATCGAAGCGCTCCGCACGATGCTGCCCGACATCATTCAGGCCATGCGCGGCAGGGGGGACTGCCCGTGCCGCCACGCCGCGCGGGATGCCATCATGACGGATCCGTCCTTTATTCCGTACGATGTCCGCCGGCGGCTTGCCTTGTTCTATGACAAGTACTGGAAGAAAGGAGAATCTGGCCCGGGTGCGTGAGCTGTCCGACCTCCTGAAGCTCCTTGCTGCCCGGGGGAGCCTTCCGCAGCGGGTGAACACGATACTCGAGTGGACCCGCACCTCCCTCGCGGTGGAGGGGATCGCCCTGTTCGTGGCCCGGAGAGGTCACGCCGGGGGAGTGGAGACGCAAGCCTCCGTTGGATCACTTTCGGCGATCGCCCCCCTGCTCGCCGCGGAGCTCTCCTGGACCGGAATTCCCCCGACCGAGGGGATTTTCCCCCTTGCCCCAGGATCGGACCGGCGCGACGCATTGCTCTGCTGTCCCTTGAATATCGAGAACGGGACGCCCTGGAGCGCCCTCGTCCTGCAGGGCCCGCACATCGAGGAGACCGCGCGTGCGCGGGAGGAAGACCTCCACATCGCTGCCGCATACCTGCGTGACATGCTGGGGACGGAACGAGAGATCTCCCAGGCGCGCAGGCAGGAAGGCCCGGAACATGCGTCGGAGATGCTTCCCGATCTGTCGATTCTCACCGAAGGCTTGAAACTTCCCTTGTACGTCTGCGACCTGCAGGGGAGGTTCACGTACGCCAGCCCCGCATTCCTGGAGCTCACCGGGCACGCTTCCCTGGATGCCCTCGCGCAGAGCCGGGGGCTTTTCCGGGAGCCCGAGAAGAGGGCAGCCGAGCTGGAGACGCTGCAGAAGCTCGGGACGGTGAAATCCTTTGCGCTCGCGGTGACGTCGGGCTCCGGCGGCAAGCTCCAGGTCCGGGATTCCGCGGTCTCTTTCGGGAATTCCATCCTCGGCGTGTTTTTCGACGTCAGCGAGCTGATGGCAGCCAACGCGGACCTGAACGACGCGCTGCAGACGCAGGAGCTGTTGAATGACAGCATCATGGCCGGTGCGAGCCTTTTGCAGCGCACGCAGGGTGCGGCAATCCGATCACTCGCCCGCCTGGCCGAATACCGGGACCCCGAGACGGGAAACCACCTCCAGCGCATCTGCGAGTACACCCGTCTGATCGCCCGCCAGGTCCTTCTGCGCTCGCCGTATTCGTTCCGCATCACCTCGGAATACGTGAATGAAGTCTCCCTCTCCGTGATGCTCCATGACATCGGGAAGGTGAGCATTCCCGATCACATCCTGCTGAAGCCCGGAAAGCTCGACGCGCAGGAATGGGAGATGATGAAGAAGCACACCGTCTTCGGCTGGGAGGTGCTGCACAAGGCGGACCGGGAGCTCGCCGAGCAGTCATTTCTCACGCTCGCCGCATCCATCGCCCTCTCACACCACGAGCGCTTCGACGGGAAGGGGTACCCGAAGGGTGCGGCCGGTGAGAAGATCGACCTCTCTGCCCGGATCGCGGCGATCGCCGACGTCTACGACGCCCTCACCACGGTCCGTCCCTACAAGGAGGCCTGGAGCCACGAGCGGGCGGTCGCCGAGATTGTCGGGCAGGCCGGGACCCAGTTCGACCCCGTGCTCGTGGATATCTTTCACGACCTGGACGACCAGTTCGCCGATGTGCGGCGGCAGTTCTCCGGTTGATCCCGTGAAGTCCGCCGTCGTCGCCGTTGTCGGCCGCCCCTCGTCGGGCAAGTCGACCCTCGTGAACGCCCTCTGCGGAAGAAAGGTCTCGATCGTCAGCCCGGTGCCCCAGACCACCCGCAATCGGGTGCGCGGCATCCTCAACGATCCCCGCGGGCAGATCGTTTTCATCGACACGCCGGGGTTCCACCTCTCGGAGAAGAAGCTCAACCGCTACATGACCGACCTGGTCTCGGCGACGCTCTCCGAGGTCGATATCGTGCTCTACGTGGTGGATGGCTCCCGGGAGAGCGGCGAGGAGGAGCGGGCAATCCAGGACGCGGTGCGCGCGGCGCCACGGCCGCTCGTCGCGTGCGTGAACAAACTTGATGCGCCGGGCTCCGGCTGGTCTGCCGCGCGGAAGTCGGTCTCCGAGGCTTTCCCGGAGACGGAGGTGCGGGAGATTTCGGCGCGCAGGGGTGATGCGCTGCCGGCGCTGGT
>JBEKTX010000281.1:0-5298 GCA_049515615.1 Spirochaetia bacterium
GGGGCTGAAGGAAGGGCAATACTCCTACGAGGGAAAGACGTACAAGCTCCCTTCGCACGGCTTTGCACGGACGAGCGAGTTCGCCGTCACCCGGACCGGCAGTGACTTTGCCGAGCTCACGCTGGGGTCCAGTCCGAGGACCCGGGAAGGATACCCTTTCGATTTCAGCCTCACGGTCTCTTTTCAACTCGAGCACGCGGGGATTGCGGTGCGCTATGACGTGACGAACACGGGATCCAGGCGCATGTATTTCTCCATCGGTTCCCATCCTGCCTTTGTCATGCCATTTGCCGGCGGCGCGCTGGAAAACTACTACGTGCTGTTCGAGAGGGAAGAGGACCTCCCGCGGTGGTTCTTCAAGGACGGCCTGATCGAAGCCGGGAAGACGGAAGAAGTGTTCGAGAACGGCAGGGTCATCAGTCTGTCCCGCGCCTCCTTCGACCTTGGTGTCATGATCTTCAAGCACCCCATTTCCCGGGAGTTCACCATTGCCAACAGCCGAAGCTCCCGGGCGATCAAGGTGGTGACCGACGGCGTTGCCTACCTGGGCATCTGGTCGAAGCCGGGCGGTGCACCATTTCTTTGCATCGAGCCCTGGCACGGGATTCCGGACATGAGTGACACTTCCGGAAACCTCGTGGACAAGGAAGGGATCCTCAGCCTGGAACCTCGCGCCTCATTCGCCACCGGATATCGGGTGCAGATACTCTGATTGACTCCCGCGGCACTATCCGCCTACATTTCCCGCGATGGCCGCACAGAAGACGCTGTTCCAGCAACAGGTGGAGGAGGTGCTCGCGACCTTTGATTTCGAGCGCGTGCACCATGTGATGGAATCCCTCTCGTGGACCTGGGCCAACCTGGACCGTGTGCCGACCAGGGGCGAGCTCCTGGCCGAAGCTAGGAGACTTCTCGCGGAGCTGGACGGCAAGCCCGGTGTCCACGGCAGCGGCGGACTCCGCGCGAGCTACAAGGAAGACGGGACTCTCAGCCTGAAGTTCATCCTCTGCGAGAGCTGGTCCGATCTGGGCGAGGATTCTCCGGCTCCCTGACCCGTGGGTCGGCTTGACTCTTCTACCGGTAGAATATAATTTGGTCCATAGGAAGAAATGGAATGAAGGACCGTGCTCGAATCAAGACTCCCGTGCGAACCTATTCGGCCCCTGCCGTTGACAGGACCCTGGATATCCTCGAGTTCATGGCGGTGCATCCGCGTCCCTACGGGGCAACCGAGCTCTCGCGCTGCCTGAACATCCCGATCAACTCCGTCTTTCGCATCCTCAAGCGGCTCACCGACAGGGAGTACACGGTCCAGGACCCATTCTCCGACGGGTACCAGCTCAGCACCAAGGTCTTCTCTCTGGGGATGAGTCTCTATACGCGTTTCGAGCTCCGCCAGCGCGCGCGGCCTCACATCGAGTGGCTCTGCCGTGAGACCGAAGAGACGTGCCAGCTGCAGATACCGCACGGCGACATGGTGCTGGTCCTGGATACCGTGAGCCCCGAGGTCTCCTACTACCTGCGCATCGTTCCGGGCGGCCTCGTGTACTACCACCCCAATGCTTATGGAAAGGTCATGCTCGCCTTCCAGTCCGAGGAAGAGATCAAGAAGATCATCCCCCCGCGCCTGCCCTCCCTGACGCCGAACACCATCGTGCTGCGGACGGAGCTGATGAAGCAGCTGGAGGAGGTGAGGAGGACCGGTCTGGGGTACGACAACGAGGAGTACAATGAGGGGATCCGCTGCATCGGGTCTCCCGTCTTCGACGTGGAAGGCAAGGTAGTGGCCGGGCTCGGTGTCTCGGGGCTCGTCAACACCTTCCGCAACAATCGGCAGGCTACCTTCGAGCAGCTCGTCCTGGAATGCGCCTACCGGGTGTCAAAGGACATCGGCTACTCGGGTGATTATTTCGCGGACAAGCTCTCCCATCCCGTCTCCGACCGTCTCCGGCGCTCGGCGATGTAACCGCAGCCGGCGGCGCGCGCGGGGCCCGCGATGCGCCAGGGGCGCCTACGGTCTCCGCCTGCGCTTCAGATCCTGATCGGGTATGCCCCGTGCTCCTTCACTGTGCTGAGCATCGCCATGTAATTCTCTGGTTTTACGGCAGAATGGATAGAATTGCTGGATGACAGTATAAAACCGCCTCCCGGTGCGCCGATGCGCAGAGCGTCCTTCGTTGCGGAGGCAACCTGCTCGGGGGTCCCGAGGGTCATGAGGTGTGCGCAGTCCACGTTTCCCTTCAGGGCGATCCTCGACCCGAGCTTCCGCTTCACTTCTCCCAGGTCCATGCCTGCCACCGGGTCGATCGGATCCAGGCAGTCGATGCCGGATTCCACGATCATGTCCATGAGGGGCCAGATCATGCCGTCAGTGTGCTTGATCACGCGCAGGCCGAGGTCCTTGTACCCTTTCATGACACGGCACAGCCCCGGGTAGAAAAGCGCGCGGAAATGCGCGGGTGACATCAGCGGTCCCGTGTCGCCCGCGAAGTCATCGCCCGTGTACACGATCCGCACGCCCCGTGACGCGACCTCCCGCGCCATGGCGAGGTTCACGTCGACCGACATGGTGACCAGGGCGGAGACCAGCTCCGGCTCCGCGGCGATGGCCATGAGAAGGTTCTCGTAGCCCATCAGGTACCGGGGAATGGAGAACACGTCGTTGAGATGGACGATGACGGCAAAAGTGTTCCCGTGTTCCGCCACGGTCTTCTCGATCGTCCGGTAGCGGCCCGGGGCGCGCGGATCCGGCGGCGTGTAGCGGGAGAAATCCTCCATCGTGTGGATCGGGGAATCAACCTCGACTCCGTGCTCTTCCTCGGAATCCCGGATCGTGTATCCCCATTCGCTGCGCCACAGTCCCGGGGCGGTCTTCTGGCGCGAGAAATCGGGGTCCGCGAGCACGGCATCGAGGCCCATTTTCACCGCGAACTCATTCAGCGACCCGCACCCGGGCACCAGGGCGGCGCGCACCTTCCTGTCGATGCTCCACTCGAAGTGCGGCACCCTGTCCGGCTCCTGGCGCGCGAGCACGCGCTGGATTCTTTCTTTTCCCGTCAACTCTGCTGCCATGCGCCTGTCTCCTGCGTGTGCTCCTGTATACCAGATTCATCAGAAAAATTCTATTTTTTTTGTAAAATTTTATTTGACAAATACCATTTGATATGTCATTCTTTGTCCGCAGCGTGAATCGTGCATTCACATGAGATGAGCCATGGAGGTGTTTCGATGAGCGAGTCGTTGAAGGGAAAAGTTGCCGTGATCTCGGGGGTGGGCTCGGGGTTCGCCAAGGCCACGGCGGAGCTTTTCGCGAGGACCGACAAGGTGAGCCTCGTCATGTTCGATATCGATGAGGCGGGACTCAAGGCCACCGCCGCTGCCTGCGAAGCATCCGGGTCCCGGGTGGTCGCTTTCAAGGGCGACGTGACGAAGCCCGAGACTTTCACCCGGGCGCTGAAAGAGTGCATGGACAGCTTCGGGCGGGTCGATTTCCTCATCAACTACGCCGGAGGCGCCCTCAAGGTCGCTCCCATCGAGGAGATGGACGACGCGGTGAACCGCAGGATCATCGACCTGAACCTCACCAGCACGATCATGAGCTGCAGGACTTTCACGCCCCAGCTCAAGAAGCAGGGGTTCGGAAAGATCATCAACGTGTCCAGCGCGTGCGACCGACGCTCGTGGCCGGGCTGGGCCGTGTATTCGGCGGCCAAGGCGGGGGTCAACGCGTTCACGAAGTGCCTGTATACCGAGCTTCGGCCCCATGGCATCGCGGTAACTCTCCTGGTGCCCGGCGGTTCGAACACGGGCTTTCAGAAGGCCGCGCAGGGCGTGAACAAATTCGAGTGGGACGAGTCCCTGGCGGTGCGGCCCGAGCACTTCGCCGACATGGTCTACCAGACCTGCGCGCTCACGAAGGGCGGCTGCGTGCCCGAGATGCTCGTGTACGGTCTTGCCCAGGACGTCAGCGGGTTCTGAGATGAGGGACATCACCTGGAAGAAGCTCAGCGTCGAAGGGTTCGCGAAGTTCGGGTCGTACGCGAACATGATCAACCCCGCAGGGCCCCGGCTCGGGGCGGAGCCGATCGAGTTCTTCCGTGACATCGTGCAGTCCCAGCTGGGCAGCGTGCCGGTCGCTTCCTTCGGCGTCTGCCGAGTAGTGAAGCGGCCATTCGTGCTGGACGTCTCGGAATACCACGACACCTGCTGCGAGGTCGTGATGCCGCAGGACGGGGATGTCCTGATGCACGTGGCGCCGGCCGTTCCCGAGAGAGAGTTCCCTTTCGACCAGGCGGAAGTGTTCCTCGTTCCCCGGGGCACGATCTGCTGCCTGAGGCCCGGCGTCTGGCACCACGCGCCGTACGCGTTCGGGATCGATGTCGTGAATTGCCTCGTTGTCCTGCCGGAACGTACGTACGTGAACGATTGCACGGTGTTCCAGTTCCCGCCCGACAGGCATGTGAGGATCGTCGGTGAAGGAGTGCGGTGAGCGGTGCGTTGCGCCGGTGAAATCGAACAATCAGCCGGAAAGCGAAGGAGGGAGTGAAGAGCAGAGGAGAGCGGAAGAGGCACATCGGAAAATGTGAAATGGAGAAAGTCGTTGAAAGAGTCTTTGCGACACACACTTGAGAAGGGAGAGAAGAAATGAAGAAGGCAGTTTTGTTGCTGGTCGCGCTCGCGATCCTGGCACCGGTGGTGGCGTTCGCCGCCCCGCAGCCTTTCAAGATCGCGTTTTTCGTGTCCGACCTGTCCAACGTGTTCCACCAGGCGCAGTTCGCCGAGGCGCAGAAATACGCCAAGGCGAAGTACGGCGCCGAGGTGTACGCGTTCGACGGCAAGTCCGATGGCGCAGTCATGACCCAGAACGTCGACCAGGTCCTCGCGCAGGGCATGGACGCCGCGACGCTGCACATCTGGGACGCTGAAGCCGCCAAGCCCGGCGTCAACGCCGCCTTGGAGAAGGGCATCATCATGACGTCGTTCTTCAGCCCGCTGGCGGATACCGGCATTCCCACGGCCCGAAGCGACGAAGCGGGGACGGGTTTTGCAATGGGCGCCGAAATGGCCAAGCAGTGGAAAAAGGCATTCCCGAACAAACCCATCGTGATGGTGGAGCTGGGGTGGCCGAACCACACCGAGGTGAAGTCCGGACGCACAGACCCCTTCGTGAAGGGCGTGCTCTCAGTTGATCCCAAGGCGACGAACCTCGGCTGCCAGGATGCAAGCAAGGGCCCCGATGCCGCGAAGCAAATCATCCTGGACCTCGTGACCCAGCATCCCGAAGTCAACCTGATCTAC
>JBEKTX010000282.1:0-5297 GCA_049515615.1 Spirochaetia bacterium
AAAAGATCGCTGCCGTCGCTTGGAGCCACGCCCCCGATCTGGAGCCTCTTATCGAACCTGAGTACGAGCACCCTGAGTATACAACATGATGCAATAGGGTTAGCTTCGTTGCCGAAAGCAACTTCAGGGCCGTCGATAAAGGCGGCCAGACCCGAGTGCCCTTAGCAACCCGGCTCTGGTTTCTCACGACTTGTTGACTATTTCAGTTGTTGTCTTACACGGCCTGATCCTTCTTCGTGACATGCCGCACTTGGGCGGCTGCCTGCCCTATGAGATCGAGGACGGCCTCACGGACCGTCTTTTCATTCAGGCGCAGAACACCCGGAACCCGCGATGAATAGTTTCAGGAACTTCCTTGACCAGTAGGTTCATTCAACCCCTCCCTTCGCACAAACGGTTCTTCTACTATATCTGTGCGTTTCTCTAATATCTCTATCTGAGCTTTCCCATCTAACCTGCAAGGGCAAAGAAAATGCAGCCCTGCGGCTGCGCCTTTTTCGTACGGAGAAGGACAGACTTCCTGGCTCCTTCTCATAAATAATACAAGACGCAAATTCTGAGGGAGGGAAGGAGCCTAATCGTCATCCGTACTTGAGTTTCTCTTGACCGTGAGCGGTGTGCATGAAGTTGAAATCGAATGTGCCTATCGTGGAGTCGGTCATCTCCTTTAGGCTCGGTGGCGGAACCCTGTGCGTGCGCCACCCCCGTGGCCCCTTGATCTTGATGTACTCACGGTGAGTGTCGCGGTATAGACGCGCCGCCGCACGTTCGCGCTTCTTGATTACCGAAAGCCCCTTGCGGATTTGGCTTAGAATCATGTGACGGATGCAGACCATGTAAGAGTTGATCGGCTTCCCATCGGGGAGCCCGGCAACCTTCGCCCACTCGTTCCAGTGGCGATTGACGTTGAAATCGACCAATCGCGCGAAGCTGTAGTCATTCCTCTTCGCCAGTAGTTGCCGCTTCGTCATTTGATCGCCCCTCCCTTTGGGTGATCCCAGCCTGAAATAAGCGAGCGCGGCCCGGTTGGGAATACCGGGTTTTCGGGAGCTACCCTATCGCTCGCCAACACTGACCATTTGTTGTGAGATTTGGTGATGAAGAAGAGTGTCAGCACGGCCCCTACCTGCTGACAGCCTATACTAGTCCGGATGGCGGTGTCTGTAAAGTGACCTTGGAGCTAGTGTTCGCCGAATCATGTGATTAGTTGGGTTTCGGAAATAATAGGGCAAATTGGCATCAGATAATTGTCCGTTTCTGACACGAGCGAATCAATTTCCGCTCATTGAATAGGCAGACGAAAATGAGCTTGGTGGCGAACTATTTTCCAGCCGCCTTCCGCCTCGGCTTCACGGCTGCCGCCAACCTCTTGCGCGCATCCTCGAAGTCCACTATCTGCGCGTTACTGTACTGCTCCATCATGCCCGGGCTCTTATGGCGTGCGTACCTCTGGACAAGGAAGTCCGGGATCCCGGACAGGCGAGACAGGCTCACATAGGTGTGGCGCAGGCTGTGAAAGGAGAGGTGCCGCTCCTGTCGCGTCGTCTCGTCAATCTTGATCTTCCGCAGCATGGCCATGAATCCGTTGACCAGCCGCTCCGTGCCGACCGCCTCCCCCGCGTCCGTCCCGTATAGTACGAAACCCTCCCGCCCGAACGGGGACTTGCGGACCAGACCGCGCAGCTCGTCGAGTAGAATCTCTGGCGCTGGTACCTCGCCCGTGCTTCCCCATTTCGGCACCGCCATGTCGGTCTGGTAGGCGCCGATCGCGTGACGAATCGAGAGCTTGCCGCCCTTCTCGTCCACGTCTTCCCACCGCAACCCCCGGCACTCTCCGAGCCGCAGGCCCGCCAGCAACGCGAGCAAGACGCCGGCCCGGGCCCGCTCGTCGATGTCCTTCCGCACGGCCAGGAGCTTCCGTACCTCGTCAATGGACAGTACCCCCCTGGTCCTCGGGCTCTCTGCCACTTTCTCCACGCCGGCAAGGGGGTCTTGAAGCCGCAAAAGCCGCGCCCATCGTCGGACGGCGACGCGGACCATTTGCAAAGCGATGTTGATTGACCGCGCTCCCTTGCCTTCCTTGTTCAGCCAGGAGAGCCAGTCCTCCATTAGCTTCGGCGTCAACTTCGAGACGCAGACCCCCTCAAAAGTCTTGTATGGCTCGACGTAGAGGCGGATCGCCTGCCGCTGTAGTTCCAAGTATCGGGGGGAAAGCGGCTTGCCGCGCAGCTTCTTCGCCTCGGCGTACTTGCCCCCGTCCCGCCAGAAGTCTTTGAGGTGTTCGAGGAAGAGCGGATCATCCTGACTTGCGACGGCTTCCTTTTCCAAGAGAAAGCCCTCGGCAATGGTGCGAGCGCGCCCGATTGTGCTTTCGCCCGTGCTCTTCTTCACGCGCTTCCCGGTCCTGGGATCGTAGAAACGTGCATAGTAGACGGTGACCCCGTCTTTCGTCGTATGAGGCAGTAATGTGTAGCGTTTATGATGCCGCATGACCCCTCCCCTCCAGGAAATGGTCAACAACTGGTCCACGGCATACTATCACGGTACGCGTAGGAAGTCTACACTTTCTATTTCCTTACCAATCAATAATTTGAAATTGAGCCGCGCCAGAGTCGAACTGGCGACCCACAGCTTAAAAGGCTGTTGCTCTACCAGCTGAGCTAGCGGCCCGGGCGCGGTGGAAATCTAACCACTTGACCCTGCTTTGTCAATTCGATGAGGGCGGCGAGGCGGACTGAACGGGCACGCGCGCCGTCTCAGTAGCGAAACAGAGTGCTCACGACGAGGTTATACGAAGGCCTGAGGCCGGGCTCGGTGGACAGCTCCCTTCCGAACATCGTGAGGTCCAGGCGGAGGGCGGTGAGGTTCATCCCCAGGCCCGCGGAGAAGTAGCCGTCGCCGAACCCCGCGCGGACCGCGAGGACGTCCAGCAGGATCACCTCGGCCCCCAGGCCGAAATGGAGGAGCGGGTTCGACGCGGTGTCGGGGTGCGTCCAGAAGTCGATCATGTCACCGTAGTCCAGCATGATCTTCGGGTTGGACAGGTACGCACTGAGGAAATCGAGTCGGGGCGTGTACATCACGCCCAGAGCGAGGTCCAACGGCGCAATTCCGTAGGACACGGTCCCCACGGCGCCCGAAGAGAAATCGTTCACTGACGCATAGGAGTTTCTCAAGACAGGAGAATAGAGGTTCCGCGCGACCAGGCCGACCGAGATCAGATTGTTCCAGGCATACAGCGCGCCGGTATCCACGCCGAATCCCACGTCGAGGGTGAACGGCTGATCGAGAATGCTGTTGAGCGAAGGAGAAGTGACCAGTGAGAAAAAGCTCACGATCGATTCCGACCACTGGACGCTTGCCCGCGTGAACACCTTCACGGAGAAGCCGAAGTCGAGCGTGCTCTGCAGCTTATCCGGCAGCGGGATCCGAAAGCCGTAGCCGGCGACAAAGAGGAGGTCCTCGTGCATATCCGTCGTGATGGTAGGCACCGTTCCCTCTGTTGTGAAGTTCACCCCGGTCGAGTTGAAGAAGCCGAATCCCAGCCCCTCCCCGATGTAGCCGAGAGCCAGCGGTCCGTTGATCGTCGCTCCCGCGTACATGCTGGTGAGGAGCTTCTGCACGTCCGGCTCCAAAAGAAGCGAGGTCGGGCTCGCTCCCCCGACGATCCTGATGATCACATCCGCGATGCTGAAGATCGGACCGCTGAGATTCGTCGTGAGCTCGGCCACCGAGAACTGGGGAGGGGCCGATCGAAATCCCGCGGGATTCGAGACGAGGACCGAGATGTCGTCAGCAAGCGCCGCATGAAGCCCGCCCAGCGCGTCGATGCGGGCGGAAGGAAACTGCATGGGCTCGAAGATGAAGGGTGATGCGGAAAGAGCGCCGGCAGAAGTGAAGGAGAGAAACAAGGTGAGGAACATGCGTGCCGCGGTATTCATTTCAGACCTAAGGGAGCATTCCAAGATAGGTGTTGTAGTCCGTGAGGAACGTCTTCAAGTCCCCCGAAGGAAGCGAGGCAATGTTCGCCTGCGCAAGGATGGCTTGCGCGGCAGCGCCACTTCCTGCCGTCGCGTGGGTGATGTCCCATGTCCCGCCGGTATTGCCCAGCAGGAATCCCATGGATCCCATGACGTAGTCCATCGGGGCAAGTACCTGGCCCGCCGCGGCAGCGTTGGCAAGCTGTCCGTAGGCCGCAACCATGAGGGCCGGCTGGAGGTTGTTGTTTGCGATGAAAGCCTGGATGCCATTGAGGTCAGTAGTGACGTTGGACGGATTACTCACAGACTGGCGAAGCAGCGTCGGCACACCCGACAGCTCGATGCCCAGGAGGGCCGCGGTGTACTGTGCGGCTGCGCTCGTGTCGTTCTTGATTGCGTCATATGCCTTCTGCATCGCCGTCGCGTCCCCGCTGTCAAGCGCATTCTGTGCATAGGTAAGGCGCTGTGCGGGAGACATGCTGGCAGGGTCGCGCTGCAGACCGGAGAGGGGGGAGTACGTGAATATCGCCTGGCATCCGCCAAGCACAAAAAGCGACGCCAGGAGAAGGAAGCTTGCAGTTTTTCTCATGCTGACGTTCCTCCCCATTTCACTGCGCACTATAGCATGATTGCATGCCCGGGGGAACCCGGAAAACATGCCCCGAACGCTCTACCAGCGGATCGCCGCGTCGAAGCTCATGCCGGCCAGAGGCTGGTCCCCGATGTGCAAGCCGAGCTCGCGGGTGAACAGAGCGAAGTTCAGATCGAAGACGAGAAACTTTATCCCGCCTCCGAGGGTGAGATAGCCCTGGTTAAGCCCCGTGCGGAAGGTGAAGAGGGAGAAAAACCTCGTCTCGACGCCCAGGTGAAGAAGCGTCCAGGGGGATGCCGTGCCCGCAAGAGCGCCGATGATATTGCGCATATCGAAGCCGATTGATGGATCGATGATGTTGTTGAAGGTGCCAAAATCAGGATGGAACGACACGCCCATGCCGACGTCCATCGGGATGACATACTGGTCGGCCGTGACAAGGCTCCCGGATGTCGGGAACTGGAGGGACGAGGTCAGGGAGGTCTGGAGGACGCTGAACGGCGAGGTGTTGTACCTGAACTGCGTTCCCCCCAGGTCCCGTATGGAAATGCCCACGTTGAACCAGCCCAGCTCGGCAATGGCGCCGACGTCCAGTCCGATGCCGACGCCGTACAGCGCAGGGGCGGAGCCCAACTGGGCCAGCACGTCCCCGCCGGTTGCAAGCGCGTTGAGCATTCCCACGGCTACCGAGTTGATGAGCAGGGCGTGCACGCGGATCATCGGGC
>JBEKTX010000283.1:0-5269 GCA_049515615.1 Spirochaetia bacterium
GCCCTCAGCCCAGGCGGCGTCGAAAATCGGCGCCTCAAGCTGCGCGCGGAGAGCTGCGACGACTTCCGTGCGGCGCAATTGGTCATCGGGCATCAAGTCGGTGTGGATGGCTTCACTCAGGTCGGCGGATGCGCCAAGCAGGCGTGCCGCGCGCGGCAGGTCCCGCTGCGCAAGCGCCAGTGCGCCAAACGCACTCAGGCATGCGGCCAGCCCTTGCTTGTCCCCGATCTCCCAGTTCTCGCGCAGGCTCTCCTGGAATTTGGACCGGGCGCCGTCCAGATCACCGTGCTCCACAAGGGCGTGGCCCCAGAACCGAGCATTGAAGCTGAGTAAATTCTTGTCGCCCACCTGCTGAAAGTGCTCGGCAGCTCCAGCGAACAATTGCAGCGCGCTCGCATGGTCGCCAGCCGCACCGCCCTGCCGCGCCAGCAGACGCTGCGCGGGCACATTGTTCTGGACGGTGCAGAGCGATTTCAGCGGCGGGAAATCAAGCGGCAGGTCCGGCGCGACGACCTGTAGAATCCGCTCGAGATCGGAGAGCCCTTTCAAACGGTGTTCACCCATGTCGCGCAGGCCGATGCCGTCCGGTAAATGCCGTCGCACCAGACCCGCGGCGATTTGAGAGAGGAGGGTCTGCCCGCCATGCGCGATAGACATTACCCGGGCCACACGATTGAGCGTTGGCCCAGGGCGATAGTCGCCCTCGTCGGCTTCGGCTTCCCCCGTGTGAAGGCCCATCCGCACCCTGATGGGGGTCAGGCCCCAGTCCGCCTGTGAGAGCGCCCGCTGCGCGGCCAGCGCGGCTGCGAGTGCTTCCTGAGCAGTAGCAAATGCCGCGCAGAACGCGTCGCCGACAATGTTGAAGACCTGGCCTTGATTTGCCTCTATTGCCTCGCGCAGAATCGCGTGGTGGCGCGCGACTGCGCCGCTCATGGCCTGGGGGTGGTGTTCCCAGAGCGAGGTGCTGCCCTCAATATCGGTGAAGAGGAACGTGACGGTGCCATTGGGCAATGGCGCGATCATGGATCTATAGTACTATGAAAAATGAAAAGGCAAAGTTCATTTATCATTGTTCGAGGACGCCGCTGAGGACTCCGGATCGTCGCCTACGGGCGCAAGCCTTCGCCTTGCTCTCTTCTCGATCTCGTCCAGCCCGGCGCGAAAGGAAAGACCGGCGCCGAGACGGCTCGCGGCCGCCGAGCGGAGCTGTTCCAGCGCGTTGGCGAATTCCACGCGGTACTTCCGGTGAGCGAGCTTGTTCAACAGGCGAAGAATTTCCTTCAGCATCCGGGCTTTTTCACGGCCCTCATCGAGCCCCTCGACAATGGCGACGACAACGTCGATCTCCTCCCGGATGTCCCGCACGGCGCATTCGGAGAGAGTGATGATGAAAGCCTCCGCTGCTTCCACCGAGCGAAACCGGGGCATCAGCGGATCGGGCAAAAACCGCCAGAAATGCAGCATCGGAACGCGGACCATCGGATCGTCGCCGAGGGAGAGAGCGTCTCCCTCCGCGGGGAGGCTTCGCCGAATCCTGGCCGGATCGAAGGACAACGCGAAAAGCCGTGCAAGACGTATCTCGCGGAGCGCATTCTTCGTGCTGAAAGTTTTGCCGGTGCGGTTACCCCGGCCCACCACGAGGGCCAGCTCCATGTTCCTCGTCGTGCGATGGAGGCTCTGCTTCCCCCCGGGATATTTCGCATATTCCTTCGACTGCACGGTAAGATCGCCGGTCTCGGCTAGCAGGGCGCAGAGCTCCTCCAGTCCTATCAGTCCCTCGTCGCTGTAGCTCACGACGAGCCACCGGCAATCCGCCGTCTCCACGACCTCCTTCATTGCTGCCGCCGCCGTATCTCGGTAGCAGAAGGCCGAACGCGTGCGGGTCCAGTCAGCCCGAATGCCCGCCTTGTGACGCAGCGTCCCATCGGCGGCCCGCTCGTCGTTCACGGGGGGCCTGTCCCAGAGCGCGATGGTGTTGAGCATGAAATAATTGCTTCCATATTGATGCACGGCATAGGGAGGGTCGAGATAGCAAACTTCCGCCGTCCTCCCTGAAAGGAACGCGGCCGCGTCCATGCAGGCTACCTCGGCTGACGCGTGAGAATCAGAAAGCACCGGCCTGCTCAGCCGAATGGGTCCCAGTATGCGCCGGAGGGCGTCTCGGCCATGCCCTCCAAATCCCTTGTGAAAGGCCTTGAACACGCCGGAAGTATTCGTGTGAGTGGCCGACTGGTACAGGAGAGGCGCTAGAAGCGCCGTCTTCCGGAGGAACGCATCGGGTTCCTCCTTGGTCCCCGGATACATCTCCTCGATGCGCTGCCGGATCGCGTCGATAGCGAGCGCGTTCTCCCGCGTGTAGAAAAGCCGCTCGGTTCTCCAGTCCGCCTCCACGGTGTTGCGCGGAGCATAGTAACGGCTGATGTAACCTTCCGCGTCGGGCAGCGGCGGCAGGGCGTTCAGCTCTTCGAGCACTCCATCGATCCCGCCGGGCGACGGAAAGAGGCTGTCGAGGTCGGATATACTCAGCCGAAGGTGACAGGAATTGATCACGAAGGCATACGTCTCCCAGTCATTGGCCGCGACCTGGAAGCCCATTGTCCGGGCGAGGCGGGAGACGGCGCCCGAGCCAGCGAAGGGATCGCAAAAGGTGCTGCGCGCCGGATCGAGGGGAAGGCGGGAGAGCACACCATGCAGGAACGGCAGGAGCGCCCGCTTGTTGCCAATGTACGCGATGAGCTGGTCCGTGAGGTAGGGATCCGAGAAGTCCACCTGCAGGTCAGTCGGGAGAGTAGGTCGCCCGGTTTCTGTCCGTTTCGAAGACCTCCACGAGGGTCACATTGGCATCCGGCATCGCTGCGTGCATCTTCTCGTAGACGAACAGGGCGATCCGCTCGGCGCTCGGGCACCCGTCGCTGAAAGCGGGGTGATCGTTCAAGCTGCTGTGGTCGAGCTCGAAAGTGATATTCCGGAGCGTCCCTTTGAGGATGCCGAAATCCAGCAGCATGCCGCCATCGTCGAGATCCCTCCCGGAGGCGGTCACCAGGACCTTGTAGTTGTGGCCGTGCAGCCTCTCGCACTTGCCATGATAGCGAGTGAGGAAATGGGCAGCAGCGAAACCATCCTCGATGCGCACAGTGTACATGCCGGATACTCCATCGCAGAGCATATTCATTTCGTATTGCGAAATCAAATCCGCCCCCTTTTGAGTCGTAAGACTTGACTCTCCAACGATAACCGTCGACTTGATTCGATGCATCCTCGCGGATAGCATCACGTGGTGCCCGCAATGACCCTGGCCGAGCTCTTCTCCCTCGTTCGGTTCGAAGAGCTCCGTGGAGATATGTCCCGAACAGTGAACGGGATTGCCTATGACTCGCGCGATGCGGGCCCCGGCTTCCTGTTCGCCGCGATGGACGGCCTGCACACCGACGGGCATCGCTACGTGGGTGATGCGATCCGCCGCGGCGCGACGGCCGTGCTCCACGCCCGGCCGCTCACCGATGTGCCGTCGAACATCACCTGTATCCGCGTCCATGATCCCCGGACCGCGCTCTCACCGCTCGCCGCGGCGTTCTACGGTCACCCCTCGAGATCGATCAAGGTGATCGGAGTCACCGGCACCGACGGCAAGAGCTCCACCGTCTGGTTCATCGCGCAGCTCATCGGCTTCCTTGGAGGCAGGGCCGGGCTGCTCTCGACGGTGTCCTTCAAGACCGGCGAGGAAGTGGTGAAGAATCCCTTCCGCCAGTCCACACCGGAGGCAACCGAGATCCAGGGCATGCTGAGAGAGATGGTGGACAACGGCCAGGATGTCGCGGTCGTGGAAGCCACATCGCACGGGCTTTCACCGCGGACGAACAGGCTCGGTGACGTGCTCTTCGACGCGGCCGTCCTCACCAACGTGACTCACGAGCACCTGGAGTTCCATGGCTCTTTCGAGCAGTACCGCTCGGACAAGGCAAACCTCTTCCGCGCCGTGTCGCCGGATGCGGCGAAAGACGTCCCCTGCCCTCGCTTCGCGGTGGTGAATGCGGCGGACGCGAGCGCGGGATATTTCCAGGAGGCGGCGCGAGTGCCCGTGTATCGCTATGGTCCCGGCGGCGATCTCCAGGCACTGCACTGCCGGGAGGAAGATGCCGGCGCGACATTCCGAATGGCATGCGGGAAAGAAGAAGCCGAGACGCGCATCTGCATCCCCGGGCCGTTCTGGGTGGAAAACGCGCTGGGCGCGGTCCTGACCGCTTCCCACATCCTCGATGTGCCGCCCCTCTCCCTGGCGCCCCTCCTTCACCGCTTGAAAAGCGTGCCTGGCCGGATGGACTACGTCGACCTCGGCCAGCCCTTTGCCGTCATCGTCGATTACGCGCACACGCCCGGCGCTTTCCTGAAGCTCCTGCCCTGGATGCGCGCCCGCACCCGAGGAGAGCTCACGGCGGTCTTCGGCTCCGCGGGAGAGCGCGATCGGGAGAAACGTCCTCTGCAGGGCCGCGCGGCGGGCGCGCACTGCGACACCCTGGTGATCACGGATGAAGACCCGCGCGGAGAAGACCGGATTGAAATACTCGAGCAGATCGCCGCGGGATGCGAGGGCAAGAGGCGCGGCGAGGACCTCTTCCTCATCCCCGACAGACGGGAGGCCATCCGCTTTGCGCTCTCCCGGGCCCGACCGGCAGACGCGATTCTCCTTCTCGGCAAAGGCCACGAGGGGAGCATCATCGGGCCCCAGGGCCCCGCGGCCTGGGACGAGAGGGCGGAAGCGGAAGAGGCCTTGCGCTCCCTCGGGTACGCCGGCGGATGAGCAGCGGTCGTGGTGTCCTTGCGTAAAATGTCGATGATGCTCTTCACGGCCCTGATCCTCGCGCTCGCCCCGAACCCCGCAGGGGCTGAGGTGCTGCATATCAGCATTGCCGTGGCGCCGGACGCCGTGGGCAGGCTGCCGGGCGCGCCCGTCCTCCAGTCAGGTATCCAGCATATGTTCGCCGCGGAGTTCGGCGCCTTCGCCTCGCTGGCCTTCGACGCTGAGCAATCCGCCGACCTTTCAGCCGCCGCACCGGATCCTTCCGCGCGGATTCTTCTTGGTGTCTCGGGAGACGCTGTGACCGTCTCCACCGACTTCATGCGGTCGCGGACCACCCGGTCCCTGGTCTCCACGGTGCCGGCAGAAAGCCCTGCGAGCCTTCTTGCAACGATCGCCGGCGACCTCGCGTATCTGTCCATCTGGTCGCGGGGCTTCTCGACGCTGCCGCTTTCCCCGCCGCCGTCCCTGGTC
>JBEKTX010000284.1:0-5268 GCA_049515615.1 Spirochaetia bacterium
ATGTTCGTAAGTATTCATGTAATTACAAGATTACATGCTCAGTCTCCGCTGGCCTGTGCTCACGGACTCCGGGAAGGTATGGTTCTACCTCGGAGAGGGAGACCTGAAAGACGAACCGATTCCCGAAGAGTTTTTTGGATGCGCGGGGGTGGCGGAGATCAAGGGACTGCAGGAAGTCCTGCTGCACGTGGGGAGGAACGGATTGCGTCATCACGTGAGCCTTGCACGAGGCAGGGTGAGAGAGCCTCTGCGGGAAGCGCTGATGAATTACCTCGGCTGTTCCGTTTCCCTTCCCCAGGAGAGCCTCGCGGAGGCGGGGCACGCCGAAGCGTAGAATGCCATCGGGCAACGCGAGGCGACACAGGTGAGCCAGAAGGGAGCAGCAACGTGCCATTGGTGACCGACCCGTTGGAAGTGGAGGAGATGTACACGCAGTTGGGTGAAGCAGGCGTCTGCCTCCCGGCTTTCTGCACGGAGAATTCCCGCACGACGGAGGCGATCATCCGCTCCATGTGGGAGCTGGGACACGAGTTCGGCATCTCCTCGCCTCCCGCAATCATCGCGTTCACGGGAAGCTACCCCTACCGACCGCAGGCGGTGAACTACACCCTGACGAGGAACCACCTCCTGGGCGCACGGGCGATTTTCCAGGACATCAAGCTGTTCATGAGCGCGCAAAGCCCGTATCGGGATCTGCGGCTCATGATCCACATCGATCATGGCCAACCCGACACCGACGGTGCGCTCCTGGAGGAGCTCGCGGACGTCGCGACGGTCATGTACGACTGTTCGGCCTACCCGCTGGAGGAGAACATCAGGCGGACCGCGCTTTTTGTGGAGAGGACCCGCGGCGTGGTGAGGGTCGAAGGCGCTGTCGACGAAATATCCGTCACGGGCAAGACCGAGATGCCCGCCCTGACGACCGTGGAGACGGCGGAACGCTTCGTGAGGGACACGGGCGTGTACCTGATCGTTCCGAATCTGGGAACCGAACAGCAGTCGACGGAAAACAAGGCCGTCTATGATTCACGGCGAGCCCGGGAAATAAGCCGGGCGGTGGGCAAGAGGATCGTCCTGCACGGAACTTCCGGCATTCGGGAGAGAGACCTGGCCTCGCTCCCGCAGGACGGAGTGATTCGCACGAACATATGGACCGCCCTGGAGAAAGCCGGCTGTCAGGCTGAGGTGGATTACCTGATCAGGGAACTCGGGAACATCCTGGACGAGGGGCAGATTCGGTCGCTCAACACGCAGGGCTTCCTCGGAGACCGGTATTTCGAGGAGGCATACGTGCAGTCGATTTGCGCTGGTCGGCTGGTCCCGAAAGTGGAAAGAATGGTCATGACGACACGCACCGAGATTTGGAGCAGGGCAGTGAAGGAGCGGATACGCTTCTACCTTGAGCGACTGGGCTACCGCAACCTGTCTCGATGAACCGGACGGGTTCGCACGACGAGGAGTGAGATGAGCTTCCTGGGGTTGGACGTGGGGACGACGGGATGCAAGGCGGTCGCCGTCGATGGAGACGGCAGGGTGATCGCGCAGGCCTACCGGGATTATCCTCTGGTGAGTCCGCAGCCGGGTTGGAACGAGCTGGATTCCGGGCTGTTGTGGAAGAGCATCATCGCGGTGATCTCCGCGGCGGCCCGCCAGACCGGAACGGATCCCGTCAGGGCCGTGAGTGTCTCTTCGCAGGGGGAGGCCGTAGCGCCCGTGGGGAAGCTCGGGGACACCCTGTACAATTTCATCGTCACCTTCGACAATCGCACTGAGCCTCAGGTCTGCTGGTGGGAAAAGAAACTGGACAGGAAGGCGCTCTTCCGGATGACCGGCATGCCGCTGCATCCGATGTACAGCATCAACAAGATCCTGTGGATCAGGGAGAATCGCCCCGAGCTTTACGCGGAGGCTTGGAAGTTTCTCTGCATCGAGGACTTTGTCATATTCAAGCTGAGCGCCATCACCGCGATCGACTACTCGCTTGCAGCCCGCACGATGTGCTTCGACGTGTCCCACAAGGAGTGGTCCGAGAAGATCCTGTCCCTCGCCGATGTCGATGCGGGGCTCCTCTCGGAGACGATGCCGTCGGGAAGCCCGGTCGGCACTGTACGAAGCGACCTTGCGGGAGAGATGGGTCTTGGAAAAGGTGTCGTCGTGGCCACCGGAGGCCATGATCAGCCCTGCGGCTCATTGGGCGCGGGGGCCGTTCGGCCAGGAATGGTCATGAATGCAATCGGAACCTCCGATGTGTTATGCCCGACACTGGAGAAGCCGGTTCTCACCGCAGACATGATGCGGAACAACTATTGCTGCTATCCTCACGTTCTGCGAGACGTGTACACGAGTATCACCTTCAACCTGACCGGTGGACTTCTCCTGCGCTGGTATCGGGACACGCTGTGCCAGGACGAAGTGCGCGAAGCGCACAGGACTCATGCAGATCCGTATGAGATCATCATCGGGAGGGCCAGTCCACAGCCCGTCGACCTCTATGTCCTGCCGCACTTCGTCGGCAGCGGCACCCCCACGCTCGATTCGAGGTCACACGGTGCGATCGTGGGAATCACCCTGCAGACGACCAAGGGCGACCTGACCCGAGCCCTTCTGGACAGCAACAACTACGACGTGAGGCTCAATCTCGACACCCTGCGCGGAGTGGGCGTTCCCGTGGAGGAATTGAGAGTCATTGGGGGCGGTTCGAAATCGGCAGCATGGCTGCAAATGCGGGCCGATGTGCTGGGCACTCCTTTGTCGGTTCCGCAAGTCTCCGAGGCGGCCTCGTACGGTGCGGCGATCCTCGCGGGGGTCAGCGTCGGACATTTTCCCGATGCCCGGGCAGGCGCACAGTCGTGGGTGAAGGTGGCGCGCACGTACCAGCCCGACATGGGGATGCATGAAAAATATGCCGGTCGATACGCGAACTACCTGAAACTGTATCCTTCTTTGAGAAAGGCAGGGATCACATATCCGTAAGATAGGTAACAAGGCATGACGGAAGAAAAAATCATCACGGTCGATCGAAACCGGGCGCTCCCGCTCTATTGCCAGGTCAGCGAATGCCTGGAGGAGATGATAAAAAAGGGAGAGATCCGTCCGGACGAGCAGATGCTCTCCGAAGACCTCCTCGCCGCGCGTTTCGGCGTCAGCCGACCAACCATCAACAAGGCCATCGCAATCCTGATCAGGAAATCCATCATCTCCCGCGAAAGGGGCAAGGGAACGTTCGTCCGTTCCGGTGATGTCCGCCTGACCCTCATGCAGGAGCTCGTCAGCCTCCATGAATCGATGCAGCGTGAGAACATCCGCTTCAGGACCGTGGTCCTGAAGGTCCAGCGGCAAAAGTCCAACGGAATTCTTGCCGAAAAGCTCGCTCTGAAGCAAGGGGCTCGTATCTACTACCTGAAGCGGCTGCGTTACGTCGAAGAAGAGTCGTTCATCATTTCCGAATCGTATCTTCCCCAGGAATTGTTTCCAGATCTGGAGAAGGAAGACCTGCGCGATCGCTCGCTCTACGATGTGCTGGAGCAGAAATATGGGATACCCGTCATCAAGACGGAGCGCTCGGCCAGGGCGGTGAAGGCATTGAACAAAGAAGCCGAGCTGCTGCGGATTCCTCTCGGGGATCCCTTGATCCAGCTGGAGGGTATCGCCTTCTCCCGGCAGGATCTGCGCGTCGAGTATTTCAAGACGATTATCCGGGGCGACCGCGGGGTGTTGTGCACCACCCTCTACCGCAGAAGGAGCTCCTGAGTTGATCAAAGCGAAACTGGAAAGGAGATGACATGGAGCCGAGCAGGAACGAGATGATCCTCGCCACGTACGAACTCGTCCCTCAGGTCGAGACGATTGAACGATGCGTCGACCTGCTGCTTCACGAGATGACGAGCGGCATCCAGTACTACTCCACGAGAAGTGGGGCGGTGATGGACCGAGTGCAGGATCACGTGCCATTCGTCGATCCGTCGGTGCTCGGGGAGGTCGTTTCCATGCGCAGGAAAGAGGGCGAAGCCTACGAGGTCACGTTTTCTCTGCCGGCAGGGAATGTCGATCCGCGATGGGGGGGGATCACGAATCTCTGGCCCGTGGTGGCAGGAGAAGTGTTCAATTTCTACTTCATCAAGCGGGCGCGTCTGCTCGATCTGCAATTGCCTCAGTCCTTTGAACAACACTACAAGGGACCACGGTTCGGGATGCGGGGTATACGACGGCTCGTAAAGGTTGAAGACTCCCCACTGTTTGGGGCGATCATCAAGCCGAACCTTGGGCTGGATCCTACGCAGGCATCCCAGGTGGCCGCGCGCCTCGCCGAGGCAGGCTTCGATTTCGTGAAGGATGACGAGATATGCGTGAACCCGGATCTCTGTCCCCTCACCCACAGGGTCCGCAGCATCGCCCGCGTTCTGGACGCGGCGAGCGAGAAGATGGGCCGCAGAATGCTGTACATGGCCAATGTGACGTGCGATTTCGCTGCCCTGGAACAGACCGCCGCGGCCGCGGTGGGGGCAGGCGCCGGTGGGTTGATGATCGATCCCTTCTGCACGGGTTTTTCCGCAATCGATTTCCTACGGAGGAAATTCGAGGTGCCGCTCTACGTCCACAGGGTGGGATACGGCCTGCATGCGCTCGGCACCGATTTCAGCATTTCCTATGAGTTGTTCACCAAGCTCTTCAGGCTCCTCGGAGCGGACTTCTCACACGTCGGGGGCATCTGGGGAGGCTCTCCGAACGCGAAATCAAAGATCTCGATATACCTCAGTCTTCTGAGAGAAACTCCGGTGGGGAAAGGCGGCCTGCGCGAGACGTGGCCGGTCGTCTCCGGCATCAGCCTGGAGAACATGGGCGAGTATCATGATTTCTACGGGAACGATACCCTCTTTCTCGAGCACATCGACATCTACCACAGCGCGTCCAGCGCTCACGACAAGCTGGTCGCACTGAAGAATCTTCTCATTCCATCGCTGGCGGGAGGTGCGCGGTGAAAGGCGCGATGAAGGGCGCGGTGCTTCATGCGCCCGCTGACCTCAGGTACGAGGAGGTGCCCATTCCGTCCGTGGGTCCGACGGAGGTTCTCCTGCGGGTCATGGCTGCGGGCAACTGCGGATCAGACTTGAAGCGCATCATGGTCGAGGGAACTCACGTTTTTCCTTGCATCCCCGGACACGAGTTCTCCGGCGAAGTCGTGGAAGTGGGAAGCGACTCCATCCCCTACAAGCCAGGCGATCGTGTCACCGCCGCGCCGCTCCTTCCCTGCTTCCGTTGCGAATGGTG
>JBEKTX010000285.1:0-5174 GCA_049515615.1 Spirochaetia bacterium
TGCCTCGTATTCTCGCTGCGTCTTGATGATGTCCATCTGTCCTTCAGACTTCTCTCGCTCCTGCTCCGCATCGACAAGCTTCTGGCCGATGTCCTCGATACGCGTCGCGGTGGCCTGATGCGTGCCGCTTTTTTCCATGTAGGACTTCTTGAGCCGGTTGAGGAGCTCGGTCTTGGTGGCCAGGGACTTGGGGATCTCCTGGATCTCCTTCTCCACCTCGAACTTTTTGGAAAGGACGTCCTGAAGCGCCCTCAGCTTGTCATAGACTGTGCGTGCCATGTCCCTGCTCCTCTAGTGCTCCAAATAATCTTTCAGGCGGCGGCTGCGCGTCGGGTGCCGCAGGCGCCGCAGCGCCTTGGCCTCGATCTGTCGTATCCTTTCGCGCGTGACGTTAAAATAGAGGCCGACCTCCTCCAGAGTCAAGGAGTACCCGTCCTCCAGGCCGAAGCGCATCTTCAGCACTTCCTGCTCGCGCGGCGGAAGCGTTGTGAGCACCGATTCCAGCTGTTCCTGGAGCAGGCGGAATGCCGTCATATTCGACGGGCTCTCGACCTCTTTGTCTTCTATGAAGTCCCCCAGGAGACTGTCCTCCTCCTCGCCGATGGGCGTCTCGAGGGAGATGGGCTCCCGGGCAACGCTCTTCACCGCCTTCACGCGGCCGGTGGCCCACCCCAGCTTCTCTGCGACCTCGTCGTCGGTGGGCTCGCGGCCAAGGACCTGCATGAGCTGACGGGATTCGCGCATCACCTTGTTGATCTGCTCGATCATGTGCACGGGCACCCGGATGGTGCGCGCCTGGTCGGAGATCGAGCGCGTGATCGCCTGGCGGATCCACCATGTCGCATAAGTAGAGAACTTGTACCCCTTGCGGTACTCGAACTTCTCCACGGCCTTGATGAGCCCGATGTTCCCCTCCTGGACGAGATCGAAGAAATGGAGGCCACGGTTGGTGTATTTCTTCGCGATGCTGACCACGAGCCGTAGGTTGGCCTTGATGAGCCGGTCCTTCGCCTCCTTCATGGTGGTGCGGCCGCGCTCGATCTCGTCGGCCATGGCGAGGATGTCCTCGATCCTGTTCTCGAAAACGGTCTGGTAGCGCTGAAGCTTTTTTTCACTCACCTGGTGCAGGCGCAGGAGCTCCCGCGCGCGCTCCTCCCCCATGCCGACGGACTTCTCCGCGCGCTCTCTCTCGGACGGGGCGGCGAGCTTCTTCGCAAGACCCCTCATATCCCGCGGCGAGGCGACGTGGAGACGCCTTTCGATCCTGCTGATTTCCTTCTGCAAAGAACGGATCCGGCGGGCAACCCCGATGAGCCTCTCGGCGATGGCGGCAAGATCCTCCGGACGCAGCTCGACCTTTTTCAGGGAGTCGGCGACGTCGCGCCGTTTCTCCATGAAGGACTCCTCGAAAATGTCCCCGCCCTCGGATTCCGTCTGGCGCTTCATCTCCATGTAGCGCTTGATGTCCGGCAGGTGGTCGCGGAACGGTTCCTTGTAGTAGGCGCCCAGCTTCCGCGTCTCCGCCAGGTACTCAGTGGCTTCCTTCTTCGTGAGGTTCATCTCGCGTGGATCCCGAACGGTGGTTGCGCGCAGGCCGAGACGGAGAAACTCCCGCACCAGGACACCGGAGTTCCTGATTACACCCTTGATGATGTTCTCCCCGGTCTCCATGGCCTTGGAGAGCTCGACCTCCTGCTCGGCGGTGAGGAGGTTTTCCTTGCCGATTTCGCGGAGGTAAAGGCGGATTGGATCGTCGACCGAGGATTCTTTGTCGCTGTAGATGAGCTTCTTGCGGTCCTTGACAGGTTTCTCCTCCTCTATCTCCAGCGAGATCTCCTCGTCGGCGAGCTTGATGCTGTGCTTCGAAAGCAGGGCGATGACCTCCTCAATCCGGTCCGAATTGACGATCGCGTCCGGAAGAAAATCGCTCACCTCGTCGTAGCTGACGCTCTTCTTGCCCTTTGCGTACTCGAGCAGTTTCTTGACCGACGGATCATTCTTGAGCTCAAAGGAGCCCCTTGCTGCCGCCGCAGATTTGACCGACTTCCCTGGCGTGCGCGTCTCTGCACGTCCGGTCTTGGCCGCCGCGTGCCCGGAGCCAGCAGCCCTTTGAGCTGCGCCAGCAGCCCTTTGAGCTGCGCCAGCAGCCTTTTGAGCTGCGCCAGCAGCCCTTTGAGCTGCGCCAGCAGCCCTTTGAGCTGCGCCAGCAGCCCTTTTCTTCGAGGTCCCCATCTTGTTCGCTGCCACCTTCGTTTTCAAACCCCTGCCGCCCCCGTCTTCAGTTTTTCGAGCTCACTATCGAGATGCATCTTTTCGGTGAGAAGCTCCCGCAGCCGCGCGGGATCAGTTGTTTCCTTTTCAAGCCGCCGCAGCTCCGCGCTCAAAAGCTCCGTCTTCTTTCGAAGCGCCCGCTGCCGGATCCTGCGAAGCCCGTCTGCCACGAGTTGCTCCTGGTTCAAATCGAACTCGCCGCTGGCCACTTTGCGGATTGCCAGCTCGCGGAGGGCGGGATCGTCAATACGCGCGCAGAGAGACTCGAATCCCTGTTCCTCCGCCCTGAACGCCTCTTCCAGGGCAACGTACAGCCTCGCCGCCCTGTCGTCATCCAGATCCGCGAGGACGATTCCCCCATTCCGCACCAGGGGAAACAACTCACGGTGTGCAGAAACTGCGAGCATCAGGAATAGGTCGGCGGACACGCTTCCCGTCCCCCCCTCTCCCTGATCCGCCTCTTCGGAGACACGCTCTGCCCTGCGGGCAGATCCCGGCTGCTTTCTGCGAAGCCACGTTGAAAAGTCCTGCCGGACGGCGCGCACGTCAACCCCCAGATTGTCGGCCAGGAGCGCCAGATACCCGTCCTTCCTCATCGGCGAGGCGGCCGCCGCTATGAAAGGAAAGAGGATGTCCCGTATCCGCTCCCGGCCCTCGGCGCTCGTGGGGTCGTGCCCGGCCAGCGCTTTCCCCAGGGAATAGGGAAAGCTGTCACCTGGCTTCTCCAACAGGCGGTGCAGGATGTCTGCCTCGCCCTTCTGCACAAGATCCGCAGGGTCCTTGCCCCCTTCCACAATGGCAACCTGGACGAGCATGTCCTGTGCTTCCATCAGCTGGATGGCGCGGTCAGTGGCTTTCTGACCGGCGGCATCGCTGTCGAACAGCAGGAGAGCCTTGCCCACGAACCTCTTCAGCACCCGTACCTGCGGGTCCGTGAGCGCCGTTCCCAGCGGCGCAACGCAGTTTGTGAATCCCGCCTGGTGCATGGAAATCACGTCCATATAGCCCTCGACAAGAATGAAGAACCCCTCTTTCCGCATAGCCGGAGCCGCCTTGTCCAGTCCGAAAAGGTTCTCGCCCTTCCGAAAGAAAGCCGTCTCCGGCGAGTTGAGGTACTTGGGCTGTGCATCTCCCATCGCCCGCCCGCCGAAAGCGATGATCTCGCCGCGCGCATTTGAAATGGGGAACATGACGCGACCTGCAAAAAGAGCACTCTCCCGCCCCCTCGCGCTGTCAAGAAACAATCCTGTCTTCCCGAGAAAATCGGGTGAGTAGCTTTTCTGCTCGAGAAACTTGAACAGCCATTCGCGATCAGGCGGCGCGTACCCGATCTGGAAGGCCTCTATCGTCTCCCGCTGCAGCCCCCGCGACTCCAGATACGTTCTTGCCGGCTCTCCCTGCTGCCCTTCCATGAGCAGCCAGTGGAAGCTGCCGGCGACCCTGCGGTACAGCTCGAGATAACTCTCACGACTGATGCCGTCCCGCTGTTCGTCTTCCCTCGGAATCTCGATGCCCGCTTTTTTTGCAAGCAGCTCCACCGCATCGCGCCACGGGATCTTCTCGATCTCCATGACGAAATCGAAGATCGTTCCGCCCTTCTGGCACCCGAAACAATAGAACACGCCCTTGTCGGGCGTGACGGTGAAGGACGCCGATTTCTCCTGGTGGAAGGGGCACAATCCCCAGTACCTTCCACCCCGGCGCTGCAGCGTGACTATCTCTCCGATCACCTCCGCGATATCGAGGCGGTCGCGGATCTCCGTGAGCGTGCTTTCCGGTATCCTCATACCCCTACGATTTCTTCAAGTAGAGATACTTCGCCTGGTTGTGTTCGCTCAGATCGCGAGAAAAAAAGTGCCTCCCTGCCTGCTGGTCCCTCAGCACAAAATACAGATAACTCGTCTGCGCGGGATGGAACGCGGCTTCCAGCGCGATCCGCCCGGGATTCGAGATCGGCCCGGGGGGCAGTCCGGCCCATTTGTACGTATTATACGGCGAGCTTATCTTCTCGTCTTCTAGGGTGATGTACTCCGGGTGCGCCTTTTGCTGAATCTCAGTGATAATATATTCCAGGGTGGCGCACGATTCAAGCCCTATGTTCCGCTTCAGTCGATTGTAGAACACGGAGGCGATGAGTGGAGCCTCGTCATCTGCCCGGTACTCGCGTTCCACGATCGACGCCATGATGATCGCGTCGCGGACGGATTTGCCGTCCATGCCCTTCCACCCCGGTTCGATCTTGTCGAGATTTTCGAAAAACGTGCTCGCCATCAGATCCGCCATGGCCGTCCCCGTGAAAGGAACAGGCACAAAGTAGGTTTCGGGGAAGAGATGGCCTTCGAGTGACTTCGATGCGACGCCGAACTTCGCCAGAAGGACGGGCGACCGCACGGCAGCGAGGAAATCCGCCGCAGGGCTGACGCCGAGCGCTTCGAGATGACGGGCGATCTTCCCCGCGGTCCATCCCTCGGGAATGGTCACCTTTTGGAGTTTCTGGCTCGCGAGCGCAAGGAGGTCGTGGATGGCGAAGGTCGTGGCGCGGTCAGGGATCCTGTAGTAGCCCGCCTTGAAGTCACCCTGCGTCCCCCGCACACGGGCGAGGATGTCAAGCAGCGGAGCGAACCGGACATAGCCCTGGCGCTGGAGCTGCCGGCTGATCTCGGAGAGGTTCTCGCCCCGCTCAACCAGGAAGAGCGAATCCTTCCCTGCTGCTCGTTCGGGGCTCGAGTTCAGAAAAGCCAAGGCAAGCGCCGCGCAGGCAACCACCCCGAGGGGAACACCCAGAACGAGGAGAATCTTCTTTCGGGGAGCGGTCATCCGATGCGGCCTGCCCTTCGCCGCCTATTCCCGTTCAAGGAGGAACTCGACTCTCCTGTTCTTCCACCTGTTGTCCAAGTCGGAGA
>JBEKTX010000286.1:0-5122 GCA_049515615.1 Spirochaetia bacterium
CGATCCGCGGAGCGTCAATGGAAACTGCGACCCACGGGAGTTTTTCGCGTTTCTCGATCTCGCCGCCGGCACGCCCGATCGAACCGAACGTCCACCGGCAGGGGACGGCCGACTTCGAAATCGAGATTCCCCCGGATGCGTTCGAGGGTGTGAATGAGCTCCTCCTGTCCATCGAGTACGAAGGAGACGTGGGGAACGCGTTTATAGACGGCACGCTCATCGCGGATGACTTCTACAACGGAACCCCGTGGGAGATCGGGCTGAAACGATTTCAGGCGCGCCTGCTTGAAAAGGGACTGTACATACATGTAACGCCGCGGCGGGAAGGAACCCTGGTGATCCGCGAGTCCGGCATGGCATTGCAGCAGGAGCTGCGGGGAAGAGAAATCGCAAGGCTGGGCGCGATCAAGCTGATCGCGGTCCGGGAGGCCGTGATAGACGCCGGTTAAGGAAACGGCCTCAGTCGTCGATCGCCTGGTAGGCCAGGGTCCAGAAATCGACGCAGACCTGGGGAGGGATGGGAGAATCCCACATGCGCTGGGTCATCAGTATAGTGACCATGTCTTCCCGGGGATCTGAATACCACGATGTGCCCAGGCCGCCGTCCCACCCGAACTTTCCTAGAGATCCCGCCGCATCCTCGCGCCGGGTGATCACAGACAGGCCGAACCCCCATCCATGGCTGTCGAAGTAGCCGGGGTTCAGGCCGGACATCGCCTTCTGCTCCGGGGTGAGATGGTCCGTGGTCATGATCTCCACGGAAGGCCGGGAAAGGATTCGATCTCCGCCGTGCCTTCCCTTGTCCAGCATCATCTGGCCAAAGGCCAGGTAGTCGTCGATGGTGGAGACCAGGCCCGCTGCCCCCGAGGGGAATGCAGGCGGGCGACTCCATTGTCCGCCTTCGGCCCTGTCAGAGATTTCGAGCGCCCCCGTCTCGCGCCCTGCCCGGTATCCGACAGCCAGCCTGCCGAGTTTCGCGGGAGGAACGCTGAACGATGTATCCTTCATGCCGAGCGGTCCGAAGAGGCGCTCGGCGAGGAAGGTCTCGAACGATTGGCCGGCGGCCCGGGAGATCAACACCCCCAGCACGTCGGCGCCCGTGTTGTACATCCACTTCCGGCCCGGCTGGTGGATCAGCGGGAGCGTTCCAAGCCGGCGGATCCATTCATCCGGCGCCGGCGGCGTGGACGGGTTCGGCGGCCCCTGGCCAAGCTGGAGGTCGTCCATGGCCTTCTGGATCGGGTACGTTCCCGGAGGCGCCATGACCATTCCGATGCCCATGCAGAAGGTGAGCAGGTCCCGCACGGTGATCGGCCGATGAGCAGGCACAGTGGCGTCCAACGGCCCGTCGGGCAGCTTCAGCACCTTTCGATCGGCCAGCTCGGGAAGCAGCCGATCCACTGGCTCGTCCAGCCGCACCTTGCATTCCTCCACCAGGATCATGGCGGCCGCAGCGGTGATCGGCTTGGTCATCGAGGAAATACGGAAGAGCGTGTCCCTCCGCATCGGGTCGGCGCCGTCGACCTCTTTCATTCCGATTGCGTCCACGTGAACCTCGCCCCGTCGTGCAACCAGGGAGACCAGCCCGGGAAGCTCGCCGCGCTCGACGTACGCGGTCATGGCGTCGCGCAGGCGTCCCAGCCGCGCCTTGGAAAGTACGGTGCTGCTCATGTCAGGAAGGTAGCCACGACGCCCGGCTCCGGGCAATCGTGCGGAGTCGGCTTGTCAGATGTCCACCGCGAGAAGCCTTCGAAGGTCCACAAGCTGACCGACGTGGTACGCGTTATGGTCGATGACCAGCAGCGCCTCCCTCAAGAGCGTCTGCCCCTGGCCGTGAGGGAAAGGAGCGAGGAGATCGTTTTTCTGGTCGCGGACCAACGCGATCATTGAAGCCAGATCGGACCTGAACTTCGCGATGGTTTCATCCCAGAGATTTACGGCCTCGGGAGAGTCGTTCGGCCAGTAGTCTTTAGGCCACTCCGGCGATTTATGGGAGGGGTCGCGCGAAAACTCCATGATGTCCCATTGCGCGATCCAGAGATGAAAAACCTGCTGCCAGGCGGTATGCGCCAGGTGGGGCACACGCTCCCCGACCAGGTCCCGCGGGAATCCCTTCACCGCCTGATCGAAACTCATATGCGCACCCTTACCGCTCAAGGAATAGACCAGTTGTTCGCGCAGCTTCGATTCGTCCATGGTGCAGCCTCCTCTCCAGCAGCGTCTCACGATACCATTTCACCAGGCATTAGAAAAGTGGATTCACGCCGTTATGTGCCCGCGCTTCCGTGCCCCCGTCACAAGGATCGATCCGAGATAGTCCAGAAACGGCTTCATGGTCTTGAAGACAGCCGCACTGGTCCGGACAACGGACGGCGACAGGATTTCGCTGTCGCTCACCGTGTGCATGACCGCGATTTCTTTCAGCCTGAGAAGCTCCAGGTCAGGGTGGTCGGCAGGGTAACCCCTGGGCGCCTTGACCAGCTTCTCCCCGGAAAGCTCGCCGAAGGCATTGAAAAAGTCCTTCCTGCTGACGATCCTTTTGATGGCTGACGGGTTCTTGTCCACCGCAATCCGCCACTGCACGAGCTGTTCCGTGGTCGGTTCATGGCACCCTCCGGCCAGCATGGAGTGATTTCCTGCGTCCCACCGGTCCAATCATCGCGCTCATGTATGGCTTGTAGGGAGTCTTGTCCTTTGAAAAGCGCACGTCACGGAAGATGCGGAACAGGCAATCCCTGGGATTGACACCTGGCAGATCCTCGAAAGAGGAAATCTCGACGATCAGCGCTGCGACGAACTCCTCGAACCTCCCAAGGGCGTTCTCATACTCGTGGCGGTTGGCCTCGAACCACGCCCGCTCATTGTGCTTCTCCAGGCGCCTGAGAAATGAAAGAACGGGAGCCAGGTCCACGGTGCTCCTCATGTGATCCCTCCCGTCCCGAATCTCCGGACGATTCTTGCCCGAGCGCGTGCTGCTTCGACCTGTCGATCACGGGGCGGACACTCTGTCTCCTGAAATACTACTTGTGCGCGTTTCCCGCAACAGTCATCCCTTTGCGTCGGTCCCTGCTCATGGTACATTTTCCGGATACGATCAAAGAGTGTGGAGACCGTTATCAACGGAGGATGGGGAATGGAGGAACAGTCGTTCGGGAAGCGTCTGGCGACGCTCATCGACGCAGTTGAGAAGGCCTCAGGGAGAGACGCCTCGCTAGGAATTGGTCGGACACACGCGGGTGACGCGATCGACCAGCTTGCAGACGCGATCGAAAACCTCCTTCGGCGATCCCGCGACAGCGTGGCGGCTTTCCAGATCGCCCGGGAAGCCATGCTGAAGCTGCAGACTGCCGACAACACAAGAGCAGAGGAGGAGCTTTCCCGGGAACGGATTCCCCTGATGGACGCCCTGGAAGAGAACCTGCCAGATAAGGTCTATTTCAAGGATCGACAAAGCCGTTTCATCGATATCAGCAGGTCGCATGCAAGGCTGTTCAATCTAAAGAACCCGACTGAAGCGATCGGGAAAACGGATTTTGATTTCTTCACGGAGGAGCACGCACGAAAAGCGTTTGATGACGAGCAGATGATCATCCGCACCGGAGAGCCCATAGTCAACCAGGAAGAGAAGGAGACTTGGCCCGATCGCCCCGACACGTGGGTCCTGACGACGAAAATGCCCCTGCGTGACAAGCAAGGCAACATTGTAGGAACATTTGGCATTTCCCGAGACATCACCGAGCGCAAACGCGCGGAAGAGGCGTTGAGGAAAAGCGAAGAGCGCTTCCGGTTGCTCTTCAACAGCATCAACGATGCCATTTTTGTCCACGAAATGACAGCAGACCTGCTGCCGGGCAGGATCACCGAAGTAAACGATATCGCGTGTGAACGACTGGGCTACACGCGTGATGAGCTTCTGCGGATGAGCCCCCTCGACTTCGACAGCCCCGAAGGTGCGGCCATAGCCCCGCAGATGATGGCTCGCTTGAAAGCGGAAAAGCATGCGGTCTGGGAAGGCGTCCACGTGAGCAAGGCAGGGCTCAGGATTCCCGTGGAAATCAGCAACAACCTTTTTGACCTGGCGGGCGTGCCGACAATCCTCGCCGTTGTCCGGGACATTACCAGCAGAAAGCAGCTCGAAGAGAAGCTCGAAAGGGAGCGGTCGCTGCTGCTGACCCTGATCAACAATCTGCCGGACTTCGTGTCGGTGAAGGACACGGAGAGCCGCATCCTTATCACAAACAGCGCAAACGCCCGGGTCATGGGCCTGAAGAGCGCAGAGGAGGCTGTCGGGAAGAGTGACCTCGATTTCTATCCCCCCTTTGAAGCCGCGCGATACCTCGCCGATGAACGGAGCATCATTCAGAGCGGCACGGCCCTGATCAACAAAGAGGAAGAATCCTCCCATCCGGACGGCCGCTGGCGGCGCTGGACTTTGACAACCAAGGTGCCACTCAGGAATGCCCAGGGAATCGTCACGGGAGTCGTGTGCACGGGACGAGACATAACTGAGCGCAAGCAGGCGGAGGAGCGAATCCAGGACCTCGCCCGGTTTCCCGACGAGAATCCGAATCCCGTTATGCGCGTTTCTCCGGATGGCTTGCTCCGCTATGCGAACCCCGCCAGCCAATCACTCCTCGCATCCTGGGCGGGGAAACCGGGAAGCAGGATACCCTCCGAACACACGCCGGAGATTCTTCAGGCATGGTCTTCGGCTGAGAAACGGCAGATCGAGGTCCATGAATCCACGCGCGTGTTCCAACTCATGATCGCTCCTGTTCCCAGCCGCGGTTACATCAACTTGTATGGGAGAGACGTTACCGAGGAGAAATCCCTTGCCGAAAAGTTCCTGCAGGCACAGAAGATGGAGGCTGTCGGGCGACTTGCCGGCGGCATCGCCCACGACTTCAACAACCTCCTCACTGTCATCGGCGGCTATTGCGACCTTGTGCAGGAGGATTTGCTCCCGGGAAGCCTCGCAAGATCGCAGATTGAAGAAATTGCCAGGGCGACGAAGCAGGCCGCCACCCTCACGACCCAGCTTCTCGCATTCAGCAGGAAGCAGGTGATGATACCCCGGGTCATCTACCCGAATGGCCTTGTGAGATCCATAGAGAACATCCTC
>JBEKTX010000287.1:0-5106 GCA_049515615.1 Spirochaetia bacterium
TGCCTGGACGACATCCGCGGCCGCGCGCACCGCATCACCAGGGCGGGAGCGCTCGTGAGCAATCCGCCGCCCGTGCCCGGGTGGGAGAAGACGCGTGCGTAACCTACCCAGAGCGCTGCGCCTCGTCGACAGGATCCAGGAGAACCACAAGACGATCACGATCGTCCTGGACCACTCACTCGATGCGCGGCCCGGCCAGTTCTGCATGCTCTGGGTTCCGGGGGTCGACGAGAAGCCATTCAGCATCGCCGGCCCCGATCCGCTGATGTTCACCGTGTCACGCGTCGGCCCCTTCAGCGAAGCCGTGCATGCTCTTGCGAAGGGAGACACTCTCTGGGTCCGCGGCCCCTTCGGCACGGGCTGGTCCGTGGGGCCCGGCCGGGCGCTGCTCGTGGGCGGCGGTTACGGCGCGGCCCCCCTGTACTTCCTCGCGCGAAGGTTGCGTGAAGCAGGCGCGATCGTCGAGGCGGCCCTGGGAGCGCGGACCTCCGGGGATCTCCTCTTCCTGGACCGTTTCGGCGGCCTCGGTCTCCCGGTGCATGCCGCAACGGAGGACGGGTCGGTGGGAGCGCACGGGCGGGTAACGGAGGTTGTGGCGCCGCTGCTCGGCTCGGGCCGATTCGACCGCCTCTATGCCTGCGGGCCGGAGGCAATGCTCGGGACGCTCGAGGCGCAGTGCCGGGAATTTCACCTGGCCGCCGAGCTTTCCCGCGAGGCCTACATGCGCTGCGGGGTGGGCATCTGCGGCTCCTGCGAACATGACGCCCGTCTGGTGTGCATGGACGGCCCCGTGTTCGTTGTGTGATATGCCGGCCAATCCATTCTTCCAAACGGAGAATCTCAAGATCGTCAAGGGAAACGTGCTGACCACTCGTTCGGTGGAGCCCGGGAGCGTGGAGCTTATCGTCACCTCTCCCCCGTACAACGTCGACATCGACTACGGCACGCACGATGACGCGCAGAGCTACGCGAGCTACCTGGAGTTCAGCCGGCGCTGGATGGCGCGGTGCTTCGAATGGCTTCGCGCGGACGGGCGCATGTGCTTGAACATCCCCCTGGACAAGAACAAGGAGGGCCAGCAGAGCGTAGGCGCCGATCTCACGGGGATTGCGAAAGAGGTCGGGTTTCGCTACCACTCCACGATCGTGTGGAACGAGGGCAACATCTCCCGGCGCACCGCGTGGGGCTCGTGGATGAGCGCGTCGGCCCCGTATATCATCGCCCCGGTGGAGCTCATCGTCGTCCTGTACCGTGACCGGTGGAAGCGCACGTCGGGAAGCGGCCGGTCCAGCATTACGCGCCAGGAGTTCATGGACTGGACCAACGGGCTGTGGACGTTCAACGGGGAGAGCAAAAAGCGCACCGGCCATCCGGCGCCGTTCCCCGTGGAGCTGCCGCGCCGGTGCATCAAGCTTTTCAGCTTCGTCGGAGACACGGTGCTGGACCCCTTCATGGGCAGCGGCACGACGCTCGTGGCGGCAGCGGAAACAGGCAGGAGGGGGATCGGAATCGAGCTGGAGCGGCGCTACTGCGAGTCAGCCCGCGCGCGGCTGAAGTCCGCGCTTGATCAATTGCCCCTGATACCTCACGCTGAATGGTCGTGAGCATCCGCATCATCATCACCGGCGGCACGTTCGACAAGCACTACGACGAGATCCGCGGCAGTCTCACGTTCAAGGACTCGCACCTCCCGGAAATCCTGAAGTTCGTCCGCTGCGCTGTCCCGGTCGAGCTGGAGCTGAACCAGCTCATAGACAGCCTCGACATGCACACCGCCAACCGGCTGCGCGTCCTGGAGTCCTGCAGCCGGGCCGCTGAGGAACGGATCGTGATCACCCACGGCACGGACACCATGGTGGAGACCGCCGTGGTCCTCGGCGAGGCGGGGCTTGCGAAGACCGTCGTCCTCACCGGCGCGATGGTCCCATACATCTTCAACAACTCGGATGCCGTGTTCAACCTCGGCTGCGCGCTCACCGCTGTCCAGCTCCTCCCGCAGGGAGTGTTCATTGCGATGAACGGCCGTGTCTTCGGCTGGGACAGGGTGCGCAAGAACCGGGAGCTCGGGGTCTTCGAAGAAAAGGAGCGCTGATCGGCGCGTCTGGCAATTTTCCAGGGGCGTGGCTCACCGTACGGAACGTAGTCAATTTCTGACTACGTTCGCCAGGGCGGCGCGGGGCCCGTTCCAGAGGGGTGGCGACCGCTCGCAACCTTCCTGCGCTTGCGCAGGCAGAACAAAGCTGGTAATTACTTCAGCATGGGGGAACACGATGCCTGATCTCTGCACCACCTACATGGGGCTGCGCCTGAAGAATCCGCTGATCGCGGGAAGCTCGGGCCTCACCGGCACCCGGGCAGGCCTCCTGGAGCTGGAGGAGGGAGGCGTCGCAGCGGTGGTGCTCAAATCGATCTTCGAAGAAGAGATCGCCGCCGAGTACGACGATGCCCTCTCCGAGGCGGCCCGCAAGGGCATGAGCCTGGAGTCGTACGACTACTACGATTACGAGGTGCGCGGCGCCCACGTCTCGCACTACGTGGACTTCATCCGCGAGGCAAAGTCTGCGGTTTCGATCCCCGTCATCGCGAGCGTGAACTGCACGTATTCCCACGAGTGGGCCTCGTTCGCAAAGGATATCGAGGCCGCCGGCGCGGACGGCCTGGAGCTGAACATGTTCTTCCTGCCCTCCGACATCACCCGCTCCAGCGACGAGCGGGAGAAGGACTACCTTCAGATCGTGGACCGCGTGCTGAAGCAGGTCCGCATCCCCGTGGCCTTGAAAATCAGCTCGTCGTTCTCCACGCTCGCGCAGATGATAGGCCGGCTCTCGAAGACCGGCATTGCGGCCCTTGTCCTGTTCAACCGGTTCTACTCGATCGACTTCGACATCGAGAAAATGGCGGTCAAAGGGGCGGGCAGCTTCAGCAACCCGGCGGAGCTTGCCGGACCGCTGCGCTGGGTGGCGCTCATGTCGCGCCGGGTCGGCTGCGACCTGGCCGGGTCCACCGGCGTGCACGACGGCGCCGGCCTCATCAAGATGCTCCTCGCGGGCGCGAAGGCCGTTCAGGCGGCATCGGCGTTCTACAGGCACGGCGCCCGAAGCGCCGGGGTCATGCTGAATGACCTCTCGGCATGGATGAATCGTCACGGGTTCAAGGCGATTGCCGATTTCCGCGGCAGCCTCAGCCAGGCAGAAAGCGTCAATCCCGGCGTCTATGAGCGCGTGCAGTACATGAAGCACTACGCGGGGTAGGGTCCGTTCCCGTTCAGGCGCCGCGGTTTCCACGCTTTCGACGAATTCAGTACTATCTAAGCGATGACCCAGGCACATGTTACCTCGGAGCAGGTCCGGGAAGCGCTTCGCACCGTGCAGGAACCCGAGCTTCACCGTGACCTGATCACGCTGGACTTCGTTCGTGACATCCAGGTCCGGGGAGTCGACGTCAGCTTCACCGTGACGCTCACCACGCCCGCCTGCCCCCTCAAGGATCAGATCCGGGCGGAGAGCGAGCAGGCGGTGCGGAAACTTGTGCCGGGGGTCGGCAAAGTGGACATCGCATTCGACGCACGCGTCCGCGCGGACAAGAGAATCGAAGAGAAGATCAAGCTTCCCATCAAGACAATCGTTGCCGTGGGAAGCGGCAAGGGCGGCGTGGGGAAATCCACCGTGGCCGTGAATCTCGCGGTGGCCTTGGCCCAGTCGGGCGCCTCGGTGGGCCTGCTGGACGCGGATATCTATGGGCCGAACATCCCCACCCTCATGGGAGTGGACGAGCTGCCTCCTCCGAAGGGCGAGACGCTGGTGCCGGCGGTTGCGCACGGGGTGCGTATGATGAGCATGGGATTCCTCATCGGCGCGGAGGACGCACTGGTTTGGCGCGGTCCGATGATCCATGGTGCGCTGCGGCAGCTCCTCTTCGATGTGGCATGGGGTGAGCTGGACTATCTGGTCGTGGACCTTCCCCCCGGCACCGGTGATGCGCAGCTCAGCGTGGCCCAGCTCGTGCCCCTCACCGGCGGCGTGGTGGTCACCACCCCGCAGCAGCTCTCGGTGAGTGATGCCCGCCGCGGCGTGGGGGCCTTCCAGAAGCTCAACGTGCCGGTGCTCGGGATCGTGGAGAACATGAGCGGAGAGATCTTCGGCTCCGGCGGCGGGGAGCGCGCGGCGGCCGAGATGGGCGTGCCGTTCCTGGGCAGGATTCCGCTTGACCCTCGCATCTCGCGCATGGGAGACGAGGGCACCCCGCCGGTCACGCTCATGGACGGTTTCGCGCCGGCCGAGGCGTTTCGGCGGCTTGCGCGAAGCATCGCCGCGGGCATCAGCGTCCAGCAGTTCCAGCAGGACGGAAAGAAGCGGTAGGGGGCTGTCAGTGTCAGAAGCGCCCGACACCACGCGCAAGCCGCCGTGGTTCAAGATCCGACTCAACACCTCCGCGAGCTACGTCGGCATCAAGCGCCTGGTGCGCACCGAGGGCCTCCACACCGTCTGTGAAGAGGCGCGCTGCCCCAACCTGCACGAGTGCTGGGGGACTCACGGCACGGCGAGCTTCATGATTCTCGGAGATGTCTGCACCCGGCGCTGCCGATTCTGCGCCGTCGGGACGGGGCTTCCACTCGCGGTGGACGTGCTGGAGCCAATGCGCGTGGCCGCCTCCGTGATGAAGATGGGACTGAAGCACGCCCACGTCACCATGGTCAACCGCGACGACCTTGCGGACGGCGGCGCCTCCGTCATGGCGGCCACGGTCCGAGCGATCAGGGTGCGAGCTCCGGCTTGTTCCGTGGAGGTGCTCACCTCTGATTTCATGGGCTCGCGTGAGGCCATCGGAGCGGTCGTGGCCAGCGCCCCCGACATCGTGAGCCACAACGTGGAAACAGTGAGGAGATTGACGCCCCGCGTGCGCTCCCGGTCGAGCTACGATCGGTCCCTGGCATTCCTTCGCATCGCGCGGAAGCTCGATCAGAAGGCGGTCGTGAAGTCCAGCATCATGCTGGGCCTCGGGGAAACACGGGAGGAGGTGCTGGAGACCCTCGACGACCTTCGCGCCGCGGACGCGGACATCGTGAACATCGGCCAGTACCTTCAGCCCACCCGGACCAACATTCCC
>JBEKTX010000288.1:0-7597 GCA_049515615.1 Spirochaetia bacterium
TGCCTCCGTGAGCACACGACAGATCCCGCTGAAGCCCTTCCTGTTCATCACGTAGGCGGTGAACAGGACCCGTCCGTCCTTCTCCACGGCAACCCCGACCACAGGCCGCACTCCTTCCCGGCCTGCTGCAAGCAGGAAGACGATGAGGCCGTAGAAGTTGTTGATGTCGGTCATCCCGACCGTGGAAATACTTCGCTCCCTGGCGAAATGGCAGATCTCTTCAGGAGAGCGGCAGCCGCGCAGGAGCGAATAGTGGGAACGGAAACTCAGGTAGCTAGCACCCATATACTATACAAGTGTATAGTATATGGGTGAAGATTGCAACCCCCCGGGGTGAACGAAAGCGTCGGCCTGTCAGTGATGGGTCCAGTCGGAGAACCACATTGCGCGAAACCGCTGAAACGTACGTTTCGGCGGTTTCGCAGCACTGTCACACAAAATCCGAAGCTCCCGAGGCTCTCGCAACCTGCCCGCGCTAGGCTACGTACTCCGAGTACGGCAGGCCGCAGCTCTTGGCTACCCCGGGGTGAACGCACTTGCCGTCGATGGTATTGATGCCGCGCTTGAGGGGTTCGTTCGCTCGGGCCGCTGCCGCGAGGCCCAGGTTGGCAATCATCAGGCCGTATTGCAGGGTGACGCTGGTCAGCGCGATGGTGGAGGAGCGCGCAACCGCACCGGGCATGTTGGTCACGCAATAGTGCACGACATTGTCCACGATATAGATCGGGTCGCTGTGTGTTGTGGGCCTCGACGTCTCCGCGCACCCTCCCTGGTCGATGGCCACGTCCACGATCACCGCGCCGGGCTGCATGAGGGAAAGGTGCTGGCGGGTGATCAGCCGCGGCGCAGTTTCCCCTGCCACGAGGACGGCGCCGATCACGATGTCGGATTCCCGGAGCACGTACTCGATGTTTGCATCCGTCGCGTACAATGTGGTGATGGAGCTGCCGAAGATATCGTCCAGGTACGCGAGGCGTTTTGCGTTGATGTCGAGCACCGTCACGTTCGCCCCGATGCCCACCGCGATCTTGCACGCGTTGGTGCCCACCACGCCGCCGCCAAGCACTGCCACCTTGCCACGCTGCACCCCGGGTACTCCGCCAAGAAGGATCCCCCGGCCTCCGAATTCCTTCTCCAGGTATTTCGCGCCTTCCTGCACGGACAGACGCCCCGCAATCTCGCTCATCGGAGTGAGGCACGGCAGGGACCGATCGGGCAGCTCGATCGTCTCATATGCCACTCCCGTGACCTTCCGGCGGATCAGCTCGTTGGCCAGCTCCCTGCTGGCCGCCAGGTGGAGGTAGGTGTACAAGATCTGTCCCGGTTTGAAGAGCGGAAACTCCTCCTCCAAGGGCTCCTTGACCTTGACGATCATGTCCGACTCACGGAAGAGCTCCGCTTTCTCATTCATGATCGCAGCCCCGGCGGCTTTAAACTCCGCATCTTCGTATCCCGAGCCGACCCCCGCTCCCTTTTCGATGAGTACTTTGTGGCCGTTCTTGACATATGCCTTGACCGAATGGGGTGTCATGCCAGCCCTGTACTCGTGGGTCTTGATTTCCCGAGGAACGCCAATCTTCATGAGAGCCTCCCTTCGATGAGCCTCCACTGTACTCCAAGCCTTGACGCGAATCCATAGGAATGTTGATCTTCGAAGAGAGCCGTGTGATGCGAAAAAGGGTATCTGCATCCGCAATTCTATTCTCCACATTCATCTTTATACAGGTGTTGTCCGCCCAGGCGCGGTCGGGAATAACCCCCGTCGCGGAGCTCACCCCCCTGCCCCTCAGTCAGCAGCTCTCCACAATGCGCGAGCCGATCCCGGTCGAGACGATCGTCGATGCGGCACTGGGCTTTTCCGGAGCCTCAGATTCCGCGGCTGCCACCGCCAAGGACAGGCTGTCCAGTCTGCTTCTGAAGTTCCGAGGCGAGGTGGCCGAGGTGAGCGATCAGGCGGCTCTAGCGGAACGGGCTCTCCTATTCCTCCACAGAAACCTGTTCACATCCTACTCGGCGCTCCAGACGCGCGTGGACACGGCCCTGGATACAGGGGTCTATAACTGCGTCTCCTCGGCGGTGCTTTACATGGTTCTCGCCCGATCCGTAGGATTGTCGGTCGGTGGAGTCCGAACCCCCGATCACGCCTTTGCATCGGTTCTCGTGAACGGACAGCAGCTTGACGTCGAGACAACCAATCCGTACGGGTTCAACCCCGGTGCGAAGAAGGAATTCACCGATTCGTTCGGTAAAATCACCGGATATTCATACGTGCCCCCGGGCAGCTATGTCGACAGGCGGGCCATTGGTGAGAAAGAGCTCCTGAGCTTGATCCTGTACAACCGGGTGTCCGAGTACATGGACGGCCGCTCCTTCCGCGATGCTCTGCAGCCCGCTGTGAGCGCCTTCGTGCTGATGGGCACTGACGAGACACGCCAGGTCATGACGACCGCCTTCACTCTGTACATTACGTGGCTGGGAACGCGGCAGGAGTTCCCGCAGGCTGTCCAGTTCACCGATGGCGTGAAAGCAGCCTTCGGCGGAATCGTGAACATCGACCAGCCCCTCGACCAAGGCCGCGCTGGACGAGGAGGATTGGACCGCCCTTTCTATTGCCGTCGTGCAGCAACTGGCGCAGGTGGAGGAAAGCAATGGCGGGAACATTGCGGCGGCCGCGGTCGTGGCAGAAGCAATGAAGAGGATCGGCCGGCAGCAGGCGCTTCTCCAGATCTACGAGATGTACGTCCACAGCGCTTTCGCGGTGCTTTACAATGCGCGGAGGGCGGTGGACGCAAAGGCCGTCGTGGACCACGGGCTCGCCGTCTATCCCGACAGCCGCACGCTGCTGCAGGATCTTGACCTTGCCAAGAAGGCCATCAAGGACAGTCGTTCCTGAATCTGGCCGGACCCCTTCAACTTGACAGGGCTTCAGCGGAATTGTATTCCACACTGCATGTCGGAAGGCTCGGGCACGCGCGTCGGGATTCTGGGAGCCGGGGCATGGGGCACGGCGATCGGCAAGGTGCTCGCCGAGAAGGAGCTCCGGGTGGACATCTGGAGCTTCGAGGAATCGGTCGCCGCGGAGATCAACGGACGCCATACTAACGATCGCTACCTTCCGGGTGCGAAGCTGCCGCCCTTGCTCCACGCCTCAACGGACCTGATGTCCATCGCCGAAAACCGGGAACACCTCCTCATCGCCATCCCCTCCCTGTACGTGCTGTCCAGCATCAAAAGGATTGCGGGCTGCGTAAACATCAGAGAAGGCCGGACGATCATTTCGATCCTCACCAAGGGCTTCATCGAAACGCCTTCTGGAATCAAGCTGATCACCGAGGCGATGGAGGACTACCTGCCCGGAATGTACCGGGGAAAGCTCGTGTACGTCTCGGGGCCCAGCCATGCGATCGAGGTTTCGCAGGGGAAGATCACCGGCCTTATCAGCGCCTCGCGAAGCGGCCGCAACTCAATCCGGGTCCGCGAGCTGCTCTCGGGCGGGAGCCTGGTGGTTTTCTCTTCTTTGGACGTGAGGGGGGTGCAGATCAGCGCCGCGCTGAAGAACGTGATCGCGTTGGCATTCGGCATGCTGGATGCGCTGAAGGAATCATCGGACCAGTTCGGCGACAACACAGAATCCCTCCTGCTCGCCGCGGGTCTCAACGAGATCCAGGCGCTGGGCAAGGCGATGGGCGCCACACACCCGGAGACATTCACGTCGATCGCCGGTGTGGGAGACCTCGATGTCACCTGCCGCAGCATCCACGGCCGCAACAGGCGCTTCGGCAGGGAGATCATTCTCAAGAATCTCATCGGAGGTTGCAGGTCCATCGACGAAGTGATCGCCGGCATCCCCTCCTTCGGCTACATCGCCGAGGGCGTGGTGACTGCCAAGTGGGTAAACTCAATTGCCGCGCAGAAGAAGCTGGTTCTACCGATCATCGACGGAGTCTATCGGATCCTCAACCGGGAGGCAGAGCCCCTCACGGAGCTGAGGACGATGCTGGATCGGATCATCAGCCGTTCGAAGGCCGGGAGACGGCGGAGCGGGCCTTCTGCACTCCTGCGTGGTACCGCTGAATGGGCGTCACGCCTAGCTCACCGCGGATAAGGGCCCGGATTCCCTGCACGTAGGCATCCGCGCCGGGCATGGTCGTCACGACGGGAATGCCCCGGCTGTTCGCGACCGCCCTGATTGAGATCTCGTCCGTTCGCGGTCCCTTGCCGGAGGGGGTGTTGATGATGAGCTGGATCCTCCCGGAGCGGATCCTCTCCAGCAGGTCCGTTTCGCCCTCTGAGACTCGCTTCACCACCTCCGCATGAATGCCATTTTCCCGCAGGAACGCAGCGGTCCCCGAGGTGGAGAGAAGGGAGAATCCGAGGTTGTGCAGCTGATATGCCACGGACACGGCGAGCTGTGTCTTGTCATCTTTTTTCACGCTGATGAATACCGTTCCCTTCAGCGGCACCTGCTGCAGTGCGCCGAGCTGGCTCTTGCAGTACGCCCTGCCGAAGTCGGAATCGATGCCCATCACCTCGCCCGTGGACTTCATCTCGGGACCGAGGATGATGTCCACGCCGGGGAAACGCGCGAACGGCAGGACCGACTCCTTCACTGAGATGTGGCGGGGCCTTACCTCTTCGGTGAAGCCGATCTCTTTCAAGCTCATGCCCGCCATTGCCTTTGCCGCCACCTTGGCGAGCGGCACGCCGATGGCCTTCGACACGAAGGGGACCGTGCGGGAAGCGCGGGGATTCACCTCGATGATGTACAGCTCCTTGCCCCTTACCGCGTACTGCACGTTCATGAGCCCGATCACGTGGAGCTCCGCTGCCAGGCGCATTGTGTAGCGGCGGATTTCCTCAAGCATCCAATGCGGGAGGGTGTGCGGCGGAAGCACCATGGCGGCGTCTCCAGAGTGCACGCCGGCCTCCTCGATGTGCTCCATGATGCCGCCTATGACCGACGCGTGACCGTCGGAGACCATGTCGACGTCGACCTCGATGGCATCCTCGATGAACCGATCGATGAGGACCGGCTTTTCGGGAGAGGCCCACACGGCACGCCGCATGTAGTGCTCGAGGCTTGCATCGTCGTAGACGATCTCCATCGCTCTACCGCCAAGCACGTAGCTGGGCCTCACGAGCACCGGGTATCCGATCGCGTGCGCCGCTTCCAGTGCTCCCCTTTCATCCACCGCGGTTCCGTTTTCCGGTTGACGCAGGCCCAGCTTCCGGACCAGCTCACTGAAGCGCTTCCTGTCTTCCGCGCGGTCGATCGAATCCGGGCTTGTCCCGATGATGGGAAGGCCTGCCTTTTCCAGGCCGACCGCCAGGTTCAGGGGCGTTTGTCCCCCCAGCTGCACGATAACCCCGTCGGGCTTCTCGCGGTCAGCAATTGCAAGGACGTCTTCCCGCGTGAGCGGCTCGAAGTACAGCTTGTCCGAGGTGTCGTAGTCCGTGGAGACGGTCTCGGGGTTGGAGTTCACCATGATCGTCTCGAAGCCGATCTCCCGGAGCGCAAAGGCTGCGTGCACGCAGCAGTAGTCGAACTCGATGCCCTGCCCGATGCGGTTCGGCCCTCCGCCAAGGATCATGATCTTCTTTCTTGTCGAAGGCCGCGACTCGTCTTCTCCGTCGTAGGATGAATAATAGTAGGGGGTGAACGCCTCGAACTCGGCCGCGCAGGTGTCCACGAGCTTGTAGCCGGAACGGATGCCGTTTTCCAGCCGGAAAGCACGCACTGCATCCTCATCCTTCCCCAGACGGGAGGCGATCTGCACGTCACTGAAGCCCATCCGCTTGGCGGAGCGGAGAGAGCCTTCTGTAATCGTGGGCTCGAAATCAACGATCTCCTTCATGTTCGAAAGAAACCAGGGATCGACTCGGGTCACCTCGTGAAGATTCTCCACGGTCCAACCCCTGCGAAGCGCCTCAGTGATATAGAAGAGTCTGTCCGCGTTCGGCCGCGCCAGCATTTCCTGAAGGGCTGACTCGGAGCTCTCGGGGACGCCCGTGAGCCCAGGTCGCTTGATCTCCAGGCCCCGGATGCCTTTCTGGAGAGCCTCCTTGAAGGTTCGGCCAATCGCCATCACCTCGCCCACGGATTTCATCTGGATGGTCAGCGTGGGGTCTGCAGACGGGAACTTTTCGAAAGCGAACCGGGGAATCTTGACAACGCAGTAGTCGATGCTTGGCTCGTAGGAGGCGGGTGTTCTCTTTGTAATGTCGTTGGGAATCTCGTCGAGGGTGTAGCCGACCGCAAGCTTTGCCGCGATCTTTGCAATCGGAAAGCCCGTGGCTTTTGATGCAAGGGCGGATGAGCGCGATACCCGCGGGTTCATCTCGATGACGACCAGCCTGCCTGTTCCCGGGTGCACGGCGAACTGTATGTTGGAGCCCCCGGTTTCCACCCCGATCTCGCGGATGCAGGCTATGGCGGCGTCGCGCATGCGCTGGTACTCCCGGTCTGTCAGAGTCTGGGCCGGGGCAACGGTGATCGAGTCTCCCGTATGGATTCCCATCGGGTCAAAGTTTTCGATCGAGCAGACGATGACGACATTATCCTTGCAGTCCCGCATCACCTCCAGCTCATATTCCTTCCAGCCTGCTATCGACTCTTCGATCAGTATCTCAGAGATCATGCTCGCATCCAGACCGCGGGATGCCATTTCTGCGAACCTGGCCGGGCCGCTCGCCACCCCGCCGCCGGTGCCGCCAAGGGTGAAGGAAGGGCGGATGATGAGCGGGAACCCGATCTCATCGGCGATCGCCCTGGCCTCCTTGAGAGAATGGGCGAGCCCGCTTCTCGGCAGGTCGATCCCGATCCTCTCCATTGCCTCCTTGAAAAGTTTGCGGTCTTCGGCCTTGCGAATTGCCTCGCGGTCCGCGCCGATCATTCGCACGTTCAATCGGTCCAGAATGCCCTGTTCCGCGAGCTGGATGGCGATATTCAGGCCGGTTTGCCCACCGAGTGTGGGCAGAAGAGCATCCGGGCGTTCTGCCTCGATGACTTTTTCCAGCATGGGAACGGTGATCGGCTCTATGTACGTGGCGTCAGCCATCTCGGGATCTGTCATGATCGTCGCGGGATTGGAGTTCACCAGGATGACCCGCATCCCCTCTTCCCTCAGCGCCTTGCACGCCTGGGTGCCGGAATAGTCGAACTCGCACGCCTGGCCGATGACGATGGGACCGGTGCCGATGATGAGGATCGAATGAATGTCAGTTCTTCTGGGCACGATCCTGCCTGTCGTCCATGAGGGCCGCAAAGCGGGAGAAGAGGTACCCCGAATCGTGAGGTCCTGGGCTGGCTTCGGGATGGTACTGGACGCTGAACAGCCGCAACTCCCTGTTCTCCAGGCCCTCTTCGGTGCCATCATACAGGTTCATGTGAGTTGTTCGGGTTCCCTGGCCGGCGAGAGATTTCATATCGACATTAAACCCATGATTCTGCGAGGTGATGGCAATTCTGCCAGTTTCAAGGTCCTTTACCGGATGATTGCCCCCATGATGGCCGAACTTTAACTTGTATGTTTTTCCACCCAAAGCAAGGCCGATCATCTGCTGCCCGAGACAAATTCCAAAGATCGGCAGCGTTCCA
>JBEKTX010000289.1:0-5095 GCA_049515615.1 Spirochaetia bacterium
ATAGACGATGCCCAAGATGAAAACAAAGAAGGCCGCTGCCAAGCGCTACCACGTTACCGGAACGGGAAAGGTGCGCTACAAGAAACAGGGCCTGCGCCACATACTCACCAAGAAAAACGCCAAGCGAAAGAGGCGCCTGCGCCTCCCCGCCATCCTCAGCCACGTCGAGGAAAAGAGGGTGAAGCAGCTCATGCCGTACGCCGGCAAGTACTAGGACGACGTGAGAAGGAGATTCTGACCCATGCCGAGGTCGAAAAACGGTACGCGGAGGCGTGAGCGCCGACGCAAGATAATGAAGCTCGCGAAGGGGTACTGGGGCGGCAGAAGCCGTCTCTTCAAGACCGCCAAGGAAGCGGTCATGAAGGGGCTTGCCTCCTCGTACCGTGACCGGCGGCGCCGCAAGGGCGAGTTCCGCCGTCTCTGGATCGCGCGCATTTCCGCCGCGGTGCGCGCGGAGGGAGTCACCTATTCGCAGTTCATGCACGGCTTGATCGAGTCTGGTGTGCAGCTGAACCGCAAGGCGCTCTCCAACATGGCAATCGAGGATCCGGTTGGCTTCAAGGCAATCGTGCTGAAATCCAAGGAAGCCCTCGCGGCCACCGATGCCACGGCAGGCCGTGACGCAGGTGGCATTCCGGCGGCGGGTGTCGGCGCAAAATGATCACCCTCGAGCAGATCCGCCTGTTGGAAAGCAAGATCACTCGAGCCCTCGACCTCATTCGCCTTCTCAAGGAAGAAAACTCGACGCTCCGAAAGGGGTTAGAGTCTGCCCAGAAGCGGATGAGGGAGCTGGAGACGCTCGTGGAAGGTTTCAAGACCGACCAGAAGGAAATCGAGTCCGTCATCGTCCGCACGCTCCACAACCTTGACGAGCTGGAAGAATCGGCTTCGGCCCCCGCGGGCGGCATTCCAGCAGCCACAAAACGCTCGGAAGCCCGCATCGGCGGCGGCGCCGTACCTCCAACTCCGCCTCCTCTACACGCTTCTTCGGAAATGCCGCCAGGAGCGGCCGCCGGAATGCCGCCAGGAGCGGCCGCCGGAATGCCGCCAGGAGCGGCCGCCGGAATGCCGCCAGGAGCGGCCGCCACAGAGGACGCCTCCGAGCCTCACCCCCCCAAGGAAGAGCTGGACATCTTCTAGGTATTCATGGAGAAGCGGCAGCTCCGCATCGATGTGCTGGGAAACTCGTTCGTCATCCAGTCCGATGAAAGCCCGGAGCACCTTGCGCTCCTTTCATCCTTCGTCAAGGGCAGGATCGAGGAGGTAAAGGCGCGGTACGCCTTCGCCGATCCGCTGACAGTCGCCGTGCTCGCCGCGCTGAACATCGCCGACGAACTTTTCAAGGCGCGGGACGGAAGGGAGCCCTCCACCCAGATCGCGGAGATCGAGAATGTCGCGGAACGGCTGATCAGCAGGATCGACGACGAGCTGCTGCGGCACGACCCTCTCGGTGAAAGCCCGTCATCTCCGTAACTTCAGCGGGACGGCGCGCTACGCGGTATAGGTGCACCCCTCCACGCTGACGATTCGCGCCGCAACGGCGTTCGCAAGCCTCGCACAGTCAAGCGGGGAGGCCCCTTCCAGCCTCCCATGAAGGAAACCCGCGGCAAATGCGTCGCCAGCGCCCGTGGTGTCCACCACCTTCACTGGAATGCCTGGCACGGCCTCGCATCGACCGTCCCAACCCACCAGGCACCCCTTCTCCCCCATCTTCATGACCACGATGGGCGCCAGGGTGGCTGCATCCGGGACGCAATCTTCGTCGCAGGAGCTGCCGGTGAGCAGCGCGAGCTCATCCCGATTCCCGAACAACACGTCGACGCGGCCCGGAATCCAAGCCCGGAACTGTTCGGCATAGCGGCGAACGGCGAAGGGATCCGCGAGATCGAAGGCAACAGCGATTGCCCGGCCCTGCCCGCGGGCGAACTGCGCGGCCCGCTCGGCGGCCCGTCGCTGGTTTTCAGTGTCCCACATGTAGCCGGTCAGGTAGAGCATGCGCGATGCGGCCAGTTTTTCCAATTCCAGGTCCTCGACCTGGAAATCGCGACACGCGCCGAGGAACGTGTTCATCGTCCGCTCTCCGTCCGGTGTCACAAGGATGACGGACGTGCCGGTCGGCGTGTCTTTTCGCACCAGGGCCGTGTGCACGCCCGCGTCGGCGATTCGCGAAGCGAACTCGTCTCCCCGGGAGTCACGGCCGATGGCACCGTTGAACACCGGGGCCAGAGGCGCTGCCGTCTGCCGCGAGGCTCGTCCCAGCACGGCATCGCGGATCGCCCGTCCTCCCCCCCCCGACAGCCAGGCTATGCCGCGTGCGGTGTTGGCAGCGCTTCCCCCCGGGGACGTCCGGAAAAAGTCGATTTCCCCGAGGAGCCGCGAGACCTCTTCGAACTCCACCAGGTGCATTGTGCCGGGGGCTTTTTCGAAGCGTTCCAGAAAGCCGTAGTCGACATGGGCGATCACATCCATCAGCGGATTCTCGACTCCGTAGAGGGAATACACCAGGGTCCTCCTCATTTTGCGGCAGAATTGACACCCGCGTTTTCCGCGGGTAGAGTGCTCATATTAAGGAAGCGGCGCGCATATGTCCATCGTTACAAGCCAGCAGCTCACGCGGTACTACGAACAGTACAAGACCACCGACGTCACGTTCAACAAGCAGGTCATTACCGCCCTCGGGCTGATGGCGCGGGGCGTCTACCTCAAGGTCCAGGATCGACAGCTGTCCTGCGTGGTCTTCTCCAGCTCCATGGCCTCCGCCCGGGTGATCGCCAACGTGCCCGCCTCGGTGATGGTCGCCCTCAAGCAGGCAAACAACCGCCTGGCGCTCCGGTGGTGCTTCAAGCTGGCCGAAAAAGTCGAGCCCATCACTTTCTTCGTGCCATGCCGCCCGACGGGGTTCACGCACTACGCCATGCAGGGTCCTGATGTGCATTTCGTCACACTGGAGTTCACCCAGAGGCCGCCGGACGACCTGATCCAGATTCTTGGATCGCTCCTGGAGGCAAACGCGAACTCCCAGCGCCGCAGGGATGAACGGATTATCGTCACGCCCGAGACGCAGAAAAAGCTCGGTCTCGAATCGCGGGAAGCATCCGTGCTGGTGGACGGGAAGAGCCGCAAATGCGTCCTGAGGGACCTTTCCTTCAGCGGGGCAAAGGTAGTCATCTCGGGACGCGCGCGGGATTTCGAAAACAGGAGAGTGAGCCTGAAGTTTGCCCGCAGCGACCAGGTGCCCGAAATGACCATTCCCGCCGTGGTCGGGCGTGTGGATGAGGTGGGCGGCCGGAAAGACATCCTGGCGGTCAGCATGGTCTATACCTCGGAGCCCCCGATGAGCTACAAGCTGCTGATCAACTCTTACGTCTCCACCATACGAAAGGCGGCGCGGGAAGCGCAGAAAGAGCCGGCACCGACCCCCTCACCGGTTCCCTCCCCGATCCCGCCCGCAGATTCAACCTCTGGAGAAACACCTGCTCTGGACATTCCTTCGGAGGGCGATCCTTCGGCAGACGCTGACGAGAAGAATCCCGCTGATGGCTGAGCTTGCCCGGCTGGCGAATGTCGCCTACGTCTCGATCGCCCAGACGACCCAGCGACGGATCGGCGACTTCACTCTGGATCCCGAAATCCTTCTTCCTGTCGAGCTGCCCCCCGGCGTCCCTTCCTTGGACTCGGGGGAGCTCAGCTGGGAGGCGATCGTCGCCGGCACGCTCAAGGTGCTCGCGTGGGACCAGGCAAACGCCCACACGGAGTACTACCGGCAGTTCGTTCTCGCCGTGAAACCCGACATCAAGAGCGAGTTCACCCCTATCGGCATACTGAAGGCGCGAAACGGGGAGTCGGAGGTGGCCATCGAGATTTTCCGGGCCCTGGAGGGGTTGTTCCCGGATGACGCGGTCACACACATGAATCTCGCGCTCGCCTATGAGGAGCGCGCACGTCAGCTTGAAAAGCTGGAGCTCACGGCGCAGGTCGACGAGTTCCAGGCGCTGGCCTTCGAAGCGTATAAGGCCGCCCTCGCCGCGGACCCGACGGAGCCCACGATTCATTACAATGCAGCCTACTTCTACCTGCACCAGCGCTCGTTCGAGAAGGCGCGGGAGCACCTGCAGTATTTCGCGAAGACCGGGACGGACGAGAAACGGGTCCGAGAGGCGAAGCGGATCATCCGGGAAATCGATGAGCAGGGATTGATGGACGGGCTGTTCCAGAAGGCGTTCGACAGCATCCGTATGGGAAAGGAAGAAGAAGGAATCGCGGCGATCACGTCTTTCCTGTCTTCCCGACCCGGTGTGCCCAATGCCTGGTTTCTCCTCGGCTGGGCCAACCGTCGCCTTGCCCGCTACGCGGAGGGACGGGACGCGTTCATGAAGTCACTCGAGCTCGGATCCCCCCACGCCGACCTGCTGAACGAGCTGGCGATCTGCCTGATGGAGCTCGGCGAGCTGGCGGATAGCCGCGTGCGGCTCCGTGAAGCCCTTGCGCTTGAGCCCGAAAACACCAAGGTGATCTCCAACCTGGGAATCCTCGCAATGAAAAGGGGCGAAACGGAGGAGGCGCTCGGTTTCTTCCGAACGGTTCTTGAGATCGAGCCCGAAGACCGTATTGCCGCCCGCTTCATAAAAGATATTTCCGGAAAAATCTGAAAAATCCTCCTCATATTTTAACTTCCCCCTGTCGAAACAAAGAGTGAGGGTAGCTCCGGCCTCCGTCTGGAGGAGTGCTCCCTTCTTCCGCTACTCTGTGTATCGGCCCGCCTGGAGGGCCGATCAAGGGAAATCGGAGGGGGAGACAGGCTGAAGCGAGGTCGAAGGCCCATCGAAAGCCGTGCCGGTGGCATGGCAGAAGAGGAATCCCCGGTCATGGATGCCCGGGGCCAGTCGTTTGTTTCAGGGAGGATGAGAATGATCATCAATCACAACATGAGCGCGATCTTTGCCGACCGCCAGTTGAAGGTCAACACGGGGAGCCTCGACAAGAGCATGGAGAAGCTCTCCTCGGGCCTGCGCATCGTGCGCGCCGGCGACGATGCCTCGGGGCTCGCCGTCTCGGAGAAGATGAGAAGCCAGATCCGCGGCCTGCGCCAGGCCAG
>JBEKTX010000290.1:0-5089 GCA_049515615.1 Spirochaetia bacterium
CAGTCCACCCGTCGTCCTCTCCATGCGTGTCGCAGAGCACCGGCGCAAGACCGAGACAGGGGAAGAGCTCGGCGCTCGCATCATCGCCGGGGTCGTGCCATCGCACCCAGTGTTTCGCCAGCATGATGCTCCCTGCGGAGACGCCGAAGAATGGCTTGCCCGCCCCGTGCAGGTTTTTCAGCAGTGAATCCATTCCCTGCTTCTCCACCACCTTCATCCCCGCCTCCACGTCGCCACCCGAAATGAACACCAGGTCGGCATCCTCCAGCACCCGGCGGGTCTTCGCCGGATCGACGCGCCTGGCGCACATCGGGGCCAGGGTGACTTCACCTGCGCCCGCCCTGACGAGCATCCGGGCAATAAGGAGACGGAAGGCGGGGTTGTCTCCAGATGCGGCACCCACGTAGGCGATTCTGGGACGCTTCACACCGGCCTGACGAATCACGGTCTCCAGGAGAGGATCGGCGCCCCGACGACGGATCTGGTTGCGGCCCCCGGCAATCAGAAAAATCGGAGTCCGCCTGTCATCCATGAATCGCCTCCTCCAGCGGGAAGGAGCGGTGGCAGAGAAGGAACTTCCCGGATTTCTCCTCAGAGAGCGCAGGCACCTCCGCCACCTCGAGATGCACAAGCGGGCCGAAGACTTCGGCGAGCACTCCCCTGGCGTCCTTCACCGCGCGAGCCTCTTCACCAGGCTCGCCGATGACCGCGCAGCGCACCTGCAAAAGCGAGTCTTGATCCACCCGATATTGCTCCAGGCCTGCGACGCCCGCCAGCGCATGATCGAGCTGCGCATGAGTCACGAACCTTCCATCACCGGCAACACACAGGCTCTTCAGCCGGCCCTCCACTGCGCTCAGCGTCATCCCGAGGGTCCTTCCGCACGGACAGCCACCCATGGCCAGCCTGCCGACATCTCCGATCTCAAAGCGCAGGAGGGGAAACCACTCATTCCCGAAGGTAGTGGCCAGGATCCTGCCGAGCCCTCCCGGCGCCACGCGGTCCTGGACATCCCCGGCCAGCGGCACGAGGTCCACACGGCAGGTTTCGCAGTTCTGGTGGAGCATGCCACGCTCGCATTCCATGAAGACGTACCCGGCCTCGGTGGAGCCATAGGAGCTGGCGATCGGGGACGCGAACACGCGCCTGAATGCCTTTCGCTGAAGCTCGGAAGGAAACTCATAAGTGAGGACGATGAGCTCGGGCTGCCACGCCTCGACCCGGTATCGTGACGCCCAGCGCGCGACACGGGCGAGGAGCGAAGGGTTCGCTTCCAGGATCGCGGGGCGGTAGTCCGCGATCTCGGAGAGGATGCGCTGCTCGTGGCCCTGGGGCCATTCCTCGGTCCTGCCATACTCGTTCAGACACAGGAACCGACCCACCATCCGTTTTTCGCGCGCCAGAGGCCGCCCATCCGAGCGCGGCCCGACGGAGAGGGCGCTGGCGAGGATTGCCTCAGGATGCGTGCCGGTGGCCACGCGCGCAGCGACCGAATTGAGCGCCCATGAGGCGCGCTCTGACGCGTCCCACCAACGCTGGTTCCAGATGTTCTCCAGCGACTCGTCCGCCGTCCCGCTGGTTGTGACGAAGCTCACCTCTCCGAGCGAGCGTGCCTTGTCCATGTCCAGCCCGCGCGGCACCACCCCGTGGGGGAAATGCGCGCGTAGGTCATCCTTCGTGAGGATTGGGAGAGCCGTGAATCGTTCGTCGATGCCAAAAGCAGGTCCAGGGTCCCGCGACCTCCAGCTTTCGTACATCGGGGTACGCTCCAGCGCGACTGAAAGGGCCTCCAGGCAGCTCGCTTGATACCTTTCGGTTCGCGGATGTGCGGAGGAAGCAGCTATCTCGTGTTTGACGCCTGACAAGAGGGAAACTCCCTGCCGCTATCATCCATCGAGACCTTGGCGATTGTCCAGCCTGCATGAGAGCGTGGCTCCCAGGCACGACTGCCATAACGGCGATAATTGCCGATGTTTTAGAACCTCATTGCAGAAGTTGAGATATCAGTTTCAACTGGCACCGTCTGCAACGGGGGGATGTTCAACGACGAACCTTGTGGCTGTTTGTAGTCGGTGTCGTGTTCGACGTTCCTTTATTTTGTTTTCCTAACAAAAACTCTTGCCGCTAACAATAAATATTACTAATCTTGTCAGGATTAAGGTTGGGTTGATTCATATGTGGAAATACATGGCCAACCACCGAGAGGTGGCCCTGTGGACTAGTTTCGGATTCGGGAGAGGCAGATCGGTACACGGCGTGTGGACGGTCTGCGGTCAGAAACAGGAGAGAATTATGAGACCCGCTACAGCCATTCTCGTTGCAGTTCTCGCATTATGTGTGGTCTTCGGTCTATCCGCGCAGCAGGTGCGAACGTTTCAAGTGAAAGATGCAAACGGCCAGCTCGTAGACGTAACGATGACGACCGACCCCACTGCAAAGACAACAACGGTTTCCCTCCAGGGGCAAAGCAAGACCTTCCCGCCCTCGTCAGGATTTGCGCCCATGAAATGGATGATGAGCGTCCTGAAGGTGGACAAGCTCACGATCGTAACGCCCGCCGCTCCCGCGAGCAGTGCCGCCGCAGTCCCGAAAGCCGCCGGTCCGGGAGCTGATTTTCTGAATCTCGTGCGCACCGGCACCGCGGTACAAGTGCAGGCCGCAATAGACAAGGGCGCGGACGTGAATGCGGCGGACGAGAACGGCAAGACGGCCCTGATGTATGCGGCAAGCGAGAATCCAGACATCGGAGTGATCACGGCCCTCTACAATGCCGGCGCGAAAGTCGGTGTCAAGGACAACAGAGGCGCAACGGCGCTCATCTATGCAGGGATGGCCCAGAAGCGCGACTTCCTGATCGCGCTGGCACAGGACATGGAGAAAGGCGACCAGCAAGTAAAGGGCTCGAAAGACTTCTTCCAGCTCGTCAAAACCGGGACGCCCGAACAGGTGCAGGCTGCCATCTCGGCGGGGGCAAAAGCCGACGACGTCGCGGCAACATTCGAGGATGACTACAATGTCACGCCTTTGAATCTGGCGGCCCAGGACAATCCGAATCCCGGCGTCATCACGGTGCTGGTCAAGGCCGGGGCAAAGGCTGGCGGAGACAGCGGCGTGGCGGCACTGCTGAGAGCGGCGCAGAATCAGAATCCGAAAGCCGTCATGACGGCCCTGCTGAGCGCGGGCGCACAGCTCGAATACGGCACAGAATCAGTCCTTGTCTCACTGGCAACGGGCGCGACCCCTGAAATGATCTCTTTCGTGTTGTCGTCCGGCGCGAAGGTGAACTTCCAGAACGCGGAAGGCCAGACCGCTCTGATGAACGCGACGTGGAACGCGGATTCCAAGGCGGTCGAGCTCCTTCTCAACGCCGGGGCGAAATCCGATCTCCTGAACAAGTACGGCCGCACTGCCCTGATGATCGCCGCGCAAGGCCCGCATCCTCTCGGCGGCCCCCGGGCAGACAACAACAAGCAGGATGCGAAGACCGGCCTGGAGATCGTCAGGCTCCTGGTCAAAGCCGGCGCGAAAATCGATATCCAGGACAAGACCGGCCAGACAGCACTGATGTCGGCGGCACAAATGCAGCGACCCGAAGTCGTGAAGCTCCTGCTGTCAGCGGGTGCAAACAAGAAGCTGAAGGACAGCGATGGAAAAACGTATGAAGACTATTCGAGGTAGGGATCCCATGTACGCTTCAAGGAGGAAATGACATGAAGGTACGCACCAGACTTTTCCAGCTATTCGTCGTCATTGTTCCACTCTCACTGGCTGGCTGCCTCTCCATGATTCTGCCGAAGCCGGCGGAGCCGGCCTCCAAACCGGAGCCGCCCGCCAATCCGGCCAACCTGGACAAGTATTTCCAGCCGAAACAGGGAAATCACCCGGCCGAGGTGGAGATGACCGACATCGGGTCCTGGGAGTTCATGAACTGGCAGCCAGGCCAGTTCAGTGTCCTCGGGACCTATGTGGACGGAGTCCAGAAGGCCGTCAATCGAACTTTCCTGGTTTCCCGTGACGGGGACGTGTGGGTGATAGAAGCAACCCACATCGACGACAGGGGCCAGAAAACTGTCACCCAGACCGCGGCTTCCGGTTTTCAGCCGGGCACCAAGGCAAAGCCGAATGTCAAATGGATAAAAACGCAGGACAAGGATGGCAAGGTGACGAAGCTCGACAATGCGATAGGCCTGGCAATTGCGAACGCGGCGTTGGGCGCCGGCAGCGGGCCTACCATGACGACGGAAACGACCTATGAGGACGGCGGTGACATCACGGTACCGGCAGGAACTTTTCAAGGCACTGCGCTGACGAAGGAGAAAGGTACGTCGGCCTGGATGCACCCCGGCTTGCCAATCAGCCCGATCGTGAAGGCAACTTCCAGCGATGGGAAGACCGTCACGGTGCTTCTGGATTTCGGGAATAATGGAAAGTCGGATTTGAACGAATAGGACGGGTTCAGGCGGTTTCGGCCGAAAGGGCTGATTCAGGGGTCGGCGGGCAGCGTTGTTGAGGATGGATTCAGGCCCCATGTCGAAAGAAAGAGTTTGAGCGTTCGCTTGCCTGCTGACTGCCCTGCTGGGCCGCAAGAGCGGATGGGCAGCAGCAGATGAGCGTGAACCCGGGACAAGCTGCTGCGCATCCCGCCGTCTGATGCGGTCCTGCCAGGAGAAAGCCCCCGGCTATTCGGCCATCGCCCCCCCGCGCGCCGCGCCCCCTCTGCCCTTCTTCAGAAAGAAGGCCGGAACGATGACGAAGGCTGTGATGATCGCGGTGATGATGAACACGTCGTCGATGGCGCTGACGAATGCGGTCTCTGTCGCCATTCCCTGGAGGAATGCAAGCGCCATTCCGCGTCCCCTCGAGCCTCCGCCCATCAGCGCCCCGGCGTGGGAGAGCGCGGCCATTGCCGCGGGATTTGCGGGGCTTACGGTCCACGCGAGCCAGTCCCCGTGAAGGACTTGACGCGTGGTAATGACCGTGGTGAGCACGGCAATTCCGAAAGAGCTTGAGACCCTCTGGATAATATTTGTGGTCGCCGAGGCCCTGCCGATGAGCTGCGTGGGAATGTCCACCATTGCAAAATTTGCTC
>JBEKTX010000291.1:0-5074 GCA_049515615.1 Spirochaetia bacterium
ATCCGCGTTCAGGAGCTGCGCATCGATTCCCATCACCTCTGCCAGGCGCCTGAACACCGGGCCGGACGAACCATTCGAGATGTCGATCACGATGCGGCGTGACAGGCGCTGATCTCCCCCCGCGGCGGCGACAAAACTCACGTACCTGTCCAGGCCGTCGGCTTCGGGAAAGCTCTTCTGCGGGATCGTGGAGGGTGCCGTAATGCCTGACACGAGCGCTTCCACGTCCTTCAGCCCCTTGTCGTAGCTCAGCGAGCCGCCTGCCGAATCGAACACCTTGAAACCGTGGTACTCCGGAGGATTGTGCGAGGCAGTCACCATGACGGCCGCCTCCTGCCTCAGATCCATCTGGGTGTAATGAAGGAGGGGAGTGCTCGCCAGGCCGATGCCCGTCACTTTCACACCCTCGTCGATGAGGCCCGCTGCCAACGAGCGGTACAATTCGGGGGAGTGGACCCGGGCGTCATGCCCGATGAGGTAACTTTTCCCTTTCATGTGCCTCGGCAGCGCGCGCCCGAGCCGGTAGGCGAACGCACGATCGATTCCCCGGCCCCAGACGCCGCGTACATCGTATGTCTTGAATACACTCATACTGATATATTAGCACCACGGAAGATCGGAGGGAAGCGAGAAGCGGTCACCGCCCTCGCGGCTCTCGGTTGACATGGCCCGGGGCCGCTTGTACCCTTACACGGGCCATTCGCCACAGTTTCATCCATTCATAAGTGGAAGGGAGAGATGGGACCGACCCTCATCGGGTTGCTTCAGGAATCTGTCGTCAAATTTTCGTCTCTGGCCGTTCTGAAGCATGGCAGCACGGACGGCGGGCTGCACACGGTGACGTACGCTGAGCTCTACGCGGCCGTCAAGGAGCTGGGAACGGGGCTGATCACCATTGGCCTTGCCCCCGGCACCCACGTGGCGATCCTTTCTGAAAACAACCCCCGTTGGCTCATTGCCGACCTGGCAATCCTGGGGTGCGCGGGCGTGGATGTCCCCCTGGGCACCGGCATGACCGACAGGGAGATCGAGCACGTTCTGACCCACTCGGACTGCGACATTGCCGTGGTGGAGGATTCCTCCTCGCTGCACCGACTCCTCTCACTCCGCCGGCGCCTGCCGCGCATTCGCAAGATCGTGGTGATGGATTTTGCGGGGCCCAAGCCGCATGCCGGTACGGGTGACGAACGGGTGCTCATCTACGCCTGGGACGAGGTGTTGAAAAAGGGCCGAACCAGGATCGCCCGGGGCGAGAGGCAATTCGAGCTTCGCGGCGCGAGCCTGACCCCCGCCGACACCGCCACCCTTCTCTATACGTCGGGCACAACCGGCAGACCCAAGGGTGTCATGCTCTCCCACGGGAGCATCATGCACAACGTCACAAGCGTTCACTCGAGCATCAGCCCCGAGCCAGGAGACACCTGGCTTTCCGTCCTTCCCGTCTGGCACCCCTTCGAACGAACGGTTGAATATTGCAGCCTGTCTTTCGGAAGCACGATCGCGTACTCACGGCCTTCTGTATGGAAGATCTTCGACGACCTCGCGGGGATGTCGCCGGAATACATCGTGATCGTTCCTTCCCTCCTGGAGGCGATGGAAAAAAGCATCGGCAAGAGGCTCGGTTTTCTCCAGGGTCTGTCGATTCGGTTCGAGAAGTTCTTCCAGGTATTCTCGGGCTTCATCATGGACCGCTACCCCCGCTTCCGGCGGGAGGAGAGGGTCCTCGAGATCTTCGCAGCGCTCCCTCCCCTCCTGCTTCTTTCCCCGGTGAAACTGGCTTCCCACTTTGTTCTCCGCCGCAGGATCAGGAAGCTGCTCGGGGGAAAGCTGAAGGCCATCATTTGCGGGGGCGGACCTCTTCCGGCGTACCTTGACCACTTCTTCGCGGCCATCGGCGTAAACATCGTTGAGGGCTACGGTCTCACGGAGGCCTCGCCTATCGTGAGCATGCGCGCGGAGAAGGCGCCCGTAATGGGAACAGTGGGAAAGCCGCTTCCGTCCACCGAGGTGCGAATCCTCGGGGAGAACGGGGAGCTGCTCCCCCCGGGACGGAAAGGGAGCGTCCTTGTAAAAGGCCCGCAGGTGATGCAGGGCTACTACAAGGATCCAATCGCCACGAGGCAGCTCCTGTCGCCGGACGGCTGGCTGGACACGGGAGACAGCGGCATCCTCACGGTGGATGGAAACCTCGTCATCACGGGACGCACGCAGCACGCCCTGGTGATGCGCTCCGGCGAGCGCGTGGAGCCCGAGCCCATCGAGATGGTGATCCAGGAATCGCCGTATATCCAGGAAGCCGTGTTGATAGGAGACCGACGGGAATCGCTGGGGCTGCTCATCGTCCCGAACATGGACTGGCTGCGGCGGCTCGCTGATTCGCGCCGCATCCGCTGGGGGGACCCGAAGGAACTGGTGGGAAACCCCGCGGTCAACCGCTTCTTCCTGGAAGAGGTGCAGACCCACTTGGTGAACAGCGGGATCAACTTTCCTGGCGGCACGTCGCCGAAGATCGCGCTTCTGCCAGGGGCCTTCGAGGTCGGGCGCGAGCTGACCCGTACCCTGAGCAAGCGCCGCGAGGTGATCATGGAGATGTACGATGGAGTGATCGAAAAAATGTACCGGCCCTGAGGGTCGAGCCTCCCCTATTCTACGATCGTGAATATCTCGCGCCGCCCTGAGTCGACCAGCGGGACGAACTTCTGGTAGAGCGCGCCCATTCGGGGATCGCCCATGTCATTCTGCGAGGACGCCTCGTAGTCGCTCAGATCCTTGTACGTGGACTCCAGGACGAGCGTATAGTACTGGCCAGTGAGGTCGGTGAGGAGCCGCGGGCGGCTCGGCGCCTGACCGGGAAAGAGCTTGAGCATCTCCTTCCATGCCTCTTTTGCTTCCTTCATCTTCCCGAACTTCACCTGGAAAATATTCCGAACGAGTATCATCAATGGCTCCTTTCGCCGGACAGGGGGGCGCACGCCGCACCATGTCGGTTGAAAGATAGCCATCGCCCGCGGAATGGGCAACGAAAGATGCAACGAAACAGCCCATTCGCCGCACGGACGCGCGCGGGTGATTCCGGCTACTTTCCGCAGACCGGGCAGTCGGGTCTGCGTGCGATTTCCGCGACCTCGAATTTCATCATTTCCCCATCGAGAAAGACGATCCTGCCCTCCGCCCGCTCGCCGATCCCGGTCAGGAATTTCACGGCCTCCAGAGCCTGGAGGCAGCCCATGGCGCCGGCGACCGCGCCGAGAATCGGCGGCGGGCTCGGTTCCGCGTCGGCGCGGCCCGCCGGAGCCAGGACGGGAGCCTCCTCCATGAAGCAGGCAAGGCAGGGAGTAGCAGGGGGGCGCAGGAAGGTGAGTTGTCCTCCAAGACCCCGTACACCCGCGTGAACCATGGGCACGCGCGTGCTCACTGAATGTCGATTCAGGACAAGACGGGACCGAACATTGTCCAGGCAGTCCAGAAGGATATCCGCGCCTGCAGACAGCTCGCCCACGTTCTCCGCAGTGATCTCCGCGGTCAGAGGCACCACCGTGACTTCTCCGTTGAGCCGCGCCACGGCCTTTCGCGCGGAGGCGGCCTTGAACGTGCCGACGTCCCGTTCGGCATGGAGGATCTGCCTGTTGAGATTCGACAGCTCCACCTTGTCGCGGTCGCAGATGCGGATACATCCCACGCCGGCAGCCGCAAGGTAGAGGGCCGCCGCGCTGCCCAGGCCGCCCGCGCCGGCAACGAATACTGTGGCGGCTCTGAGCCTGAGCTGCGCCTCCTCTCCCCATGACGACAGCAGGAGCTGCCGGGAGTACCGCTCCCGTTCCTTCTCTGAGAGCAGGCGCGCACTCGCTGCCCCTGAACCGCCGATCCTCATGCGCGTCATTGCGTTCCCCGCGGCTCCCCGGCCACAGGCCATCCCGAATCGGACCAGCCGAGAGGACGGACCTGCAGGACCGGCGCTCCGCCGCGTTTCCCGTCGTACATGTGGTGGACGATGTACTGCGAATCACCGTCGACAAGGATCGAATTGTGGCCGGGGCCATGAACGTCTCCGGAGCTCTGAAGCACGATCGTGCCGCCTCCATCGAGCATGCTCGTTCCCGCCGCGTCGAGGTACGGACCGGCGACGGAGCGGGAGCGGCCGACGGCGATCTTGTAGTCGCTTGCGGTACCCCGACAGCAGTAATCGAACGAAACGAAGAGATAGTAGAAGCCGCCATGCCGGTAGAGGCACGGGGCCTCGATCGGATCGTCCTTGACGCCAGGGCGGCGGGCCAGGGACAGGATTTGCGGAGTCTGAACAGCCGGCAGTCCGGTTTCGGGGTCCACCTCGATCATCTTGATGCCGCCCCAGAACGATCCGAACGCCAGGTACCAGTGCGCCGCGTCGTCAATGAACAGGTTCGGATCAATGGCATTCCAGTCGTCCCTTCCGGGAACCGATCCGATCACCATCCCCTGGTCCGCCCACAGGTAGTCCGGCCGGGAGGGATCCAGCGTCACGTTGGTGGCCAGACCGATGCAGGAGCGGTTGCTCCCGAAAGTGGACGCCGCGCAGTAGAGGTAGTACCTGCCGTTGGCAAAGACGACATCCGGGGCCCACAGGTCGCCGTAGAAACCGGGAACCTCGCGGCGCATCCACTCCGGGATCTTCCTGAAGACCGGCGGCAGGAACTCCCAGCTCAGAAGGTCGGTGGACCGCTTCATCGCAATGCCCTGTCCGGTCGAAAACAGGAAGTAGGCGCCATTCGCCTTGATGATCACAGGATCGTGGGCATAGGCCGGTGCGGCGATCAGCTGAACCGGCGCTGCCAGGCACGCGATCAGGGCGAGCACCTCGCGTGAGCTCAACGATCTCTCCTCAGCAGCGGCCGTCGGGCGGTGCGGCTGCTAACCTTTCACCGATCCGGCCGGGAGCCTCCTGCCAAAAGATGAAATCAGGATATCTGATGCGGAAGGCGCCGTCAACCTGCGGTCGCATCGGTCCTGAGATTCGCCATTTTCTCCCGGGCCTGCCGGGCCCTTGCGTCAATCTGCTCCCACTCCGCCATGGCCTCCGCGTGCCGGCGGTGGTTTT
>JBEKTX010000292.1:0-5064 GCA_049515615.1 Spirochaetia bacterium
AACCCTGATGGAATCGAAATCATGAATCATCCGGGAGAAGCTGCCATGGGGCCGCTCGTCGATCAGGCCGAGGCCCAGGGCATCATCGTCACCAGCGGCAACAATCCAATGCCGAACATAGAGGCGAAGTACCAGACCAAGGGCTTCGGATATGCCGGTGCAGACCTCTACCAGGGCGGATTCCTGACAGGGCAGGCGATGGTCAAAGCAGGCCTGAAGGCCGGTGACAAGGCGCTGGTCTATGACATCTGGCACCAGGAAGGCAGGAGCCGGAGCAGCCAGGGCGTGTTCGACGCGCTGTCCAAGGCAGGGCTCAAGGTTGACAAGCTGGATGTCTCCGCGGCAGTGGACAGTGACACGTCCCTCGCCATCCCCATCCTCACGGCGTATCTCCAGAAAAACCCTGATCTCAAGGCCATCGGCACCCAGCACGGAAGCGTCACGGCGATCCTGCCGAAGGTGCTCCAGGCGGCAGGGAAAAAGCCCGGCGACATCATATGCGGCGGCATCGACCTCTCACCCGCGACGGTCAGCGCCATCCAGGGCGGCTGGATCAGCGCGAGCTTTGATCAGGTCCTCTATCTGCAGGGATATCTTCCCGTCCTGCAGATCGTCCTCACAAAGAAATACCTGATCCCCGGCCTGCATATGGACACCGGCGTCGGCACCGTGACACCGCAGAATGTCGGGACAATCAAGCCCCTGATCGATCAGGGAATACGGTAGGAAGTCTGTTCCGAGCTTTAAAAGACACCTCCGCCTGCGCAGGCGGAGGTGTTTTTTTTCGGACTATTTCCTGGGTTTCTTCGCGGCGGCCGCCGGCACGTCGTGCTTCTCGTACCAGTCCCGCCAGATGATTCTGTAGATTGGAATCCATTTCGGCAGATGCTTCAATACCGGGATGAAAGGAGCAAACAACAGGAGAAGGAAGAAAAGGATCATGAGAGATCCGACAATCACGTCCGCGTTCGGCGCGGTGGTGAGCGGGGAAATCTGGTACCAGATTGCGTAGGGCCACAGCCACCAGGGCCCCGGCAGGTTGCCCACCTCGTGGGTGATCCCCCACTGCAACCCTTTCATGTCATATCCGTCAGCGACGCTCGAGTCCACGTCCTCCTGGAAGAAGAGCATGGCCTTCGTGTTGTCCAACGTGTAGGGGAGCCTCTCATTGCTCGTGAGCGCGCCCTCCAGAAGCCCGGCACGTCCGAGGTCCAGCATCCCCATCATCATGACGGGCACGGGTCCATAGTCTCCAGCCGCAACCTTCACCTCGCCGTTGGCCTCCTCCGCCTTGTCCAGCGCGTCGCTGTACGCTTTGGTCCATGCCTTCTGCCGGTCTTCCGACGCGGACTTCCACACCTTGAGCGCCGCGGCGACGTCCCTGTTGAGCACGGCGACCTTCTCCAGCGGGGCGATGACAAGGTCCTTCTGGGCGTCGAGGGGCATGGTAACGCCGAGAACCGTCGCAGGGCCAGGGCCGACGATCCGCTGGATGTTCTCATTGTCCTTGGTGTACGGCGGACCGTAGGTCTCCAATCCGCTCTCACCCGAGAGAAAGTCTGTTGCGGTCTTCAGATAATCGAGCGGCTGGTTCTTCGCCACGTCCTCGCCGCGCACCGTGGGGGCGTTTGGAGACCTGAAGATGATGGCGAGCACAATGACGAGCGCCGCCACGATCCCCAGGACGATGAGCCCCTCACGGATCAGGTCGTACGGCTTCATCGGAACGCCGCGCATGTATTCGTCTGATCTCCTGCTCATTTCTGCGCCTCCCCCTTCGCGGGGTACGGTTTCACCGGGCTCTCGTGCCTGATGAAGAGGATGTGGATCACCACCAGGACGACCACGACCGCGGGGAACAGGGCAACGTGCAGCGTCAGCACCTGGCTGTAGTTGGTCGTGAAGAAGAATCCTCCGACTCCCATGGCGTTCATTGCGTCCTTGGCTTGCACCGAGTGCCATTGTGAGGACCAGTTCGAGGTGGAGAGATACCCGGTAAAGCCGCTGAGTATCGCGGCCCCGAGGGTGAGGACGCCGATCATCCAGGTCTTCCACCTTCCATCACGGAATGCGCCGAGAAAATACTTGGTGGCCATGTGGATGACGATGAAGGCAAAGAAGAGTTGAGCTGCCCAGAAGTGAAGGGAATGGAAGAATTTTCCGGTGGCGTTGACGTGATACCAGTTCGGACCGAAGATCGCCAGGATCAGGCCCGTGAGAATGATCATCACGAGTGAGCACAGGGTGAAGACGCCGAAGAGGTAGGCCACCGAATTGACATAGACCGGCAGCTTCGTAGGCAGGGCATCGTCGAGTGTGAGCTTGTCCTTGACGAATTCCTGCGTTCTTTCCGTCAGGCTCACTTCTTCCCCCCTTTCTCCCGCTCCCGGCCGCGCTCGATCCATTTCGGAAGGCGCGCCCACGCCCCAAGGAAGAAGATGGCGATGATTACCGCCCCCATGATGAGATTGGGTATCGACCAGTCGAAGATGAGAAACTTGATGTGGTGCACGACTGGCAGGACCTGTGTGCCGACGCTTTCCATCGATCGCCTCCTGCGCAAGATCGGATATCGAGCTTCCTACGAACATAATGAAGGCGCCGCCCCCGGAGCAAGGAGAATCTTCTGCCGCAGCGAAAAGGATTGCCTCCGCCCCGTCCCTCTTCTACCTTATGGCTCACCGGTTTCGAGCCGGCAAGGAGGAGTGACATGCCGCGAATAATTCATTTCGAAATACCCACCGCGAATCCCGCGCGCGCCACCGTCTTCTACAAGAAGGCTTTCGGCTGGAAGATCAAGCAGTGGGGCAAGGAGCAATACTGGATGGTCACGACCGGCAGGGATCCCGAGCCGGGAATCAACGGAGCGATCATGCCGAAGAAGGACTTGAAGTCCACGGTGAACACGCTGGGGGTGGCGTCCGTCGACAAGGCGCTGAAGAAGATCCTGGCAGCGGGCGGCAAAGTCCTGCGGCCGAAGATCGCCGTTCCCACCATGGGATGGATTGCCTATTGCGCGGATCCCGACGGGAACGCGTTCGGCATCATCGAGATGGACAAGGAGGCGCGATAGGCAGCAACCGGTGCCGGAACTGAAGAGGCTCACGGAGCGGCTGGCGGATCTCATTGATGACTCAGGAGCGTGGTGGGTCTCATCCGAGGAGGTCCTTGCCTTGCTCGGCGTGGACCCCGTCCTGTTCTGGCGTTCAGTGCACGGGGTACGGGACAGGATCGGGTTTGCCGATGCAATCGACGGATGGTCCCAGGAGACCGCGGGAGACCTCGTCACCGTGCTGGAAAGCATCTATGGACACCGCGCGGAAGAAGCTCTCACCAGGGCCGGCCTCTTCGTGCCTTGGTCCCTCGGTGTCGGGCTGATCGAGGAGCTGCTCTTCCGGGCGCGGCGTCTGTCCGCGGCACATGAGCTGCGCACAGACGAGCTGGAGGCGATGGTTCGTCACGCCGGCAGCGTCCGCGGAGCCATCGAAATCTATTTCGATGAATACGTCGATATCGGCGCGCTCATAGACGCATGCGCGGATTCTTTTCGCATCATGGAGGAGCTGCCCGTCGTCGGAGGCGTCACAGCGGCCGCCTTTCTGAGGCGAATGTTCGCCCGACACGTGCTTGATCGACGCAGTCTCATCGTCGGTCTCGCGGAGCGCCTCCGACTCGCGGCAGCCCTGCTCGGGTTCATGGACCCGGAGGACCATGGGGGTGCGCAGGAGGCCGGCGCCGCCGGGACGTCACGGGAGTCCGGGCGGCACGGCTGGGCCCGGAAGGTCATGGGACTCACTCAGGAGACATTCACCGCGGAAAGCCTGCGCGCGCGGTACAGGCAGCTCATGATGCGTCACCATCCGGACGCGGATCCGGCAGGCCTGGAACGCTGCAAGGACGTGAACGTGGCGTACTCCCTCCTCATCTCCGAGGCGGCCGCGCGGGCCTGAGGTCTGGCGTCCCGGGTTGCGGGCCGCCCTGGTTGAAGGTATCCTCGGCTCATCATGAAAAAAGCACTGATGATGCTGGCCCTCCTGTCCGGCGCCTTCCCGGCCGTGGCGCTTTCCTTTCCCACGCCCTCAGCAACGCTGACGCGCTTCGAGGTGGCCGCGATCTCGCTGAGGGATGTCACGTTCCTCTTCGAGCTCGCGGTGAAGAACCCCTACCCCGTGGGACTTTCCTTCAGCGGGATGAACCTCAATTTCAAAGTGGAAGGGGCGCAGGTGTTCGCCGCGGATTCCCGCGGCGGGTTCAGCGTGCCAGGCAACGGCACGAACTCAAACACGTTCACGGTGAAGCTTTCGTACGATGACATCATCAAGGTCATCAAGGACTACGCGTCGAAGGACCTGCTGGACACCGTGATCGACGGTAACCTGGTGATACCGCTCCCGCGATTTCCCGGCCTGCCCGACACCTGGTCCTTCTCCTTCTCGCTGCAGAAGAAGATCCCTGCCGTGAAACCGAAGGTTTCGATCCTCGATTTCTCGGTGAAGGCCCCCACGCAAGACCAGGTCAGGGACGCTCTTCTGAAGGAAGGAAGCAATGTCGACCCCGGCAAAGCTCTCGGCGTCTTGCAGAATGTCCTGCGCGGCAGGAAACCCGCGGCGCCCGTCATGGACCCGGCGGACATCGATGTGCCCGTATCGGTGAGCTTCACGATCGCGCTCACCAATGAAGCCAGGGCGGAGCTCGCATTCACGAAGCTCGGGTACGAGCTCTCCGTGAACGGTGAAAAGCTGGTCAGCGGAGAAAGCACGAAAATCGCCCGCGAAGCAGGCAAATCGCTCATTACGGTGGTGAGCACGTTCAGCTCCCGCAGTCTTTCGAAAAACGTCCGGGCGCTTTTTTCCGCCAGGAAAGGCACATTCTCGCTCCACGGCACCGCGTCCATCAAACTGCCTGACGAAATCAGCAAGGATCCGCTGCCGCTGGACTTCCAGGAGAGTGGAGGCTTCTCCGTGAAGTGAGGGCAGGCCGGCAGCGCCGGCAGCCCGGTTTGATTTCTGCGCCCTCCCATGGTATCCTGCGCCCATGTTTTCATGCAAAAGGTTTGTGCGTTCC
>JBEKTX010000293.1:0-5051 GCA_049515615.1 Spirochaetia bacterium
GATCGATGTCCCAAGATCGGGACTGAGGGCTTCGTGAGGAGTCCTGACCGTCGGTCAGAAGTCAGCAGAGGGCATAGTAGGGTCGTTGACCTGAAGGCCCGAACGGTGGGAAGGCGAGTACGGAGGGAGACTCGAAGTGGAGAAGCGGCGGAAAATCCAGTATGAACTGGCCTTCGCGGGCGAGACAAGGGGTGAAGCCCTACGGGCGCCTGACGAAGGGACCGAATCCACGACGGCGAAACTCAGCACGGAAAGCCAAGCGAACACGGACAAGCTGATTGAGGAGGTGTGCGAGAAGGAGAACCTGAAGGAAGCGCTGAGGCGCGTGAAAGCCAACGCAGGGGCGGCGGGGGTTGACGGAATGACGGTCAAGGAACTGCCGGTATTTCTGCGGGAGAATTGGCCGCGATTGAAAGAGTAGCTTTTGTCAGGAACTTATCGGCCACAGCCTGTGAGGCGGGTTGAGATATCGAAATCGGGAGGGGGCACGAGAAAGCTCGGCATTCCCACGACGGTTGATCGATTCCTGCAGCAGGCGGTGTTGCAGGTACTGCAAAAGCGCTGGGACCCCACATTCAGCGAAAACAGCTACGGATTCAGGCCAGGGCGATCGGCCCATCAGGCGGTGGCGAAGGCGCAAGAATATATCCAACAAGGCTACGACTGGGTCGTAGACCTTGATTTGGAAAAATTCTTCGACCGCGTGAACCATGACGTACTGATGAGTCGCGTAGCCAGAAGGATCAGCGACAAGCGCATTCTAAAGCTGATTCGAGGGTTTCTGAACTCGGGAGTGATGGAAAACGGGCTTGTGGGTCCGACGGATGAAGGTACTCCGCAAGGCGGTCCTCTTTCGCCCATTCTTTCCAATCTGCTGCTCGATGATTTGGGCCGAGAGTTGGAGCGACGCGGGCATCGCTTCGTTCGTTACGCGGATGACAGTAATATCTACGTGAAAAGCGAGCGGGCGGGCCAAAGGGTGATGGAAGGCGTGAAACGATTCCTCACGCGCAAGCTCAGGCTCAAGGTGAACGAGACGAAGAGCGCGGTGGCGCGGCCAAAGGATCGAAAGTTTCTCGGATTCAGCTTTGTATGTGGTGAATCGGTGAAGAGGTGCATTGCGCCCCAAACCATCCGCCGCTTCAAGGAGCGGATTCGAGAGCTGACACGGCGGACATGCGGAATCAGCATCGAGCGGATGATCGAAGAGCTTCGCCCCTACATGCTTGGGTGGCGCAACTACTTCGGATTCTGCGAGACCCCCAGCATACTCAAGGACTTGGAAGGATGGACCCGAAGGCGCCTGCGCTGCATGGTATGGAAACAGTGGACGCGCGGGACGGTCCGCTTCAGGGAACTAAAGAGTAGGGGAGTCAGAGAAGCTTTGGCCCATCTTCTACAGTTTGCCCGTCTTAAAAAGTGCACAACCCTCGAATTTACAGGGAATTTGAGGGTATTTTTGTAGCAGGAGCTAGAAGTGTAGTGCCAACAGATTAAAGATAATTAAAGAAAACTCTTGCAGTTAGCTCGTTCATATGATAGTCTCCGTAGAGGGGAGGGGCGACCGCAATGTTCGTCCGCGTCAAAAACTCTCACGGCTACAAGTACCTGCAGATCGTTGAAAGTAAGCGCGAGGGCAAAAAGGTCAAACAACGGGTGCTCGCCACCCTTGGTCAGCTCGATGCCCTCAGCGAATCGGGCAAAATCGACGACCTCACCCGATCGCTTGCAAAGTTCTCATCTGTTCGCGAGTTCGTCGATGCCCACCGTCAGGGCACAATCCAGGCGCACCGCACCTTGTCCATCGGCCCCGCCCTCGTCTTCGAACGGCTTTGGCACCAGCTGGGAATCAATGAGGTCATCCGGGCTCAGCTCTCCGAAAGCCGCTGCCGTTTCTCCTTGGAACGGGCGATCTTCCTCACCGTGCTGCATCGCCTCCTAGATCCCGGAAGCGACCGCGCCGCAGAGCGTTGGAAAGAGGATTTCCAGATCAAGGGGACCGAGGGCATCGAGCTTCATCACCTCTACCGCGCCATGGGCTGGCTGGGTGAGCAGAGCATCCAGCAGGGCCATGATGCGCGAAGCCTGCGTTGCCGAAAGGACCTCATCGAAGAGGAACTTTTCCGCCGCAACCGGGACCTGTTCAGCGAATTGGAGCTGGTGTTCTTCGACACCACCAGCCTGTACTTCCAGGGACAGGGGGGTGGGAGCCTGGGGCAGTACGGGCACAGCAAGGACCACAGGCCCGACCTGAAACAAATGGTGGTCGGCGCGGTGCTCGACGGCGCGGGGCGGCCGATCTGTTGCGAGCTGTGGCCAGGGAACCTCACCGATGTCAGGTCTCTGATCCCGGTGGTCCAGCGACTGAAGAGCCGCTTTGCCATCGCCTCGGTATGCGTGGTGGCTGACCGAGGAATGATTAGTGCACAGACGATCGAGAAACTAGAAAGTGAAGAGCTTGGCATGTCCTACATCCTTGGGGTGCGCATGCACAAGGACACGACGGTGCGCGATAAGGTGCTTCCCTCCCCTGAAGAGTTCCAGGTCGTCACGGGGGCGAAAAAAAAGGCTGCAGATCCCTCGCCGCTTTCGGTGCGCGAGAAGTGGGTGGGCAAGAAGCGCTACATCGTGTGTTACAACGAGGATCAAGCCCGAAAGGATGCCGCCGATCGAACGGCCATCGTGGAGTCGTTGAAAGAGAAACTGAAAAGCGGAGACAAGAGCCTCGTGGGCAACAAGGGATATCGGCGCTACCTGAAGTCCGCAGGAAAGCTGCACTTCACGATTGACGAAGCCAAACTCGCTGAGGAGCAGCGTTTCGACGGCATGTGGGTGCTTCGTACCAACACCCCCTTTGCCGCCGCGGATGTGGCACTGAAATACAAGCAGCTATGGACGGTGGAATCAATATTCCGTTCGGCCAAGAGCCTTCTGGAGACCCGCCCGATCTATCACAAGGTTGACGACACCATTCGGGGGCACGTGTTCTGCAGTTTCCTCGCTCTGGTACTACGAAAAGAACTGGAAACACGGCTTGAGAAGCAAGGTGAGAAGCTGGAGTGGGCCGATATCAACAGGGACCTTCGAGCACTTCAGGAAGTGGAAGTGGAAATGCAGGGCAAGAAGATGTACCTACGCACCGACCTTCGCGGGGTATGCCACACGGTGATGCAGGCTGCGGGTGTTGCGGCGCCGCCAACGGTCCGCGAATGATCGCCTAAAACGGGGAAATCGAACTGTAGTGATGCTATGAAAGCGCTGCGCCTCGATATGCCAGGTGGGGTATGCTTACCCCGGCGAAAAAAACCAAGGCAAGAAGGAGGCGCAACAGTATGGAGTATATCGCGTTTGATTCGCACAAGCGATACACATTCGCTTCGGTTGAAGAGCATACGGGCGCGATACTTCGCGACGTGCGCATCGAGCATCAGCGAGGTGCAGTCGCGGAATTCCTTTCCGAGTGGAAGGCGGGAACCCCCGTGGCGGTGGAGACGATCGGCAATTGGTACTGGATCGTCGATGAGATCGAGAAGGCGGGCATGGTTGCTCAACTGGTGCATGCACGAAGAGCGAAAATGATGCTGGCCTCGGTGAACAAGACCGACAAGCTCGACTGTCACGGGTTGAACCGTCTCCAGCGTACCGGCACGCTTCCGACGGTTTGGATCCCGCCGGCGCAGATTCGAGATCTTCGGGATCTGCCGCGCACGCGGATGGTACTGAGCAAGGAACGCACGCGACTGAAGAATCGCATTCATGCGACCTTGGCCAAATATGCTATCAGCATCGAGGGGGCGAGCGATCTATTCGGCAAGCGCGGGCGGGCAAAGATGCAGGGGAGCCTCGGCCTGCTGCCACCGCACAGTCGGTTCTCCGTCGAAAGACTCCTGGAGTTGCTGGAACTGGTGCAGAAGCAGATCGATCTTTTTGAGCAGAGGATGATGGAGGCCTTCGCGGCGAGCCGGCAGCTGGAGGTCCTGCAGACGCTGCCGGGGGTAGGGTTCATCCTCGCCGTCGTCATACTCTTGGAAGTGGGGGACATCGGACGGTTTCCCGGCGCCTCTCGGTTTGCCGCGTACTCGGGGACGACCCCGCGAGTGAGTAGCTCAGGGGGGAAGACCCGGTATGGACAGCTTCGACCAGATGTCAATCGATATCTGAAGTGGGCATTCATCGAGGCCGGGAGTGTCATTTGCTTGAATCATCGCCGTCGACCGTATCGACATGTCAGTCGCCTTTATTTGAGGATTCGCCAACGCAAGGGGCACCAGAAGGCGGTGGGCGCGGTGGCTCGTCACTTGGCGGAGGCCACATATTGGATTCTGAAAAAGGGGGAGGGGTATCAGGAACCTCGAAAGCAGACGGTTTCGTCCACGAAGGGATAAGCGCGTCGTTTGGCATGAGCTCCTCCGGGAAGCTCGGGTAGTGATTGCGACATCCCTTCGGGACATTATCATGCCGCATTGACGGCGAAGATATGACTCCGGCGAAACCGGCGCGAAATGAACTGGATCAGGAGAACTTCTCAAGATACCAGGAGGCATACGAAGAAAAAATACTTGACTGTGCGCGGCGCTTTCAGATATGCCAACGCGCAATCGCTGTCTTCTAATTCATTACAGGGCAAACACATCATTTTTCAAAGTGTCGAAGATGGGTTTGACCCATCTTCTACAGTTTGCCCGTCTTAAAAATTGCACAACCCTCAAATTTACAGGGAATTTGAGGGTATTTTTGTAGCCGGAGCTAAAAGTGTAGTGCCAACAGATTAAAGATAATTAAAGAAAACTATTGCAGTTAACTCGTTCATATGATAGTCTCCGTAGAGGGGAGGGGCGACTGCAATGTTCGTCCGCGTCAAAAACTCTCACGGCTACAAGTACCTGCAGATCGTTGAAAGCAAGCGCGAGGGCAAAAAGGTCAAACAACGGGTGCTCGCTACCCTTGGTCAGCTCGATGCCCTCAGCGAATCGGGTAGCAGTCGTAGTGACCGTGAAAGAACCGTCCCTCCTGCTTGCCATGCAACTCGTTGTCCGTCACGTCCAGGTCCA
>JBEKTX010000294.1:0-9237 GCA_049515615.1 Spirochaetia bacterium
CGAACAGCGAGCCGCAGAGCACGCTCACCAGCCCCAGGAAGAGAAGCGGCCAGGAGCCGGCAAAGGCTCGTCCGAGGGTCACTCCCCCCGGACCCAGCCCTGCATAGAGCACGGCTGCAAAGGCGAACCCGGGGTACCACATGAGTGACCTGCCCACTTCCACGGGCGTGACCGCCAGCGCATCGAGCACACGAATGTCACGGGGCACCGTGACGGCGGAGCTCTTGTTCCAGAGAAAGAAGGAGATACCGGACGTGCGGCCAGGACCGATCCGCACCTCGAATCCCGTGTTCTTTTCTACGAGACCGCTGTCGATGACCGCGGAGGCGCGCTCCGGCAGGATCAGCGATCGGTGGCTGACGACCCGTGCAAGCCGCGACGCGGAGACCCGTATGACAAGCTCATCCGTGCTGAAAATCCCCGAGGCCGCGGCGCTTCCCACGCCGAGCCCCCGAGTGTCCAGGACAAGGATCCAGCAGTCGATGCCCCTCATGTCGCGCCGCAGCAGGTCGAATGAAAGTCGGTAGTTTGCCGTCACGAGCACGGGGGAAGCGCCGTCCGGCCTGCCCAGCGCGTACAGGCCCGGGGCCACCCGGGAATGCGCGCCGAATCTGCCCAATCGACAGCGGACCGCGCTCCGCCACGCATCGGCGGTCCATTGAGAATCCACCCTGATGAATCCGGGCATCTCTCCAGCGGGGGATCTCATGTCGGGAGTATCCCGTCCGGAGAGCCGGAAGGTCAACGGCGGCGGCTCAGACTGCCGCCATTCGCGTCTTGCTTCTCACGACCCGGACCACGTGGACTTCCTAGTCTCCCTTTATCCCCAACTCCAAGTAAAGCTCTGCGCCACGCTTCCGCCACTCTGGCCCGGGCACCAACTCCCCGAGGAGCTTCCCCGCGTCCGTGAAAGTGTGCGCCAGCTCCACCCTGGTACCGAGACGCTCGCCTCCCTGTTACAATCAAACGTGTTGAGCATGAATGAGAATTCAGGAAGGAGGGCTCCGCGTCATGTCTGAAGAGGCATTCTCCGTCGAGTACCGAGTGAAGTGGGATGACCTGGACCCCAACATGCATCTGAGGGGCGCAGTGCTCGTTGACTACGCAGTCAATACCCAGTTCGCCTTGCTTGAGCACCTGGGTTTCAAGCACGCGAGACTCGCGGAGCTCGGCTACGACCCGATAATGATTCGAATGGAAGCGCGTTACCACCACGAGGCGACCTACAACGAAGTCATCAAGGATTTCCCAGTCATCCTGGCGGCATCTCCAGATTGGTCGAGGTGGAAAATCAGACACAGCTACACGAAGAACGACGGTGAAAAGGTGGGCAGGGTTGTTCTTGAAGGGACTTGGCTCAACTGGAAGACTCGACAGGCGGTTGCACCAAGTGCCGACGTAGCGGAGGCCCTGAGCAGACTGCCGCGAGCAACGGGCTTTGAGGACCTCAAACCGTTGATCGGTGCGGAGAACGGTTGATCCTCAACCCTAACGTTGCATTAGGTTTCGTCTTATGCCGCGCGCACGAGCCTGTTCAAATAATGCATCATTTCGCTCCGGGTGACCTCATTCCCGCTCAGAGTGAGGCGAAGCCGACCATGGGGCCGTGTTAGTCGGCCAGCACGTTGGATGATCTTGTGCCGAATGGATGCCGCCTCCTCGAAGCACCGAGGAGAGTCTTCCACCGCTTTGGGCACCCCGAAAAGCACCATTATGCGGTCGCTGATAAACTTGTCGATGGTGCCGCCGTGAGCAGATTGACCTGCGCCACCTGTCAGCTCAGACCCTTCCGATCTTCATCTGCCGTTGATTCTCGCGCCCGTACGTCATCTATTCTCAAAAGAACCGTGCCGTCCCCAAGCTTCTCCGTGCTGATGTAATAATCGATTTGTTTGGCGCCAAGAGGAGTCATGATGTGCTGATATGCCTTCACTTGCGTAAGAGGCTCACCGGTGGTATTCGTGCGATTGACGCTCATCCTGATCTGGCAGCCTGTACAATGGAGGGTCTTCCCACAACCTCCGGACTGGGCGGAGTAGATGCACTCAATGACTTCACCGCCAAGCCTGTGCTCTATTTCCGTGCGCTCTTTCTTGAGGGCAAGCAGTGCGGGCGTATTCGCCGAAATGACCCTCACGTTTCCATCGACCGCAAGCACAGGGAATTCCAGCCTGTTGAGAAAAGCGTTGATTGAAGTCCTGCTCGTCAGCGCTTGTTCGGCGCAGCCTCCGCATATCCCATGTGAAATCGGGCTTCCATCATCGGGTTTGTCATCCAAAGGCTTCTGACACCAAGCGCAGATTTTTCTCAAGCCGAAGTCTCCTTGCCTTGCAATGCGCAGGACACCTTCATGAGAAGGTTGAGGAGGAGAATGTACATGGGGAAGGTTTCAGGCATACTACCTCTGTGGAAAGTATCGGTTTCCCTGCCGCCCTATGGAGTGTGTCAAAATGATTGCCAGTAATAATGCACCTATTCTATACGATACCCTCACGCCTCGCTACGGCGGCGCGCATCCCGGGTACGACGAGGACTCGTTCTCGGTTTTCTGCAAGACGGCAGGATACTGATGGCTCCGGAGACCTCGGCCCCTGCGCGTTCGGCAGGCGAATCGGCTCCCGCTCCCCGCGTGCTCGTGGGGACCAGCGGGTACTCGTACGATGACTGGGTTGGCCCCTTCTATCCTCAGGGCACCGCGCGGCATGACTTCCTCTCCCTGTACGCGCGCGAGTTTCCCGTTGTGGAGCTGAACTTCAGCTACTACCAGCAGCCGAATCCGCGCACGATGGAGCGGATGCTGGCCGGCACGGCGTCCAGCTTCACATTTGCCCTGAAAGCGCATAAGAGCATCACGCACGAGATCGGAGAGAGCTGGGAGAAGGATGTCGCTGAGTTCCGGACCGGGATCCAGCCAATGGTGGAATCAGGAAGGCTCGCCGCCGTCCTGCTGCAATTCCCCTACAGCTTCGCCTATACCCCGAAGTCCAGGTCGCGTCTTGCGCTGCTCTGCGGGAAACTGGAAGGATTGCCGCTCGCAGTGGAATTCCGCAAGAGCGAGTGGCTGAAAGAACAGGTGTTCGAGGGGCTGCGCAGGCGGGGGGTTTCACTGGTGAGCGTGGATGAGCCGGACCTGCCGAAGCTGCTCCCGCCCGTCACAGAAACGACCGGGCGCTTCGGATACGTACGGTTCCACGGCCGCAACAGGGAGGCATGGTGGACGGGAGACAATGCCTCCCGCTACGACTACCTGTATACGACCGACGAGCTGGAGGAATGGGTGCAGCGCATCCGGCTCATATTGGAAAAGGTGCCGTTGCTCCTCCTGTTCTTCAACAACCATTGGCGCGGGAACGCCGCGCAGAACGCGCGTGAAATGCGCCACCTCCTTCAGCAGCACGGCCTCATGTAAACCACTTGCTCGTCGACCCGGGGGGCGCATAGTCCCTGATATACGCCATCGCTTCGGCCGGGCTCCCGACGAACGGGCAGGTGGCCCGAAAGGCGGGTTTTGCAAACTTCTGATCGTAAAAACGCTCAAAAAAGGCCGCAAGGTGGTCATAGAATCCCTGCGTGTTCACGGCAACCAGCGGCCCCTTGAGAAAATCGAACTGCTTCTGGGTAATGACCTCGGACATCTCCTCCAGGGTGCCGAAACCTCCGGGGAGAGCCACGAACGCATCGGACATCTCCATCATGCGCGCCTTGCGCTCCCGCATGTCCCTGGTGTACTGAAGCTCGTGGCAGTCGAGGTTCGGCACGCCGGGCCGGTTCATGAACTCCGGAATAATGCCGATGAGACGCGCGCCGTTTTCCTTTGCCGCATGGGCAGCGACTCCCATGAGACCCACCCTGCCCCCGCCGTAGACCATCGTGTGGCCCCCGCGCCCGATCAGCGCCCCCAGCTCCGCCGCGGCGGAGCGGTACACATCGTCGACGGCGTCACTCGACGAGCAGAAGACGCAGATCTTCATCGCGGAACCTCCCCGGGCACTATAGGCGGTGCGGGCGGCGGCGTTCAAGGCAGGTCCCTGGAATGGCGCACCGCATGGCTCGTTCGTAGAAAATGTAGTCAGAAACTGACTCCATCTCGTATGGGGATGGGGCCGCTGGACGGGAAAGGCCACCGGACGGGAAAGGCCACCGGACGGGAAAGGCCGCTGCACGGGCACGCTCACGAAATTGCGCACGGCCGCTCTTCTCGCCTCGAAGCACTTGACGCATGACGCCGGCAATGGCATAATTATGCAGTCGTGAAGGGCCGCGCGGGGCGCGCCTGGAGGCCATCCGCCGCATCATCGCGGAAAACGCGGTGGACAGCCAGGAGCGCCTCACCGAGCTTCTCCGCCGGGAAGGCTACAAGGTGACGCAGGCCACCCTGTCCCGGGACCTGAAGAGGCTGGGAATCGGCAAGGCGCCCACGCCGCAGGGAGGATACACCTACGTCCCCGCGGAAGGAGAAGTGAAGCCGGGCTCGGATGCGACGTACATGCAGGATTTCAAGCGTGGGTTCCTTTCGGTGGAGTTCTCCTCCGCCCTCGGGCTCATGCGGACCCTCCCGGGGCACGCGAGCAGCGTGGCCTCCGCGCTGGACAACCTGCGCATCCGTGAAGTGCTAGGCACGATCGCCGGGGATGACACGGTGCTCATCGTGCCCCGCAACGGCGTGACGCCTTTCCGGCTCATGCGGGCGCTGCGCGCCCGGATCCCGGGTTTTCCAGGAGGGACGTGAGATGACGACAGCGGTGCTCGGCGCAACAGGTTATACCGGCCAGATCCTCCTTCGAATCCTCGCGGATCATCCGGAGGTCCGGCAGATCATGGCGGCATCCTCATCCCGGGCCGGGACGCAGGTGCGGTCCGCGGACCCCGGGCTTCCGCCCGACATCGAGCAGAAGATTCCCGGCGGGCGGCTCGTGACGCCTGAGGACGTCATGAAAAGCAGGATCGACGTGGTCTTCTCCGCGCTGCCCCACTTGAGGTCCGCGGAAATCTGCGCCCCGCTCTTCGGCAGGACTGTTGTCATCGACCTCTCGGCGGATTTCCGCCTGCATGATCCGGCCGTGTTCCTGAAGGCGTATGGCGCGCCCGTGCCGAAGCCGGATCTGCTTTCGCGCGCCGTCTACGGGCTGTCGGAATGGCACACGGATGCAATCAGGCAAGCTGACATCATCGCCGTGCCGGGCTGCTACCCTACGGCCACGCTGCTCCCCCTGCTTCCGCTTGCCCGTGAAGGAGCGCTGAAAGGCACGGTGATCGTGAATGCCATCTCCGGAATCTCCGGAGCGGGGCGCAAGGAGAAAGTGGACCTCCTGTACGTCGAACGCTCGGAAAACGTGAACGCGTACAACCCGGGCACCTCGCATCGACATGCGCACGAGATAGCGCAGGAGCTCCTGGCTGCGGAAGGCTCGCTCTCGCTCCTTTTCACGCCCCACATGGCACCGCTGCGGCGTGGCATGGCGGTCACCACCGTGGTGGAACTTTCCGGGGAGCTCGGCGAATCGGGGCCGGGGAGCATCGCAGAGATCTATTCGCGGGCTTACCAGGGGCGCACTTTCATAGGCCTTGCGGGCAGCCGCGTTCCGCAGACCCGGGAGGTCTGGGGCTCGAACAGGTGCGACATCGGCTGGAAGCGCGAAGGCCGGCACCTCATGCTCTTTTCAGTCATCGACAACCTCGTGAAGGGCGCATCGGGCCAGGCAGTGCAGAACATGAACATCCGATTCGGCATGCCCGAGGCGACGGGGCTGCGTACGGCGGGGGAGCCTTAGCATGACCACGATCGTCGTGAAAATCGGCGGCAAGGCTGCGGAAGACCGCGAAAGCCTCGGGGCGCTCTGCGATGAGCTGCGGGACGTCTCCCGCGAGCACCGCCTGGTTCTCGTGCACGGCGGGGGCGCCGAAGTGACGTCCGTCGCGCGTCGATTCGGCATTGAGTCCATTTTCCGCGACGGAGTCCGACAGACCTCGCCTGAGGAGATGGATGTCGTGGACATGGTGCTCGCCGGGAGGGTGAACTCCCAGCTCGTGCGGCTCCTCCGCGCCCGCGGCCTGGATGCCGCAGGTCTCTGCGGCTCGGACGGCGGCACGTTCACCGGTGTGCCTCTCGGCGGAGAGGGCGCGTCGACGCGCACGGGGGAGGTGACCCGCGTGGACGCCCGGCTGCTGCTCCTGCTCCTCGATGCCGGGTACATTCCCGTAGTCTGCTCCACTTCGATGGACGCTCAGGGCAGCGGGCTGAACATCAATGCGGATTCGGTCGCATTCCGCCTGGCCGCACAACTCGAAGCAGCATCGCTCGTTTTCCTCTCCGACATCCCCGGAGTCATTTCCGACGGGAGCGTCGTGCAGGCGCTCTCAGCACAGGAGACAAAGCGGCTGATCGAACGCGGAGTGATCCAGGGCGGGATGGTGCCCAAGGTGACCGCATCCTTCGATGCCATGGAGAAGGGCGTGAAGAAGGTGATCATCGGCCGGTACGAAAGCCCCGGGTCCCTGGCCCGGATGCTGGAAGGGAAGGAAGGAACACGCTTATGGAAATGACCCACACGGAGTCCGCCCGAGCCAAGGCAGCGCTTGCCGAGCCTGCCCTCGTCTCGGATCTCCCGTTCCCGCCGCAGTATGGCAGCGAGCTTCTGGTGCTCTCGCGCGGCCGCGGCGTCTGGCTCGAAGATGCGGGGGGAAAACGCTACCTCGATTTCGCCGGGGGCATCGCGGTGAACGCGCTCGGTTATGGCCGTGCCGACCTTTCGAAGACCGCGATGAGGCAAATGCAGCGGCTCAGCCACGTCTCCAACCTGTTCACCACGGAACCGGCGCTCGCCCTTGCCCGGGCCATGCTCGCCCAGGGGCCATTCAAGTTTTCATCCGTGTACTTCGGCAACAGCGGGACCGAGGCGAACGAGGCGGCCCTCAAGTACGCGCGGCTGTACTCCTTGAGGACAAAAGGTCCAGGGCACGAAAAGCTGTTGTGCTTTTCCGGCGCTTTCCATGGCCGCACGCTCGGCGCGCTGTCCTGTACGCCGACCGCGAAATACCAGGATCCGTACCTGCCCCTGATTCCCGGTGTCGTGGTGGCGCCCTACAACGACCCGCAGTCACTCGCCCGTACCCTCACGGAGGAGTTTGCGGGGGTCATCGTTGAGGTCATACAGGGTGAGGGCGGCCTGGCAGCGATGACCCCGGAGTTCGCTCGCGCCCTGAACGAGGCGTGCCGCAGGACGAGCGCCATCCTGATCGCCGACGAAATCCAGACGGGCATGGCCCGCACCGGCACGTTCTATGCTTCCGAGGGCGTCGGCCTTCAGCCCGACATCGTCACCCTTGCGAAGCCGCTCGGCGGCGGCCTTCCATTGTCGGCCGTGTTGATCCCCGCGAAGGTCAATGATCTCATACACCTCGGCGACCACGGCACGACCTTTGGCGGAGGCCCCGTCACCACAGCCGTGGCAGGGATAGTGTGGGGGACGGTGAGCAAGCCCGAGTTCGTGCAGCACGTTCAGGAAATGGGGGAGCTTCTGCAGAAAGGGCTGCAGCGCATCAAGGCTGCGCACCCCGAGAAGGTAGGAGAGCTCCGCGGCAGGGGCCTTCTGCGCGGGTTCGAATACCTTGGCGGAGACGTGAAGGAATTTCTGGACACCCTTCGCGCGCGGGGGATGCTCGCCCTGCGGTCGGGAGCCAATGTCATTCGGATCGCCCCGCCGCTGATCATCTCGGGCAGAGAGATCGAGACTGGAATCACAATCATGGAGGAGGCACTGCGGTGAGCGAAGCAACCAAAGTCAAGAAAATCGTGCTCGCGTACTCGGGTGGGCTGGACACGTCCATCATCATCCCCTGGCTCAAGGAGAGATACCCGGGTGCGGAAGTCGTCGCCGTCTGCACGAACGTCGGGCAGAACGAAGACCTCTCAGTGCTGGACGCAAAAGCGAAAGCCTCCGGCGCCTCGAAGCTCTATCTCCTGGACCTTCGGGAGGAGTTTGCCGGGGACTACCTGTTCCCGATGCTGCGCTCAGGCGCGATCTATGAGGGAAAGTACCTGCTGGGCACATCCATTGCGCGGCCGCTGCAGGCCAAGGCGCAGGTCGAGGTCGCCCTCAAGGAAGGCGCCGATGCGCTGGCGCACGGCTGCACGGGCAAGGGGAACGACCAGGTGCGCTTCGAGCTGGCCTACAAGGCACTCGCGCCGCAGCTCACCGTCATCGCCCCCTGGCGGCTGTGGGACATCAGGTCCCGCGAGGAGGCTATCGACTACGCGCAGAGCCATGGCGTCAACCTGGGGAGCATTTCGAAGAAGAACATCTACTCGAGGGACATGAACGTCTGGCACATGAGCCATGAGGGCGACGACCTGGAGGATCCGTGGAACAGGCCGCAGGAGCCGCTGTTCCAGCTCACCAGGTCCCTGCGGGACGCCCCGGACAAGGAAACCGAGGTCAGCATCGACTTCGAGAAGGGATTTCCCGTGGCCGTGAACGGGAAGAAAGCATCCCCGTTCCAGATCATCACGACTCTCAACGAAGCGGGCGCCGCGAACGGCATCGGCCGCGCGGACGCGGTGGAAAACCGCAGGGTGGGGATGAAAAGCCGCGGCGTGTATGAGACGCCGGGCGGAACGATCCTCTACACGGCCCTTCGGGAGCTGGAGATGCTGACCCTGGACACCGACTGCCTGCACTTCAAGCAGAACGTGGCCCAGACCTATGCCGACCTCGTCTACGGCGGGAAATGGTTCACCCCGCTCCGTGAGTCCCTCGAGGCGTTCATGGAGAAGATCTCCGAGTTCACGACGGGCACGGTGAAGCTCGCGCTGTATAAGGGGAACATCATCATCGCGGGGAGGAAATCGCCGTATTCCCTCTACCTGAAGGACCTCGCCTCGTTCGGGGCTACCAGCTACGACCACGCGGACGCCACGGGCTTCATAAACCTCTATGGCCTGCCGGCCATGGTCTCATCGCTCGTGCACGCAAGAAAGTAGCGACGGCGTGTCCGGCGGCCGAAAAAAAGGCTTGCGTTGTGCCGGGAGACCGGATAAAATCGTCATGCTTTGGTCACGATTCCTGTTGCTTTTCGGCGTGTGCTTCCCTCATCGTGTCCCCCCAATCTCTATTTCTCGCAAAAGGAGTGTGTATGGCTGTGAACCTGTACGTAGGGAATCTTCCCTACCGGATTGACGAGGATTCCCTGCGTCAATTGTTCACCCCCTTCGGGAATGTCGAAACGAGCAAGGTCATC
>JBEKTX010000295.1:0-4935 GCA_049515615.1 Spirochaetia bacterium
ATGAGCCCGGTGCCACTCACTCCGACCTGATGCGGCACCTGGAAATCGAGGCACCCAGCGTCACCAGCCTCGTGAACGGAATGGAACGAAAGGGCTGGGTGAAGAGAACGCGCTCAACCGCGGACGCGCGGGTGAAGCGGCTCTCCCTGACGCCTCGCGGCCGGCGGCTGATCGAGGATGCGCGCGAGGCCATGGAGCCCATCGAGAAGCGCATGTCCGCGACCCTCTCCGCGAGCGACCAGGCAACCCTGAAACTGCTTCTGCGCACAATGGTCGAAGGCCTGCACTCATCTCCCTCCTCTCTCTGACTCATCTTTTTCTTGACTTTTACTTTGAACTCTAAGTAAATTGCAGACCTGAGAGAGAGGAGATACTCTTCGTGCCGCAAGGCGTTTTCGATACCGTCGTTGAATCCCGTGAATACCGTTGGCGCTGGTGGGCGCTGATCGGCGCGTCCCTGGCTGTGTTCATGGCAGCCCTGGACAGCAACGTCGTCAACGTTGCCCTTCCCCTCATGGCACGGATTTTCCACGTGGACCGCCAGATCAAGTGGGTGGTCCTGAGCTACGTCCTTCCGACAACCGCCCTGCTGGGCGCCTTCGGCGCCTTGTCGGATGTCATCGGCCGCAGGAGGATCACGCTGATCGGCGTCACCCTCTTCATCCTTGGGAGCATACTCTGCGGAACCGCCCAGTCGCTCACGCAGATGATCATCTACCGGATCATCCAGGGCATCGGCGGGTCCTGCATCGGATCGGCGATCCTTGCAATCGCAACCGTGAACTTCGCCCCCGAGGAGCGGGGCAAGGCGATGGCCGTGATCGGGCTCATTGCGCCGCTGGGAGCGGTCCTTGGGCCGAGCCTCGGCGGCATCCTCATCGGCGCGTTCGGCTGGCCGGCTATTTTCTACATCAACGTGCCCTTCGGGATCATCGCATTCTCGCTCGTCTTCCGCCTCCTTCCGCGCGACGGCGCCGCGCAGATCAGGGTCTTCGATGCGCGCGGAGCGGTTCTCTTCAGCACCGCCCTGGTGCTGCTCATCCTGGGACTGGCTCCGACCAACGGACGGCTCACGAACTTCGATTTCATCCTGCTTGCCGGCAGCGCCGGCGCTGTGGCGGTGCTCGTTGCGGTGGAGCGGCGGGCAAAGAATCCGCTCGCGCCGCCGTCCCTGGTGGGCCGACGCCGCTTCACGATCCCCCTGGCAGGCATCATGACCATGGGAATTGTCGGCTCCGGGATCGGGTTTGTCATGCCGTTCTTCCTCGAGGTGACTCTCAAGCAGAGCCCCGAGCATGCCGGGCTGACCCTGCTTTTCTTTCCGCTCGCGATGGCAGCGGCTTCCCAGCTGGGGGGCCGACTGTCGGACAGGTTCAATCCGAGGCTTCCTGCCGCTGTGGGCGCCGCGATTTCTCTCATCGGCGCCTGTCTCCTGCTTCCCCTCGACGCACGATGGGGCATTGCCGACCTCGTGGTCCGCTTTGCGATAGTGGGCCTGGGGTTTGGATTCTTCATCTCGCCCAGCAGTGTCGCGGTCATGTCGGCGACACCGCCTGATCACGTCGGAGTCGGAGGTGCGCTGGCCAACACGGCACGATTCCTGGGGTTCGCCCTCGGGCCCACGCTGGCCTCGGTGTTCTGGAACCCTGGCCTGTCGGGCGCCGCGGGTCAGGCCGCCATGCGCACGGTAGTTCTCATCCTCGCGGGCGTGCAGGCTCTGACCCTGGCAACCGTGCTCGGCTACGGGGTCCCGCGCGGCGCCCGGCAGGCGCGGCTGGACGCGGAATCCTCAAGCAGCGCCGCCTGACGCAGTCAAAGGTCATCCCGAGGCAGCCGCTCGACTTTCGCCACCACGCGCGCGAGCAGCATCAGGGAATCCTTCAAGACTCGCTGGCGCCCCGGGCTCCACTCCGGGGAGCAGCTTTGCTGTACGCGCCGAGCCTCCTCGATGGCCTCTCCCAGGAGCCGCCGGAGATCCGCAAGCTCTCTCATAACCCCCTCCGACCTGAGCGCCATTGCAGCTCTCAGAAGCTGTATCGCGCATGAGCGAAGACTTCGTTCTTCCCGTTCAAGCCCGAGAATACAGTCGAGCTTGACGCCTGAATCCAGTGGAAGCCGATGACGAGCTCTGCGTTGTCCATCGGGTGGAAGGTGAGAGACGGGGCGGCCAGCATCGCGCAGTTGTCGGGCACGTCGCGCCAGTCACTCACTTCGAGCAGGAGGCTGAGCGGCGTGAGCGTCAGCTTGTCGTCGAACAGGCGCCACTCGAGATCCAGCGAGAGATAGTCCTCCAGGTTGGCCGCGCCCGCCTCATCGAAGAGGCCGTGCAGGAATTGAGCGTTGAGGTAGACATTGCCGGGGAAGGAATAGTCCGCCCCCACCACCCACTTCACGTAGGGTTCGCTGTCCAGGGCGGTCGACTGAAGCACTCCCCGCCCGAGAGCGCTGAGGTCGGTGGTGAGAATGACTTTCTCCGGCAGGAACACGGCAGCCTCAGCCCATACGCCGACTCCGTGGATCGACCCCGCCATGTCCGCGCCGAAGACGTGCTCCCGGGGATAGAGCAGCTCGGCAGTCACGTTTGCCACAGAGGCGCTCGCCGGGGTGATGACCACGCTGTCGATCAGGGGGAGGCTCTGTCTTCCGTAGAGGTAGGAAAGGGAGACGTCGTACCCGAGGAGGTTTCCCTTGACCCTCAAGCCCGCCGTGACACTGTCCGCCAGGGTCGCGCCGGGCAGACTCACGTTCGTCGCGACGGCGCCGAGGGTCATGCCGGGAGGAGCCTGCACGGCGGATGGAATGAGTGCGGACGCCCACTGCCCCTGGGGAAGAACAGCGGGCGTGAACAACGCGACGGCGAGCCCCGTGATTTGCAGCCCCCCCGCGTAGACCGTGAGCTGAGCCCCGTCGGACCCAAGGTGCCTGCCGAAGGCCCACGGATCGCTCAGATCAAGGGGGTTCACATTGTCCGTCGGGCTCAGCTTGTCCGCCGTTCCCCAGGCAATGCGCTGGCGTCCCACTTTCAGGTCAGCGTTGTCGAAGATGAAGCCTGTCAGCTCGAAATAAGCTTCCCGAAGATCCACTGTGACCGGCGCCACGCTGCCCACGGAGAAGAGATCGGTTGCGGAAGTCACAGGCGTGGACAGGCCGGAAGATCGGATCCACGCCTCGGCATGGAAACGCGCCGAGTCCGTGGGTTTCGCATCCGCTTGCAGCTCCAGGCGGTATTCCTGGAAGGTGATCTGGGGGTTCGAGTCCGTGGACGCACGGTCATCGGTCGATGCCGCGCCGCCCAGGTGCACCCCCGCACCGCTTGCGGAGCTGGATTGCGCTCCGGCAGACAGCGAGGGAACGAGGGCGAGGATGAGGAGCAGGGCCGGGCACGCCGCGATTTTCAAGGGTTCCCTCCCTAGCGACTGAGAGAGCGCTCGGTGAACTTGTCGTCGCTGATTCCCGTGTCGAGCTTGATGTCGGAAATGGTCATCCGCGTCTTGTGATGTTTCTTGACATCCTCCATGGACGTGACCATGGACACCCAATACCCCGAGACCTGCTGGAGCTGTTCGCGGACGAGGATCTTGGAGAGGCTTCCGCTCCTGTCGTAGTGCTCGATTCGCACGGGGTAGAACGAATCGTTCGTCACCCAGACCAGGAGTCGGGAATACGATGACTCCTTCCCAGGCTTCAGAGTCAGCTCGAGCACGGTGGCCTTCTCCTCGCTCCGCGCAATTGCCGTGTTCCATTTCTCCGACCAGGGCGATGCTTCCAGGTCCTCGTAGGTGAAATCTGTGCCGGCGAAACTCGTGTTCTTGATCTGCGAGGCGATGCGTCTCACTTTGGCAAAGGCGGGCAGGTAGAGATACTGCACATCGCCGGGAAGGGACAGGAACGCTATGCCGCGCTGGTCTGCGGGTGACTCGAAGCGCACGAGCCGCTTGTCACGGCCTTTCTGCAGCATGAGCACCTCGCGAGTCTTCTCTTTTCCGTCGCTGTCAATGAGAACGAGGCTTGAGGTGTAGCTCTGGTCTTTCGGGCCATTGACGGACTGGTCAACCTTGTCGAGAATCTGGGCCGCTGACAGACCTTGAGCCGCGCCCGGCATGGCCGCCGCGGCCGCAAGCGCAAGCACTGCCGAAAGCGCGGTGAATCGTTTCATGGTATTCCCCCTTGCCGTCTGAGCCGTTGTTTTCTCACACCGATGAATACCGTCGGGGCGCACAGGATGAGAGCAGGCAGGAGAGTGAGTGCGCCCAGCCCGCTGCCGATCATGGCGATTGCCGTGAGAAGCCCGAACTGCCGCAGGGGTATGAGGTCCGCGAAGAGCAGCGCGATGAAGCCCATCGTGACGGCGAGCACATTGATGATGATCGCCTTCCCGGTGGTCCGGATGGTCTTCGTGACTGCCACCGGGGCCGTGGAGGGGCCTTCGTAGTAGGTGGAAAATCGAACGCTGAAGTGGATGGAATAATCGATCCCGATTCCCAGCGCGATGCAGCCGACGAGGACCGTTGCGACGTTGATCGGAATGCCGGTGAGCCCCATGAGACCGAACATGAGGGCAATGGCCAGAACGATGGGGGCAAGACCCATCAGTCCTCCGCGCCAGGATCTGAGCTTGATCGCGAGAATCAGGAAGATGAAAACAAGAGCGATGACGAGGCTCTGCCCCTGGCTCCGGAGGATGCTCTGGTCGAGGTGCCACGAAATGAGAGGCATGCCCGTGTAACTGACGCTGAGCCCGCTGCGGGCCGGCATCTCCTTGATATACGCATCCAGGGTCGCGATCATTCGCCGAAGCTGCGCGGCATCCTGCATGCCCACCATCGCCTGGATCTGCCCTTCGCGCTTGTCATCGCTCATGAGGCCGGCCACGACGTCCTGTCCTTCGAGCATGAACATCAGGTTCGACACCCGGGCCCGGTCGTCGGGGATCAT
>JBEKTX010000296.1:0-4935 GCA_049515615.1 Spirochaetia bacterium
GATGAAGTATTGGATCACCACTCACTGGCCGCCCCGTGTTGACCAGCAATCCGGTCTCATTCACGAAGGTGTCTATGTGCCAAACGGACGTGAGGCTGCCGTTGAATCCATGCGTGCAGGCGACATGCTGTTGATCTATGAGTCTCGATCTGGGCGGCCCGAGAGGCGCAAGATGATAGATGGTACCACGGAGGTGATTCCGTGTCGGCAAGGTCGCGAGGGCATCGTCGTCCTTGCAGAGATGATCTCAAATGTGTACGAAGACGAGGAATCTGAGCCAACCGAATACGACAATGGAACGACGATCTGGTGGCGATATTGTGCCGACACAAAGACGTTGAACTCCCACGGTTTCGTTTCCAGGGCAGACGCAATGGACGTACTTGGCTACTCCGAGAACTACAATCTCCACGGGTTTGGCGATTACCACTCCGGCGTGAAGGCAATCAGCAGTGAGGAATTCCATCAACTTCTTGAGAAGTTCAAAGAATCGCGGCAATCCGAGGTGAGAGCGCTTGCCGACAATCACCTCCGGCAAACACGACAGTCGGATGCCGAGCCCGTGGGGGAAGGGGAACTCCATAGGGCCCTGAAAGACGCAGTTGCCCAAGAGCCATCGAGAGTACTCGGCGAAGACGGACTCAGGTTGGTCAAGAAAGAGTATGAATTCATCACCAATGACAGGGTAGATGTTCTGCTCGAGGACCAGATCGGAAGACTGGTAGTCGTGGAGGTCGAGCCCGCTTGCCCATCGGGAGCAATCATTGGAGCCGCGCAGTGCATGAAATATCGCGCACTCATTGCGTTTGAGACAGGCAGACAGGTAGCAGAAGTCCGCGCCATATTGGCCGCCACTTCCATAGCGGCAGACGTGAGGGAAGCCGCCAACAAGTACAACATAGAACCGAAAGAAGTCGCTGCCACTTGAAGTACGGGCATAGTGAGTCTGGGTAGGTAAGAGGCGGCACAAGTGACCGCATATCGAGCGAAAGAACTGGTTGATTTTGTGTACAGAATAATATAATGTTATTTTTATGACAACGCTAAACGAAGTCGAGTTGAGGAGCGTGAACGGCGGGGAGACGGTCAGCATCGACGAGGTGATCGAAGTCCTCGAACATACTCCGTCCAAGGAGGAGGTGATCGAGGCGCTGAGGGAGTTGCGGCGGGACAAGGTCAAGGTCGCCCTCTCCGAAACGGTGAAGGCGGCCAAGTTCGAGCGGCAGCGGGCCGTGGAGGACTTCCTGATCGACGGGAACCGGGGGCCACGGACGCAGGCGGCGTACCGGCTCGCGCTCGACAAGCTCTTCGCATACGCGGACATGATGGGCATCCCGCTCCTCCAGATGGGCAGAGCGGACGCGAACAGGTTCAGGAAGTGGCTGGAAGAAAGACCGGCCAAGTACAGGAGCGGAAAGCTGAGGGCCAATAGTCAGCGGCTGGTGTTGGCGGCTGTGTCGGCGTTCTGGAAGTACCTGGAGGTGACGGAGGTCGTGCAGACCAACCCGTGGATGGGCTTGGCCCTGCCCCCGCATGAGTTCAAGCACAGGCCGAGGCCCGACAGCGACGAACCCACGGTGCCGGTCATGAGCGACCGTGAGTACACCGAGATACTGAGATCGTTGTCGGCCAAGCGGAGGATGAAGGCGGTGACCATGGCCGAGCATAGGATGAGAGAAAGCGCGAGGCGGCTGCTCCCCCTCGTTCGATTGCTCGGAGAGACCGGTCTGCGGCTGGGGGATGCACTGAGCATGAAGCTGGAAGACGGGGGCAAGGCGAGCTTCAAAGTCAAAGGGGGGCGAACGAGGGTGTTGACGTTGCCGGAGGAGGTGCGGAGGCGGTTCAAGAGCGGCCCAAGGCGGCCGTTCGCAGACTGGAACTTGCAGAGCACCGGGGCGGCCATCGCGAGGCTCGGCGCGACGCTCAACGCGCAGGATCGCATCCGCCACGCATACACGGCGCACGACTTCCGCCACAGGTACGCGGCGAACCTGTACAAGAGGACCCGCGACGTGCTGGCGGTGCAGCGGGCGCTCGGTCACGCCTCGTTGAACGTGACGCAGGTGTACTTGCAGGGGCTCGGAGTCGAATGAGCAGAGATTTGCGCTTCGAGACGTACCACGTGAACGACGACGACAGCGGTCATGGCCCCGGATGCAACTGCTTGGATTGCTGGTTGGCGCACGGGAAGAAGTTCGTGGACGAGCGCGGCGTTCCCCTGGACGGGGGACACGGTCCCGCTTGCTCGTGCCCCGAGTGTCAGGAGACCCGGGAGATGGAGAACGAGGTGATCGTGGACAAGTTCGGCAGACCCGTCGATTTCAGCAGAGAGTGGAGACGCGAAAGACGGAGGCAGGTCGGACGCCAGTGATCCGCCAGGGGGACTAACTCGGCGGTGTTAGTCCTTGCTGTACTTCATCAACGTCGCTTCAAGTTCCCTGTTGATGTTGCCCTTCAACTCCAAGAAGATTCTGGCCAAGAGCTTGTGCCTCTCAAGTTCCTTGCCAGACCCTTCTTCTACGAACAACTGGTACGGCTTGAGCCCCAGGGCATCCGCGATTTTCTGAAGCGTCTTGGGGCGCGGATACTTCCGGCATATCTCGACCTCGCCGATGAACGACGTGGTGAGATCCGACCTCTCGGCCAGCATCTCTTGAGTAAACTTCAAGCGGCCTCTTGCCTCTTTGATGTTCCGCGCAAGTAGTTCCTGAATTCTGGCGGGTTTCCGCGCACGCTTCTTATCAACCATAAGCTGTACTCATCTACAGCCTAATCCAAAAAAGTCTATGGCATTATTGTCAAATGGCTGTATAATTTGATTGTCTATTCGATGATAGAATTGTAGAGGTGCGAGATGAACAAAAAGGAAAAGAGGAGGATCTTCGTCGCCACCATCGAGGGACACGAGGCGGTCAGGCACATGCCAGTGGTCATCCGCTACCTGATGGCCGACTCACTCAGGCAGGTCGTGGACAAATTGATCGAGAACGGCGACCTGAGGAGCGACTTCCTCGGTCCCAACGGCAAGTTCGGCAGGGACGGCAGGCTCGTCAAGGACGAGGAGATCATCACTTACGCGCGGGACCGCAACGACTACGGGACGGACATCCTGACCATCGACGAGTTCACGGTCGTGGACGCCGAGAGGGCGCAGGCTGGTGGGGGTGGCGTGAGATGAAAGTAGCGACCGAGCGGGTGAAGGACAAGGGAGTTCCGGAGGGGGAGGAGATAAACGCGCAGGCTGTCATTGACGCGCGTGACTCGTTCAACGACAGGTTCAGCAAGGCCAGCGCCCTGGTGGACCTGCTGTCGAACTGCCGGGCTGAGCAACTGCACGACGAGACGGTCCCGTGCATCGCGTGCATGCTGTCGGAGATCATGGAAGGTCTCGACACGGAGTTCGACAGCGTTGCGGAGGCGATGGAGAAGGACGAGGGGAGCCCCTGAGGATGAGCGGCTACCTGGAGGAGTCGGAGAGGTACGAGCCGGACAGCACGGCGAGGCTGTTCTTGAACCTGCACAGTTACTTCGGCGGGGACTTGCAGAAGGTCCTCGACGAGCTACTGCCCCTGATGGAGAGCGGGCGGACGTTCAGAGAGGCCTACGAGCTGATCGTCAACATCAACGGCTTCGAGAGGAGTTTCGAGTAGGAATTGAAGTTATGGCACTCGATTTCTCAGGGAAGCCCGCTTCGATGATCGCCGACCGCTTCCGCTACCTGGTCGGGAAGCTGCACGGGGCAGGAAAGGTGCGTGAGCGCTACAACGTGCACGACCTGCGCCATGCTTTCGCGGTGAGGCTTTACCAGAAGAGCCGGGACGTGTACCGGGTCGAAAAGGCCCTCGAGCACGCGAACGTGGCTGTGACGGAGCACTGCCTGCGTTCCCTGGGGCTGGGCGCATGACGACGGCCCAGACTCCCGTAAGATGACCCCAGACCTATGTCGTGGCCTACAACGAACGCTACCCAGAGCCCACGGATTTCCCTCATTTGGAAGGACCCCAAGGTAATGATACAATCGCTACAGAGGGGGATGTGCATTTTGGAAGTCGCATGGCAAATGGTAGCAAGTCTTCTCGCTACCTGGAATGGATATCTGCTCGTGCTTAACCCAATCCAGAGCCGGATCTTTCGCAACGGCCCCACGAAACATGCTGAAAAGGTCCCCTTCCGGATATTTATTGGCGTAGTCATTGTCCAAAGTAGCATCTCTGGCACTCTTTGGGGTCTTGTTGGTCTCGGTCCATCCATTATTGCTATTTCAACACTTGGTTTGGTACTGGGACTTCTGACATTTGACATCAATGCCGCAGCTTCTCCGTCATACAAGTTCATGGGCAGAACCGGAGTTGTGCCTTGCTCGATTCTTTGTTTCGTGTCGAGCGCCGTTTCCTTCGGTTTATACACGGCATGGTACTTGTGCATCATCCCCTTTGTGATTTGGGCACCAGTTGGATGGCTGGTTGGATACATAGCTGCAAAGATGCGGTTAAGGCGTCCACGCAGGAGCGAGGTGACTATGGACTTGGCGAAGCTTGTTGAATACGGAACACCGCAAGAAGTACAGGACGCCATCAACAAGGGCGCGAAAGTAAACGCTCGGTTGCAAAACGGCATGACCCCCCTCATGTATGCCGCGGCAAATAACCAGAACCCCGAGGTGATCGCCACCTTGCTGAAAGCGAAGGCGGATCTCAAAGCTCGGGATAAAGACGGCATGACTCCCCTCATGCACGCTGCCAAGGAAAACAAGAACCCCTCGGTGGTCTCGGCCCTCGTGAAGGCAGGGGCAGACCTCGCGGCTCGTGACAAATCCAGCCTGACACCACTTCTGCTTGCCGCTGGTGCCAACCCAAGCCCTGAAGTGATCACTGCACTGGTGGAAGCGGGGGCAGAGGTGAACGCTCTGTCGCAGAATGGCTTTACCCCACTTTT
>JBEKTX010000297.1:0-4922 GCA_049515615.1 Spirochaetia bacterium
CTGGTGAGCACGGCGATGACGGCGAACACCACCTGCCCCCCTTTCCACAGCGCGATCACGATGAGGAGCTTGCTCCAGAAACCAGCAAGCGGGGGCAGGCCCGCGATGGAGAGAGTTGCCACCGCCGAGGTGCCGCCGGTGACGGGCATGCGCGCGGCGATCCCGCCCATCCTGTCCATGTCACGGGTACCCAGGCGCGCTTCCACGGCCGCGGCGTTCGTGAAGAGCTGCGCCTTGGATACCGTGTGGTTGAAGAAATGCAGAGCCGCCGCCGCGATGGCCAGGGCGGGTTGGCCGCCCAGCGCCATGACGATGTAGCCCATCTGACTCACGCTGGAGTAGGCGAGCATCCGCTTCATGTCGGTCTGCGTGAGGGAGAGAAAAGCGCCTCCCACAGCGGTGGCCGCGCCGACAACCAGGAGGATCATCCTCCCGGGCCCAGCCGCGGAGAGCACGGCAGGCGCGAGGCGGATCAGCGCGAAGATGCCCGACGCTTTCGTGACGATGCCCGCGAGGTACACGGAGACTGCGGGCGGCGCCTCGGAATAGGCATCGGCGAGCCACCCATGGAAGGGCACCATCGCGGACTTCACGAACAGTCCGCAGAGGAACAGGGCCGCCGCGATCCACACCTGCGGAGTGGGAGCAGCGAGCGCCGCCGCTGCCTCGTCGAACGTCACACCGCCCGCGGTGAGGAGGAAGAGCGCTACGGAGAGGAGCATGAAAACGCTGGCCACCGCGGACAGCAGGAGGTACTTCCAGGCGCCCTCCAGCGCCGTCCCGCCGTCCCGCAGGGCCACGAGGATGAACGCGGCCACGGAGGTCACCTCGATGAAGACGTACAGGGAGAACAGGTCCCGCACCATCGCGATCCCGTTCATCCCGATCAGCGCGATGAGCACGAGGTTGGCGAATGCAAACCGGGCGCGCGGCGTGCCGATGCTCTCCCTGCCGACAAGGATCGAGGCCAGGCCGGCAATGCCTGCCGTGAGGAGGAGCAGCACAGCCAGGTTGTCCGCGCCGAGCGTGAACCCGACGGCCTTTTCCAGCGGAGCAATGGAGCTCCAGTCGAATACGTGGAATGGCTGCAGGACGGCGGCAACGGTCTGCAGGCCGAAGACCGCGGCGGCGAGGATCAGTGCGTGGGCCCGGGCGCCGCGCGGAAGGACGTTGAGCACAAGAAGGGCGGCGAATGGCAGCAGGAGAATGACGTCGCTCATCGGCTGCCTCCGAGCAGGAATGCCCCGGTGATGACAACCGCCGCCGCGCCCGCCAGAGACCAGAGCACGTAGCGGTTGACGCTGCCGTTGTGCGCCCACCTCCCCAGCCGCGAGACTCCTTGTGCCGCTTTCACGATCAGGGTGTCGTATACCCAATCGATTCCCCGGTCTATTCCCCAGAGCCCGGCGGCCAGCCCGCGCACGATCCAACGGCCGATGAAATACGGATCCAGCCAGCCCTTCTCCGCCACGGAGTAGACGGGGGAGAGGAGCACCGCGTGGTGGATATGGTCCACGGCGCCCAGGCCCCGGCCTGTCCGGCGGGCTCCGTACCAGTGGTTCAGGACTGCAAGCAGGAGCACGGCCGCAGTGAGGCCGACCAGCAGTGAGCTGGCCGGAAAGCCGGCAAAACTCTTCCCGCCGGTGACCGCGGTGCCCACGGCGGGCTGGATAAGGCCTTCCAGCGTCAGGCTGTTGCCCACTCCGAAGAGGATGCACAGGCCGGCGAGAACGATCATCGGGATGAGCATGGGCAGCGGCGCTTCCCGGATTTCCCGTGCATCCGCGCGCTTCCCGAAGAAGGCGGCGTGGCCGAGCTTCAGGAACGAAGCGGCGGTGAAGAAGGAACCTATGAGCGCCGCGGCGTAGAAGACCCATCCGCTCTCGAGCGCCGCGTGGTAGACCATCTCCTTGGAGAAGAACCCGTTGAACGGCGGCACGCCCGAGATCGAGACGGCGGCGACGATGAAGCAGACGGCCGTCACGGGCATGCCGCGGGCCAGACCGCCGAGCTTCTCGAGGTCGCTGGAGCCGGCCTGCTTTTCCACGGCGCCGCCGGTGAGGAAGAGGCATGACTTGTAGATCGCGTTATTGATCATGTGGAAGATGCCGCCCACGATCCCGATGGGCAGGGCGGTGCCGATTCCCAGGACCATGTATCCCACCTGGCTGATGGCATGGTACGAGAGAAGCCGCTTGTAGTCCTTCTGCACGAGGGCCATCATGACGGCCAGGATGATGGTGACGGCGCCGACGACCATGAGCACGACCGACACCCACGAGCCCGGGGAGAGGACGAAGAGGTCGAGTGAGATCCGGGCAAGGAGGTAGATCCCAAGAAGCTTGTCGATGCTCGCCGGGAGAATGGCCATGAACGGCAGCGGTGCATCCAGAGCGGCATCCGGGATCCAGCTATGGAACGGCATTGCTCCCGCCTTGCCGAGGGTGCCGATCATGAGGAGGATGAACGCGATCCCGCCGACACCGTCCACCGGCAGCCTGATCGCCGACATCGAGAGCGTGCCCGCCAGGCGCCCGGTGAGCATCACCCCGAGCATCATGCACAGGTCGGTCGACCCGACGATGATGACGGCTTTGATCGCCGTTCCATGGGGGCGGCGTGCGCCCGCGGAGATCATCCCGAAGAGAGTGAGCAGGAGCCCTTCCCCGAACACGAGGAGCAGGACCAGGTTGTCCGCCAGCGCCACGCCGCTTGCCATGGCGACCGTCAGGAGCATCCACGCGAAAAACGGCCGCGTGGACGGCGCGCGCGCCATCGAGGAAGCCGCGTACAGGGACACGAGGAAGGAGAAACCCGCAATGGCCAGAACAATGAAGGCGCTCATGCGGGAGAGCCTGAGGCTGAGCTCGATTCCGTACCCGAGCCATGGCAGGGTGAACGATGTGTCGGTCGGGAAGAGGATGACGGTGACAGCCACCTGCACCGCCGACGCGATCACCGCGACGAGCGGGGCAATCCAGCGCGACTTTCCGGAAGCCAGCAGGGCGATGACGCCCGCCGCGGCGGGCACCACGATGGGCAGGATCAGGCTGTGCGCGTTCACTGCGTGACCCCCGGCATCGCCGCGAGCGCCGCCTTCGCAAGCGAGGCCGGCCAGCCGACAAAGAGTCCGCCGGCAAGAGAGAGAGCGGCGAGGAGGGCCACGCAGGTGACCATCAGGCCGGAACGCTCCACGGCGGGCGCGCCGCCACGGGACTCACCGAGGAAAACCTTCGAGAACAGGCGGAAAAGATAGAGGATCGTGAGCACCGCTCCGCCCATGAAAACGGCGGCCAGAGCCGGCCTTCCCGCGTCCACTGCCGATGTGACCACAAGGTACTTGCTGAAGAATCCTCCCAGCGGGGGAAAGCCCATCACGGAGAAGGCGCAAAAGAGGAAAGAAACGGCGGTGACCGGCATCGTCCTCAGGAGTCCGCCGAGCTTCGTGATATCCTTTGTGCCCGTATTCTGCTCCACGACTCCCGCCGAAAGGAATAGCCCTGCCTTGGCCAGGCCGTGCATGAGGATGTAGAGGAGCGCTCCCACCGCTCCCGCCGCCGTGCCGGTGGCGAGGCCGAGAAAGATGAAGGCGATCTGGCTCACCGTGGAGTAGGCGATGAGCCTCTTGATGTCTGTCTCGATGAGCGCCGCCCCCGCGCTGACGAGCGCGCTCGCCGCGGAGACCACGATGACCGCGGTGCGCATCCCGACATCCAGGGGGAAGGTCACGAGGAAAAGACGCGCGAAGACATAGACCCCGATCTTTACCAGCACCGCAGCGTGGAGAAGCGCGGTGACCGGGGAAGGGGCGACGCCGGCGTCAGGCAGCCACGTGTGGAAGGGGAGCGTGGCGGATTTCGAGATCATGCCCACGAGAAAAAGACCTGAAACGATCCAGGGGAGTGGGGTGCCCTTCAGCGCGGCGAGGTCGAACGATCCGGTCTGTCCGTAGACCGCCACGATGGCGAGCAGCATGAGCAGGGCGCCGAATGCCGTGATCAGGAATGCCTTGTCGGCGCGCAGGACATCATTTTTTCCCCTGTAGAATCCGATCAGCCTCCAGCTCGCGATTCCCGTGATCTCCCAGAACACGAAGAGGAAGACCAGGTTCGCGGAGAACACGATGCCCATCATGGCTCCCAGGAAGAGAACCGCCATGACGTAGTATTCATTCTGGTTCTTGTAGTGGCTGATGTAGTCAAAGGAGAAGAGCATGATGACCGCCCCGACGAGGGAGGAGACCACGGCCATGAAAACGGCCAGTGCGTCGGCCGTCAGCGTGAAGGATATCCCCAGGGGTCCCGCCGCCGTCCATGTCACTTCCTGGCCGGCCAACGCGGCCGGCACGAGGAGGAGCGAGCATACCAGGGAGACGCAGACAAGGCACAGGGCGCAGAGATTGCGCAGGAGCTCCGAAACGCGGCCCAACAGGGGCAGTATGAAAGCTCCCCCGAGCGGGACCAGGACGCAGACCAGCAAGGTAGCTTCTCTGCTCATACCCCTCTCCGTGAGTTGGATCGTATGATTCTGAATCGCCTGTGAAAGTGAGATTCGGAGGCAATATAGCGTGGCAGCGGAGCCTTGTCTATCCCCCAGGCGCTGGAGGCTACAACTTCTCCACGATCACAATGTCCACCCGCCTGTTGAAGGAGCGGCCTTCTTCCGTGAGGTTGGACTGCACCGGCCGTGTGTCGCCATACGAGGAGGCGGAGAGGCGTTCGGCCGGCACGCCGTAGTCTTCCAGCGTCTGCAGCACCGCGACGGATCGCTCCGCAGCGAGCTCCCAGTTGCCCCCCGGCCACCGCACGGGGTTCGGCGTGACGGTGTCCGTGTGTCCCTCGATGACCACCGAGTTGGGGATCTGGCCGAGGAAATCGGAGACCTGCTGGAGAACGGGCATCGCGTCTGCGTTCAGCGCCGCC
>JBEKTX010000298.1:0-4890 GCA_049515615.1 Spirochaetia bacterium
CGATCAGGGTGATGGCAGCAGCTCGCCCTGAGTCACGGCCTGCCGGCGGCCGTCGCTGAGCTCGAGCACGAGCCGTCCCCGGTCATCGACATCCTCCAGGATTCCCTGCAGCGTCCTGCCGCCGCCGATCAGGCTCACTCGGACGGCCTGCCCTCTCCGATACAGACGCGCGCGCAGCTGGTCCTGCCATCCCGCATTGGCAGCGGCGTCCTTCAGCCGGAAGAGTATCGCGGAGAGCAGGGAGGAAGGCGGCAGCACCTTCCCGACGACCTGGAAAAGCGAGCAGGCGGCAGCCGCGATCTCATCGGGGAATGAGGCCTGGGAACAGTTGACGCCGAAGCCGACCAGCGCCGCGTCCCCATGAGACTCGCAGAGGAGCCCCGCGAGCTTCTTCCCCGCCGTGGGCATGGAGCCAGCGGCGACCACGTCGTTCGGCCACTTGATCTGCACGCCGATGCGGGCCGCATCTTCGATGCCGAGGGCCACGGCGACCCCGGCGCGGAGGGGGAGCTCCTCGAGAGCGTAGCCGAGCTCGGGGATTCGGAGGACAACGGTCGCAAGGAGGCTCTCCCCCGGAAGCGACATCCATGTCCGGCCCGGAACCCTGCCCCGCCCTTTCTCCTGGTAGTCGGCCGCGGCAACCGTGCCGGTCGGGCAGCCGGCGCGCGCGAGCCGCAGCGCGTCGTCCATGGTCGATGTCGTTCGCTGTTTCAGCGACACGAACGCGTCAGGCCAGGGCGTGACCAGGGACAGTGGGGGGCCTCGGCTTGTCTCCATTCCATCGATTATGTACCATTTTACGCTATGCAAGAGAACCCGCTGATGGCCGGCCTGGGTCTGCCTCGGCAACCGCGGCCGCTCACCCTAGTCATATTCGGCGCCAGCGGCGACCTCACCCGGAGAAAGCTCGTCCCCGCGCTCTTTTCGCTGTTCCTCAAGGGCAGCGTCCCGGGTGTCAGGATAGTCGGTTTCGCGCGAAGGGAGTGGGACACGGCGAAGTTTCGCGCTCTCGTTCGGGGATGGCTGGATTCGGAGGATGCGCCCGCCGCCGACGCGGAGGTAAAGGACGCGTTTGTCTCCGGCATCGGGTTCATCCGCTCATCCTTCGAATCACCCGATGGGTATGAGCAGATCGGAAGGGAGTACGCCCAGCCGCCGAACCGGCTGTTCTACCTGGCGACCCCGCCGGACGCGTATCAGACCATCGTGGAGAGAATCAGCACCGCGGGTCTCGTGGACCAGTCCCGGGGATTCTCACGTATTATAGTAGAAAAGCCGCTCGGCAGGGATCTCGCCAGCGCCCGAAGCCTGAACGAACGGATCGCGGTGGCCTTCCCTGAAGAGCAGATCTATCGAATCGACCACTACCTCGGCAAGGAGACCGTCCAGAACATCATGTTGATGAGGTTCGGCAACCGCATTTTCGAGCCTGTCTGGAACAACCGCTACGTGGACCACGTGCAGATCACCATGGCCGAGACCATCGGCGTGGGAACCCGCGGCCGCTACTACGAGAGCGCCGGGGCGCTGCGCGACATGATGCAGAACCACATGCTGCAGCTCCTCTCCCTCGTGGCGATGGAACCGCCCGTGGACCTGGATCCCGACAGCATCCACGACGAAAAGGTGAAGGTCCTGAAGTCGATTGCGCCGATCACCGGCAGCCGTGTCGCAACCGAGACGGTGCGCGGCCAGTACGAAAAGGGCATCGTGGAGGGAAGCGAAGCCCCGGGATACCGCGAGGAGGAAGGGGTTGCGCAGGGTTCATGCACCGAGACCTTCGCCGCAATCAGGGTCTTCCTGGATTCCTGGCGCTGGGCCAGCGTTCCGTTTCTCCTTCGCACGGGCAAGCGGCTTTCTCGGAGGACGACCGAAATCTCCCTGCACTTCAAGAGGCCGCCGCTCCTCCTGTTCGCCGACAAGGAACCGGCCGCCACGCCTCCCAACGTCCTCACTTTCCGCATCCAGCCCCAGGAGGGCATCACCATGAGCTTCAACTCCAAGATACCGGGGCCGACGACGGAAATGCGCACCGTGAACATGGACTTCTCCTACGGCTCGGCCTTCGGAGAAGAGCTGCCGGAGGCGTATGAGCGGCTGCTCCTGGATGCTATGCTGGGAGACTCGACGCTGTACATGCGAAAAGACGAGGTGGACTCCGCCTGGAGATTCATCACGGAGATCCTCGACGGGTGGCAGAGCACGGGCGCGCCGACGGTCTCGCCCTACCGGGCGGGCAGCGCCGGGCCCGAAGCAGCGGCCGCGCTCCTCGGCACGCCGGAGAGACGGTGGAGGCGGTTGTGAGCGCAATTCTGGACCCGCGTGTCATCGAGGATGAGATCGCCCGGATCCGGGAGAAGGAATCCAACCCGTATTCCTCGGGGACCAAGACCAACATCTTCACCCTCCTCATTTTCCGTTCGGAAGGGGCTCCCGAGCCGGGATCTCCCGATCACGTGGAAACGGCCCTGCAGTTCCTCCTGGGCAAGCGGCCAGCGCGCATCATCACGATCCGACGCGCGCGTTCCCCGAAGACCGAGGCGTGGGTGAGCGGCCGCTGCTACCCCGACAGGCGGAACCGGGGCGTCTGCTTCGAAGAGGTGCGCATCGAGTCCGGCGACGACGGGGTCGGCGCGGACCCTGGGGCGTGGGCGCCGCTGGTCATCAGGGACCTCCCCGTGTTCGCATGGATGCCGGACAGCCCGTAGGATGCCGCGTTGAAGTGGACGCCGGCGCTCAGCGGCTCGAGGGGTCTCATCGACAAGCTGCTCGTGGATTCATCGCGAAGCGCCGGGGGGGAAGGCGCCTCGCTGCGCGTGCTCCAGCGCCTCCGAGACGCAACGGCGGACGGGTTTCTCGTCTCAGATTTCGCATGGCGCCGGGGCAGGGTGCTGAGAGAGCAGAGCGCGCGCGCGTTCGACCCGACGGAGATGAGGCCCCTCCTTGCCTCGGTGAAATCAGTGCGGCTGTACGGCGGCTCGCGGATGGAGGCATGGCTGTACTTCCAATGGCTTGGCGCCCGGCTGGGCCGGTCCGTGGATGCCGATCATGCCTGGGAGGGCCCGCTCGCAGAGGGCTTTCGGCTCACCTTCACGATCGACGGTGCGCCCGCGGTTGATATCGGCTGCACGCGGGGGGGTTGCCTGTCCCGCGGAGAGGAGAAGGGCGCCTACCGCTTCCCTTCCGACGGCGAGATCCTCCTCGAGGAAGTGGACACCCTCTCCAGGGACGTCGTCTTCGGCGAGGTCCTTTCGGATGCGCGCCGCGCCGGTGCCTGAGGAAGGGTCTCCACGGGTCATCGTCTCAGATGACCTCGATGCCCTTTCGGAGGAAGCGAGCGGGCTGGTTCTGTCGTACCTGTCCGAGTCCCTCAAGGAGCGCGGCAGGGCGCGGGTGATCCTGTCCGGCGGCTCGACGCCGAGAAAGACCTACACGCTCATCGCGCGGGGCATTTCATCCCGGTCGATCCCCCCCGGGGCGATCGAATGGTTTTTCGGCGACGAACGCTGGGCCCTTCCGACCGATCCGCAGTCGAACGAACGCATGGCGCGCGAGACCCTGCTCGGATCGATCTCAGCCCCTGAAAGCACAATCCGCTCCTGGATGCCGGGACGCGGCGATCCCGTCGACTGCGCCCGCCGCTACGGTGAGACTCTCCGCGAGGATCTGCGGGGAGAAAAGCCCGACATCCTCCTCCTGGGGATAGGCCCCGACGGTCACACCGCCTCGCTGTTCCCCGGTGCAACGGCCTGTCTGCCTGACGGGCGGCAGGTGCCGGTGGACCGACACCTGTCCTCGAGCTTCCCCGCGGCGGCGATCAGGGGAGGCGGCGCTCCTCCGGGCTGGCGATTGACCCTTTGCCCCGAATTCCTTAGAACATCACGTCACGTCGTCTTCCTCGCGGCAGGCGCGGACAAGGCCGGTCCCGTCCGCAGGGCGGTGGATGGAGATGAGGGGACACCGGCGGCCTGGATCAGGGGCGTGACCACGCACTTCATTGTCACACGGGACGCGGCAGGACGACAGGAGCAGGACTAATGGACAACAGTCTCGTGCTGTTCGTGCGCGGGCTCTATTTCGACATGCAGACAGTGGAGGGAGTGAAGCCGCTGGAGATCTGGAACGGCGTCAGGGAGAAGCAGGACCCCCTGGAAATGGCGTGCCTTGCCAAAAACCTCCTGAAGATCGTGATCCCCCTCGTCAACGAGAGCTGCACGGGCAAGGCCTTCAGCCTCCACTCGCGGCGGGTGCGGGAGACGCTCACCGCGCTCATGGCATGGTTCGACGAGGACCCTGATGCGCGGCTTTTCCAACGCTTCCCCTATCCTCCGACCGGGGACGGTGACCAGAAGGAGCTGTACCGGATGGTGCGGGAAGCCGCGCGTGACCGGCTGGCGGATATCGGGACCGAGGCGGACAGGGCTGCGGGGGCGGCAGGTGCTCCTCCCGGGCCTTCCCAGGGATTATTCCCGGACGGCCTCTTCGATTTCCGGGAGATGCGGATCGTGGACAACGAGCTGCCATTCATCATCTTCACGGAGAAGGAGTTCCGGGTGATCCACGGCCTGGCGATCGTCTACCTGTGGCTCATCGATGCCGATTCGATTTTCCTCGACACCCTCGCCCGCAACGGAGTGGGCTCCGCATTCATAGACGAATACCGGCAGTTCGCGCGGCGGGTGCAGTCAGAAAGCCCGCTCACGATCAGAGGAAAGAGCATGGACGCGAAAGCCCTCGTCGGCCATATTCAGGAGAAGCTCCAGTACGAGGACTACCTCGACCTGTTCGAAGACGTCCACAAGTGGTTCGAGCAGGCGCGGGCAAAGTTCACCGCGTGAGAAGCAGCCCCGAGCCGGCGCACGGCGCGGGGCCTTCGCCTCTCATCGGCGC
>JBEKTX010000299.1:0-4839 GCA_049515615.1 Spirochaetia bacterium
ACACGGCGCTGGACGCGGGGGGGATTGCCGGAGAATTCTCCGACAACTGCATGACCCTCATTCCCGGCACGCCGTGCGCCGTGCTCTTCACTCCCCGGGAGAAGGTGACCGCGGACAGGCTTCGCCGGGGACTCACCGTCCGCCACCTGCGCGACAGCTACCGCTAGCAGGCCCCCCCGTGCAACTTCCCCGGCGTCACATGTACGCGCGCAGGATCCGCCGGGGAGCCTGCCCCTGGAGCTGGCGCAGCGCCTTCTTCTCGATCTGCCTGATCCTCTCCTTTGTGAGCCGGTAGCGCACCCCCAGCTCCCGCAGGGAAAGGGCCCTGCCCCCGTTGAGCCCGAAACGGGCCGCAATGATCTCGGCCTCCTTGCGCGCGAGGGTGCCGAGGACGGCCTGGATGTCATCGCGCAGCGCCTGGGTGATCACACGGTCGTCCTGGGAGAGGTTGCTCCGGTCTTCCACCGTGTCGCCGAACGGAGAGGCATCGTCGCCCGGACCCACCGGCGCGTCCAGTGAAACCGGCTCGCGGGCAACGGCGAGGAGCAGGGACGCCTGCTTCGGCGGAGCGGACCCCAGCTCGAGGGCGTTCTCCATCTGGGCGAGCTCCATCGCCCTGTTCACCGGCAGTCGTATCGTGCGCGCCTTTTCATTGATTGCATTCAGGATGGACTGCCTGATCCACCATACCGCGTAGGAGATGAAGTGGTAGCCTTTCTCCACGTCGAAGCGGTCGATGGCGCGCAGGAGGCCGATGTTGCCCTCGCTGATGAGGTCTTCCAGGGGGAGCCCCCGCCGCTGGTACTTCTTGGCGATGTTCACCACGAACCGCAGGTTCGCCCGCACCAGCTTCTCCTTCGCCACCACGCTTCCCTTTGCCGCTTCCCGGGCCAGCGTCTCCTCTTCCGTTCGCGTGAGGAGGCGCACCTTGTTGATCTCCTTCAGGTACAGGACCAGGAGATTCTCATCCGCTTTCAATGCCTTACGTACCGATGGGTTCATGACTGCGTTTGACATGCATCCAACATACCTACGGGAGTGTGAGAGCGCCATTAAGGGGTGATTAATGTTCCTTAAAGAATAGGGGTTCAGGGGCTAACTTTCTGTTATTTTGGCGCCCCAGAAGAAGTCGAACATCCAACGGCCGATTGCCCAGGCAAGGAGAATCCCCGCCAGCTCATCCGCGATGTAGTGCTGCTTCACGAACAGGGTGGAAAGCACGACCCCGATGCCCACGACCAGCATCCCGACGGCGATTCCGCGTACCACCCGGCTGCGCAGGATCCTCGCGTACCGATGCCAGGCGTAGAAGCAGATCGTCGCCACCGCCGCGTGCAGGCTCGGGAAGCAGTTGAAAGACGGGTCAGTCGCATAGTGCGCGTACATGGCGCTCGCGAAAACGTTTCCCACCAGGGGATGCGAGAGCAGGGCCTGCCGGTAGATGTCCGTTGTCACCGGGAAGACGACATAGACGAGATCCGCGACGAGGGTGATCAGGATCAGGGAAAAGCCCAGCGCGTAGCCTCTCCTGTGGTCCGCGAGCGCGAACCACGCCATTGTGAGCGCGGAAAGCGGGTAGAAGAGGTACAGGTAGAATATCGCCCACTCGGGGGCGAACGGGATCAGGTTGTCCAGGTCCGTGTTCAGGTGGAAGCCGTGCGCGTAAAGGCTTCCCGTCCAGTCGTACACGATGGTGTTGAGAAGGAGGTAGAACACCACGACGTACAGGAAAAGGTTTGCGGCGATGAAAGAGGCTGCCTCGCTGAGACGGGTACGGCGTCCGTGGAAGAACACCCTCTCCACCAGACGCTGGTACGAATCATGGGGATTCACGCGGGCTTTTTTGCCGAGCCGGGCAACTTGACCGCGATGCAGTCGTACAGGAGCCTGTCGGGCTGAAACGAGGACACCGACCGGGTGAATACCCTGTACCCCGAGTGGTCGAACGGGACCCGGGCGCCGAGAGGTGCCACCACGTCAGGGCCGGTTTCGATCTGCGCAACCAGCTCCTTGTCCTGGGCGAGGATGAGGGGGCGGGCCCCGGGGACAACGATCACGGAGAGAGGGATGAGGCTCAGGGCTGACAGTACGTCGGCAGGCAGGGTCTCGGAGAGCGCGGAGACGGCCTGCTTTGCCTCCAACTGGATCATGCGCGCCTTCACGTCCGGCAGGGCGCTGTCCACCGCTGCGGTGAGAAGGTCGATGAGACGGTGCCTCACCTCGCTGAGGTCCTTCAGGCCGGACAGCTCGCCGAGCGCAGGGTTGCTCTTGATCGCTTTCGCCAGGCCCGCGATCTCCCTCAGGTACACGTTCTTCTGGGAATCCGGGATGTAGTGCATGACCACGATGCGCACGGGCTTCCCGTCGGGCGCGCCGTAGTCGATGCCCGTGGGGCTCCAGCCGATGGCGCAGAACAGGTCTCCTTCCCCGGAGACGCGGCCGTGCGGGCCCGCCCATCCATGGCCGATGCCGGTATTGGCGGCGGCCTCGCGGCTGGCCACGGCGCCCGCGAAGTCGAAGCCGCCGCGGAAGTCCGGGATCGCCTCGATCAGGGTTGCGAGGAGATTCAGGATTTTCCCCTTGTCGATCTCGGGAAGCTCAATGAGCCGCCCTTCCTGAAGCGCATCGAGGAGACTTTTCATGCGGTCACTCCTGGTGACATTTTCAGTCGACTCCGAATTTTGTGAAGAACCAGGTCTTCACGAGATGCGTGAGCCCGCAATAGAGCACGAGGAATCCGGCAATCCACGCCCAGTAGATGGCCGGCAGGGGGACGAGGCCGAAGAAATGGGCCGCCGGGCTGTACGGAAGCGCGACGCCGATGGCCATGACGAGCAGCGTGAAAAAGAACATGACCGGGCTGGCGCGGCTCTGGATGAAGGGAATCTTCCTTGTCCGTATGACGTGCACGATCAAGGTCTGGGTCAGGATGGATTCCACGAACCAGCCCGTGTGGAACAGGGCCTGGTAGTAGTCCTTCATGGCCGGGGAGGTCGATGGGGAGACGAAGGCGATGCAGCCGAAGAAGTAGAGCATCAGGAAGAAAGTCGCGTAGTCGAAGATGGAGCTCATCGGCCCGATGAAGTACATGAACCGCCTGATGTTGCCGATGTTCCATTTCCTGGGCACCAGGGAGAACTCGGGGTCGACCCGGTCGGACGGAATCCCGACCTGGGAGATGTCGTAGAGCATGTTGTTCGTGAGGACCTGGATGGGGAGCATGGGCAGGAAGGGCAGGAAGAAGCTGCCGCCCACGACGCTGAACATGTTGCCGAAGTTGGAGCTCGCTCCCATGCGGATGTACTTGATGATGTTCCCGAAGACCTTGCGGCCCTCGATGATGCCGGCGTCCAGCACGAGGAGGCTTTTCTCCAGCAGCACGATGTCGGCCGCGTCCTTGGCTACGTCCACGGCGGTGTCCACGGAAATCCCGACGTCCGCCTTCTTGAGTGCGGGGGCGTCATTGATGCCGTCTCCCATGAACCCGACGACATGCCCCTTGCTCTGCAGGGCCTGGATGACCTGCTCCTTCTGGGTAGGAGACAGGCGCGCCAGCACCGTGGCCTTCTCGGCGGTCTCCACGAGCTGCTCAGGCGTGAGACCCTGGAGCTGGGGGCCCGTCACGAGGTGCTCCACGTCGATGCCCACGTCCTTGCAGACCTTGCGGGTGACCAGGTCGTTGTCCCCCGTGAGGATCTTCACGGCGACCCCCGCATCCTTCAGGGCCTTCAGGGCCTGCGCCGTGGTTTCCTTCGGAGGGTCGAAGAAGGCGATGTAGCCGAGGAGGATCATCTCGCTCTCGTCCGCGGCGCCGAACACCGTCTTCTCACGCGGGAACTCCCGATACGCGATTGCGAGCACCCTGTAGCCGTCCGCGCTCAGCGCCTCGTAGTCCTCCAGCACGTCCTGGCGGATCATGTCGATCATCGGCAGGACGTCGCCCTCCACCTGGTAGGAGGAGCAGACCTTGAACACGTCCTCCACCGCCCCCTTGCAGATCAGCACATGGTCCCCTTCGTACTCCACGACCACGGACATGCGTTTGCGGGTGAAGTCGAACGGGATTTCGTCCACCTTTTTGCAGCGCTGCTCCACCTCGAACTCGCCGTGAGCGAGCACGGCCCGGTCCAGGAGGTTGCGAAGACCCGTCTGGTAGAAGCTGTTCATGTAGGAATAGCGGAGGACCTCGTCGCTCTGCTGGCCGGACACGTCCACGTACTTTTCGAGGATGACCCTGTCCTGGGTCAGGGTGCCCGTCTTGTCGGTGCACAGGATGTCGATGGCTCCGAAGTTCTGGATGGAGTTCAGCTTCTTGACGATGACCTTTTTTTTCGACATTGCCATGGCGCCCTTGGCCAGGTTCACCGTGACGATCATGGGAAGCATTTCAGGGGTGAGCCCCACGGCGACGGCAAGGCCGAACATCAGGGCGTCCAGCCAGTTGTGCTTGGTGATGCCGATGATGAGGAATACCACCGCGACCATCACCACCATGAAACGGATCATGAGCCACGTGAATCCCGCGATTCCCTTGTCGAAGCTCGTCTTCGAGCGCTGGCCGGCGAGCTTGCGGGTGATGGCGCCGAAGTAGGTGCGGGCCCCCGTGTTGATCACCACCCCGCGGGCGGTCCCCGAGAGCACGTTGGTGCCCTGGAAGCATGCGTTTTGAAGCTCCAGCGCCGCCCTGGCTCCCGCGGGGGCGGCCCCTGCGTTCTTCTCCACGGGCATGGACTCTCCCGTGAGAGCGCTCTGGCTCACAAAGAAATCCTTCGTGACCGTGAGGCGAAGGTCCGCCGGAACGAGGGTGCCGGCGTCCAGGACAACGACGTCCCCCGGGAC
>JBEKTX010000300.1:0-4816 GCA_049515615.1 Spirochaetia bacterium
GGCGAGTTCACCCTCCTCCCGGCCGGATGCCTCGGCGCCTGTGACGAGGGGCCCGCCATGATGATCGACGGAAAACTCTATGAAACCCTCACGCCCGAACGGGCGGACGAGATACTCGCAGAATACGGGATGGGAGCAGATGCTCAAACCTCTCACGGCTGATATTCGTGCGGATCGCGCGGCCCTCTCCCTTTCCGCCTACGAGGCGGCCGGCGGCTACCAGGGACTGCGCAAGGCCCTTGGACAGACGCCCATCCAGGTCCAGCAGGCAGTGACCGCATCGGGGCTCCGCGGAAGGGGCGGCGCGGGTTTCCCCACCGGCATGAAGTGGAGCTTCGTGCCGATAGGCGGCTCGGCGGGCGACACGAGCGGTCATCGCTACCTCGTGGTGAACGCCGACGAGAAGGAACCGGGCACGATGAAGGACCGCTGGCTCATGGAGGGAAACCCCCACCAGCTCCTGGAGGGCGCCCTCATTGCCGCCTGGGCGGTCCAGGCCGACATCGGCTACATCTTCCTCCGGCGCGAATACACGCTGTGCGCGGAGAGCCTCACGCGCGCAATCGCTGAAGCGCGCAAGGCCGGGTACATCGGGGAACGGGTGCTCGGATCGGGGTGGAGCATCACCCTGCGAATGCACATAAGCGCGGGCCGCTACATGTGCGGGGAGGAAAGCGGTCTTCTGAACGCCCTTGAAGGCCGGCGCGCCACTCCGCGGAACAAGCCGCCCTTTCCGCAGGTGAGCGGTCTCTGGGGCCGGCCTACCGTGGTGAACAACGTGGAGACGCTCTGCAATGTGCCCCATATACTGAGAGAGGGCGCCGACTGGTACAAGGCCCTGAGCCCCGGTTCGGATGCGGGCACGAAGATCTACGGGGTGAGCGGGAAGCTCAACCGCCCCGGGCTCTGGGAGCTGCCAATGGGCACCACCGCCGGTCATCTGATCGATCTGGCCGGGGGAATGCGCGACGGGCTGCGGCTCCGCGGCCTGTTGCCCGGCGGGGCGTCCACCGACTTTCTCTCCGCCGACCAGCTCGACGTGAAGATGGATTTCGACTCCGTCGCAAAAGCGGGAAGCAGGCTGGGAACCGCAACGATGATCGTGCTGGACGACCACACCTGCCCGGTCGGCATGGTGCTGTCACTGGAAAGGTTCTTCGCCCGTGAATCGTGCGGTTTCTGCACGCCGTGCCGCGAGGGGCTGCCCTGGGTGGCCCGCACCCTGGAAGCGCTGGAGCAGGGAAAAGGCGAGCCGCAAGACCTCGAGATCCTCCAGCAGCACGTCGGCCTGCTTGCGCCGGGCCGCACCTATTGCCCGCTGGCCCCCGGCGCGGTGGAACCCCTTGGGAGCGCGCTGAAGCTCTTCCGCGACGACTTCGAGGCGCACGTGCATCAGAAGAGGTGCCCCTGGAAATGAAGATTTTCACCCCGGCGACCGCGCGAGCGGGCGCAATTCATCTGACCATAGACGGCCGGCGCTACGAGGTGGACGCGGAAGGCAAAAACCTCCTGCACGTGTGCCTCTCGCTCGGCCTGAACCTTCCGTACTTCTGCTGGCATCCGGCCCTGCATTCCGTGGGGGCTTGCCGGCAGTGCGCGGTGAAGCTGTTCAAGGATGAGACGGACACGAAGGGCCGGATCATCATGTCGTGCATGACGCCGGCAACGGACGGGATGCGGCTCTCCATCGAGGACCCGGAAGCGCGTATGTTCCGAGCCCAGGTGACGGAATGGCTCATGGTGAACCATCCCCACGACTGTCCCATCTGCGACGAGGGCGGGGAATGCCATCTTCAAGACATGGTCGTCATGACCGGTCACGCATACCGCCGCTACCGCTTCACGAAGCGAACTCACCGCAACCAGGATCTCGGGCCTTTCATCAATCACGAGATGAACCGATGCATCCAGTGCTACCGCTGCATCCGCTTCTACCGGGACTACGCGGGCGGCAGGGACCTGGAGGCGCTGGGCGCTCACGATGAGGTGTATTTCGGCCGGCAGACCGACGGGGCCCTGGAAAACGAGTTCAGCGGCAACCTCGTGGAGGTCTGTCCCACGGGGGTGTTCACCGACAAGACGCTGAAGATGCACTACGCGCGGAAGTGGGACCTGCAGACAGCGCCATCGATCTGCATGCACTGCGCGGTGGGATGCAACACCATTCCCGGCGAGCGCTACGGCACGCTCCGGCGCGTGCGCACCCGGTACAACGGCGAGGTGAACGGCTACTTCCTCTGCGACCGGGGCCGGTACGGCTACGAGTTCGTCAACGGCGAGCGTCGGCTCCGCCAGCCGCTCGTGCGCACGGGGGACTCTCTGCAACCGGCCACCGCCGCCGACGGGGTCTCCCGAGCGGGCGCGGCGATGACGGATGCTGCGCGGTCGGGCGCCGCGGCGATCGGAATCGGCTCATCCCGGGCATCGCTGGAGACCAACTACGCGCTGCGCAGCCTCGTGGGCCCCTCGAATTTCTACCTCGGCGTGTCCGATCGTCACCTGGAGATTCTCCGCCTGATGACAAAGGTCCTGAGGGATGGCCCCGCGCCCATTGCGTCGGTCCGCCAGGCCGCGAAATCCGACGCGGTGCTCGTCCTTGGTGAGGACGTGTGGAACACGGCGCCGATCCTTGCGCTGAACCTGAGACAGGCATCGACGAACGCCCCCGCCGCAGCGGCCATAAAGGAGAAGAAGCTGAATGCCTGGGATGACGCGGCTGTCCGCGGGGCGATCAGGCACGAGAAAGGGCCGTTCTTCATCGCCTCCGTGGAGGAAACGAAGCTGGACGTGGTTGCGCGGGAGTTCCACAGGCTGTCCCCCCCTGATATCGCACTCCTTGGTTTCGCGATCGCGCACGAGATCGATATCTCGGCCCCGGGCCCCACGGGGTTGTCCGAGGGAATTCTGCAGGCCGCCCGACGGATCGCCGCCGCTCTGAAAGCCGCGGAGCGTCCCCTGGTGGTGAGCGGCGCCGGGCTCGGCGCGCCGGACGTGATCCAGGCCGCGGCAAACGTCGCCCGCGCGGTGAAAAAGACGGGGAGGGACGCGCGGATCAGCCTCGTTTTCCCGGAAGCGAACAGCCTCGGAGCGGCCCTCCTCGCCGCGGGCGGGATTGACGCTGCCGCCCGCGCGCTGGCCGCGCGCAGCGGGCAAGTCCTGATCGTCGCTGAAAGCGACGTGTTCCGGGAGATGACGCCGAAGAACGCCCGGTCGCTCCTTGCCTCCGCGGGCAGCGTCGTCGCAGTGGACCATACATCCAGCGCAACCACCGAAGCCGCGGAGATCGTGCTTCCCTCCTGCACGTACGCCGAGTCATCGGGAAGCATCGTGTCCAGTGAAGGCCGCGCGCAGCGATTCTTCTCTGTCTTTCCGCCGGTGGAGCCGGCGCAAAGCGCGTGGCGCTGGCTGGACGAGATCGCGGTGCACGCGGGCAGGAAGGCCTTGGCGTGGAAGGGCCTGGACGAGATCATCCGCGCGATGACCGAAGAGCTGCCCGAGCTTCTCGGCGTCCGGGATGCGGCCCCGGGAGCCGACTACCGTTTGCGCGGCAACCGGGTCCCACGCAAGTCGATCCGTGAAAGCGGCCGCACCGCGGTGACGGCCAACGTGAGCCTGCACGAGCCGCCGCCGGCGAAGGACCCGGATTCGCCTCTCGTCTATACAATGGAAGGGTCCTCCGTCGGAGCGCCCGCAAGCCTGAACGCGCGCTTCTGGTCGCCCGGATGGAACTCCGATCAAAGCTTGAGCAAGTTCCAGGCGGAAGTGAGCGGCCAGCTCGTCGGGGGGGACCCCGGCGTGAGGCTGTTCGAACCTCCGGCGCAGGCGGCGGGCGCGTACTTCCAACATGCGGGCGGCGACCGCTCTGCCCGGGACGGCCGGCTCCTCCTCGTGCCGCGGTACCACGTGTTCGGATCCGAGGAGCTTTCCTCCCTCGCTCCGGGCATCGCCGCTCGAACGGCCAGGGCATCAGTGGCAATCTCGCGCAGCGAATGCGAAAAGCGGGGGCTGAAAGCGGGCGATAGGGCGCGCGTCACGGTGGACGGCGCCGACCCGATCGAGCTGCCGATCCTTATCCGGGAGATGCCGGAAAGGACCGCTTCTGTTCAAATCGGCGCGCCTGGCATGCCCGCTCTTCCACTTCCCGGCTGGGCGACGGTCACAGCAGCGCCGGCCGCTGCAGCGGCTGTCGGGGCACCGGGCATGGAGGCGGGGCGATGAGCAGCGTGGTCCTGTCAGTGATCGTCATCGTCGGGGTGCTTTTCGGCGTGCTCCTCTTCGCGGCGGGAATCATTTTTGTCGAACGGCGGGTTCTCGGCGTCTTCCAGGAGCGGTACGGCCCCAACCGGGCCGGGCCATTCGGAGCCCTGCAGGTCGTGGCCGACATGTTGAAGATTTTCACAAAGGAGAACTGGATCGCCCCGTTCGCCGACAAGGCGATCTTCGTGATCGCTCCCGGTATCATCATGATCACGACCCTGTCGTCCTTCGCCGTTATCCCCCTCGCCCCGGCCATCCTCGTCTCTGACCTGGACATAGGGCTCTTGTTTTTCCTGGCAATGTCCTCCTTTGCCGTGTACAGCGTCGCTCTTGCCGGCTGGGCTTCCAACAGCAAGTTCTCCCTGTTGGGCAGCGTCCGCGCCGTGGGACAGATGGTGAGCTACGAGGTTTTCATGGGTCTCTCCCTCATGGGAGTGGTGCTGCTGGCAGGCTCATTCAGCATGAGGGACATCGTCGAGGCCCAGCGCGGAATGTGGTTCGTTGTGCCCCAGTTCGTCGGCTTCGCCGTGTTCTTCATCGCGGGGCTCGCCGAGACCCG
>JBEKTX010000301.1:0-4800 GCA_049515615.1 Spirochaetia bacterium
CAGGCTTCATCATGCAGGTTCGCTATCCTCACGAAGCACTTCTATTCAAGCAGGCGCTTCAAGAGCTTGCAAACTTCCTCATTTCGCTCTTGCTGAATCTTGTTGTCCTCCTCATTTTCGGGGTGCATCCGAGCTGGATGATGTTGTTGTTTCCACTTCTGGTTCTCCCGCTTTTTTTCCTCGGGGCTGGATTAGGTCTCCTGCTGGCAGTGATTAAAGTGGTTGCATCTGACGTAGATCGTGTGTTCGGAGTCTTTCTGGGATTGTGCATTTACGTAACGCCGATTGTCTATGCGCCTAAGACCAAGAACGCAGTGCTACAAGCAATAATAAACTGGAACCCCCTTACATATCTGATCGGCACCGTCAGAGATGCCACCATATATGGCCGAGTTTCATACTGGGACAAATACTTCATTGCAGGAGGTGGCGCATTACTCATCTTCCTTTTGGCATGGCGATTTTTTTACTTGTCCGAGGAGATGATCATCGAAAAGATGATCTAGCGTACGTAAGATGAACACTGAGACTGTAATAGAGCTTGAGCAGGTTGGCAAGAAATTCTGCAGATCGCTTCGGCGGAGCATGTTCTATGGAACAGTTGATATGCTGAAGAACATGGTTGGAGCGGAGACCAACTTGACGACGCTTCGGCGTGGAGAGTTCTGGGCGCTTCGTGATGTAAACCTTGAACTCAAACGTGGCGAATGCATGGGGATAATCGGCCAGAATGGAAGTGGAAAGTCAACTCTTCTCAGGCTGATAAGCGGTATTTTCCCACCAACCTCCGGGAAGATCGTCACCTGCGGGCGGGTTGGGGCTCTGATCGCAGTCGGCGCGGGCTTTCATCCGCAAATGACGGGGCGCGAGAATATCTATCTGAATGGAACGATACTAGGAATGAAGAAGGAAGAAATCAGGAGGAAATTTGACGAGATCGTTAGTTTCGCAGACATTGGCGATTTTATAGATGCTCCTGTATGCACTTACAGCAGTGGCATGCATATGCGTCTAGGATTTTCGATAGCGGTCCACTCGTTGCCGGATATCCTGTTGGCAGACGAGGTGCTTGCCGTAGGTGACTTACCTTTTGCACTCAAATCCTATCGGAAGATTTCGCAGTTCAGGCAGAATGGTGGGGCCATTCTGCTGGTTAGCCATAGCTTACAGCTTATTCGGAACTCTTGCCAGAAAGCCACCTGGCTCGAGAATGGCTCTATTCGGATGACTGGAACGGTGAATGAGGTTTGCGACGAATATGAAACGAAGATGATGCGAAACGATGCCTCGCAGACTGCAATAGATGAAGGTTCCGGAACAAGGATCAGCAATGATCCTCTTGCGCAGATTACACACGTTGAAACGCTCGATGAGACTGGAGGGACCTCGGCTGAATTCCTCATGGGTTCCCCATTCAGAGCTCGAATCCATTTTGAGTGCAAGCGGACAGTTGTCAGACCGTTGTTCATGTTTGCAATTCTCACGGCCGAGAAGCTTGTGGCAGTGAGCAACTATTCCAATTTCGATGGAGTCCAACCCGAGTCCGTTGGGGGCAGTGGTTTCGTTGACTTTGCGGTCGATAAGCTATCTCTGAAGCAGGGCACCTATTTTATCTCCGTTTCTTTTCATGACAATGGCGATCCAACTTCCCTACTAGACTGGCATGAGTTGAAGTACCGTTTTACGGTCGTCCGTAACGGGCCTGTTAGTTATGGCCTTTTGAACCCATGGCCAACCTGGAAGTATTCTGTTCTTTCGAGAGGCTATTGAAAGCTGTATAAAGATTGCAACACTTAGGGAAAAAGAAAAGGCAGTGGCGAGTGGTGAATACACCCGCGTAGCTTGCGTTGAGAGCCCGCGATGGCTCTGAACTCCCTCTGCAGATCCTTGGCCAACTCTTCGATGTCGTCGGGACGCCCGTTGGCGAGTCTGCCCTTCAGCAGGCTCCACACACCCTCGTCGGGGTTCAGCTCGGGAGCGTAGGGCGGGAAGTACTCCAGCCGCAGGCGAGGAAAGGCTCGGCGAAGTTCCGCCAGAGGCTGGCCACGGTGGGTGTTGCTGTTATCCAGCAGCGCGATCACGTTGCTGCGAAGATGCGGAGAACCTCGCGGAGGGAAAAGCAGACCTCCTCTTGGCCGATGTTGTCCCAGAAGAACATTCCATACAGACCCAAGCGCTCGCGCGAGGGGCTCACCGAAAGCCCTGAGATCATGGAGATGCGGTCGTTGCGGAATTGATGCCGTAGCAGCGGCGTGTTGCCGACCGGCGACCAAGTTCTGCGCACGCTGGGTGTCAGCATGAAGCCGGATTCGTCGATAAATATCAGGTGGGCACCCAGCCGCCTGGAGTTTTTTTTACACGGCTCCAGCTCTTGGCCTTCCAGTCCGCGATGGCTTTCTCGTTTCTTTGCAGGGCCCGCCGCTCGGGTTTCTGATGACTCCAGCCCAGAGCGTGCATGATCCGCCCGACGTGATCCGGATGGTAGCCGACCGCAAACTCCCTGTCGATCAGCTGTGCGATCCTCGATGTGGTCCACACCTCGGTTCGCCACCCGAAGGCGCCAGGACCCTTCAGCAGATCGCTCAGCAGCCGCTTTCTCTGCTGCGCACTCAGCCGTGGCGGTCGTCCGGGAGACGAACCTACCTTCAGGCCATCCTCTCCCAACATCTTCAGCCGGTCGCGCCACCGCATGACCGAGCTGGGATGGCAACCGATCTGTCGAGCTACTTCGTGCAGCGAGGCAGCGCTCTCCAAGAGCTGAAGAGCTCGGCGCCGTCGTGCTTCAAGAACTTTCGCGGATCCTTTCAACCTCATGAGGACTGTCCGCTCCCAAGGACTCCCTCATTATATTGCATTCAATATGCAGGAGTCAATAAGACGAGTGCTTGAAGACGCCGAAGCGCATTAGGACTGACGGTGCATGTTCATGCGATCACGGAGTCTTGAGACTTGATGCGTGCACGAAGTGATACGACATCCTTGGTGAATCGTAACATTGTTGCTCAGTTCTTGTAGGGCATTCCAACGAAATTGTTCAGGCGAATTCTGCACTGAAGAGCTTGGAGATCGTATGATGAATACTCTTAGGCGTTTGCTATCGCAGGCCACGCGATTAATGATCCATCAGCTTATTCGCTCGGATCAGGTCCTTTTGAAGGCTGTCGCCGTGATAGTTGCAGATAGAAGAGGCTTGGAAGCAGTTGGCAAAAGAGTAATAGACGATGATCGAACATTTCAGGCTTTTGCTAACGTCCTACTTTCCAAGCGAGCGGGCTACCTCACAGATCGTATTCGTGCGATGGTAGACATGACGGATGTTGGCATGCACAACCAATCAGCCCGCGATCGGTGGATTGAGAGAACCCTCTCCCGCATTCCAGCAGGTTCGCGCGTTTTGGATGCGGGTGCAGGCGAGCGACAGTACCAAAAATACTGTGGCCATTTACGATATGTCAGCCAGGATTTGGGAGAGTACACCGGAATTGGAGATCTAGTTGGCCTGCAGACCGGAAAATGGGATGTGAGGGGCCTTGACATTGTTGGGGATATCGGTGCCATACCAGAGCAAGATGGATCGTTTGACGCAATCATGTGCACGGAAGTGCTTGAACATTTGCCGGACCCCTTAAGAGCTCTCAAGGAGTTTTCGCGACTGGTACGCAAGGGGGGGGTGGTCGTTTTGACTGCTCCGTTTTGCAGTCTCACGCATTTTGCTCCCTTTCACTACTCGACTGGCTTCAGCAGGTACTATTACAGAACTCATCTCGAAGCTCTCGGATTCGTGATCGAGGAATTGCAGCCGAACGGAAACTATTTTGATTACCTTGCTCAAGAGGTGCGGAGAATTCCCTACGTTGCTGAACGGTATGTCAAGGCCACAAGGGACGGCGTCGATGAGCTAGCGACAATGGTCATGTTGCGGGTGCTTGATGAGTATTCCAAAAAGGGGACGACTTCAAGTGAACTTCTGACATTCGGTTGGTTTGTTCAGGCAAGGAAAGCCTGACGCATGCATAATGCTGCAATTGAGGCTGTCTGATAACCTGTCGAGGTTTTTCCGAGCTCCTCTGGTTCGCATGGATGCGGCGGCCAACTTTCCTTCGCGCTCTTCATCGCGGTTCCGCTGTCCCTGTGCGAGCGGGTCCGTTGCCTTTGCCCTCTCGGCCAGCCGTCATAGTGGGGCCGCCATCAGCTCCATCGCCCGGTATCTTGCGATCTGTCCCAGGTTCGTCGCAATGCGGACCAGCGTGAACTCAAGCGCCGCCTTCGCTTTCCTACGCAGGCGGTGTTGCCCCCATCCCTTGTTCTGCTGATCGTCCCCGTGCACCGGCTCGACGATCCCCTGACGCTTCATGTAGGTTTCCCGCCCGTGATCACTGCGAAGCTTCTCTCTCATCCGCTCACGAAACGGTTCCCGGCTGTCAACAGCGATCGTTCTCTTTTTGCCTTTGGTGCACTTCTCCCGCCGAGGACAGCTCTGGCACTCCTGGCCTTCGTAGATGCTCACCGTGTTGCCCTCACCAAGGCTGTTCACGGTTTTGAGTTCCATCGGCTTTCCTTCGGGGCAAAACACTTTGCCGCCTTTCTTTTCGAAATTGCTGCCATCGTACTTCCCCCGGCTCGTAGCGCCGTCTTCCGTTACCTCAAAGCGCCTATCCGGCAGGTAGTACTCCTCTTCGCGCTCGCACTCTGCCTGTTTCAAGGTCTCATAGTCGCAAAAGCCGGGATCTGCCAACACATTCTCGTGCCCCTGCCCGGCATTGTCCTTGGCTCGGTCAACCAAAGAAAATAGATCTGCCG
>JBEKTX010000302.1:0-4787 GCA_049515615.1 Spirochaetia bacterium
AGACCGCCTACGACGCCGCGATTGCAAAGAAGAAGGTCCCGGCCAAGGTGGACACCGGCTTCATCATCGTCACCAAGGACAACATCGACTCCACGGCCGCGAAGAACGTCCTGTACTGATCGCATTCCCCCATGCGGTCGTCCGCGCCCCGTGGCGTGGACGACCGCCCTTTCCTGATTGGCAGGTCCCCGCAGCACGTGTATGCTCGACATCGTGCAAGCGGTTTTCCAACGCAAGAGCGCGCCAGGCAAGACGATGTACAAATTCCTGATGGTGGACGACGAAGAGATCGTGCGGCGCGGATTCGGCCGCAAGATCGACTGGGAAGGTCTGGGGTTTCAATTCCTCGATCCTTGCGAAGACGGCGAGCAGGCGATCGAGGCCATCGCGAGCCTGCGTCCCGACGTGGTCATGACGGACATCTACATGCCGCGGGTGGACGGGCTGGCTGTGGCGGAGTACATCGCCGAGCGTCATCCTGAAATCGTCATCGTGATCCTTTCCGGCTATGACGAGTTCGAATATGCCCAGAAAGCGATCAGAAGCAAGGTCTTCGAGTACGTTCTCAAGCCCGTCACCTCCCGCGACCTGAACGGCCTCCTCGCCCGGTTGAAGGCGAAGCTGGATTCGGACAGGCGGTCGCGCCAGGACGAGACGGAGCTGAAGGAACGCGCGGAGATGGCAGCCGGCCTCCTCAGGACGAGGAGCCTCATCGATCTGGTCTCCGGAGCGCTCCCTGTGACAGACGAAGGCCAGTTCCAGAAGCTTTTCGGTTTCTCCCCGAGCGGACTGGCGTGCGCAGCCCTCGTCGCGGATGCCGAACCGGGGGACGCCGTCGATTCCGGTTCGCGCATGTCCCTGCGCGAGGCCCTCGCGGCAGGCGTGTCTTCCGCCCGCTGGGCCCTTCCGTTCTTTCCGAGCGAGCACCGCGCGGCAGCCCTGATCTTCCAGGCAGAACCGGCCACGTGCGACCTGGTCACGAGCTCCCTCGCGCACAAGCTCGCCGCTTCCCGGGGCGCGGGCACGATCGTGGGTGTGGGTCGGACCTACGCGAGCTGGGTCGATGCTTCCCGCACCTACGACGAGGCGACCGCCGCCCTCGCCTACCGGTTGGTCAGCGGGCCGGGAAGAGCGTTCGCCTACACGCAGCCGAAGGGGGATGACCCGACCGTCGCGGCCGATCTCAAGGCCCGATGCGACCGGCTGTGGAAGGCGACGATCTCGGGCGTGGCTTCCGAAGGCGGCGATGAGTGTGCGGCGTTCTTCAAAGGTCTCGAGGAGGCACGGCTCTCCCCCCAGCGCGTCCGCCACGAGCTGGACGTCCTTTTCGCTGCGGTGATCGATGGTTTTGCCGGCCTGGGCATCTCCGCCGCCTCCCTGTCCCGGGATCTCAACCTGGACTACTATCAGAGCGTGAAACAGCTGCGGACCATGGAAGAGTCCACCGCGCTGCTGGCCCGGCTTTCGGGCCACGCGAAACTCGCCCTGAAAGCGCGGAATCTTCCGCTTCCCGAGTGGAGGGCGCAGGACGTCCGGGGCTACGTGGCCCGCCACTATGCGGACAGGGATCTCTCAGTCCACACGGCCGCCGAAGGCCTTTCCATCAGCGCAAGCTACCTCTCGAAGCTCGTGAAAAAGTTCCTGGGGCAGAGCTTCGTGGAGTACGTGACGGCCTTCCGAATCGCGCAGGCGCGAGAGCTCCTGGCGACCACCGACCTCATGACGCACGAGATCGCGGAAGCGACCGGATTCACTGATGCGGGCTATTTCAGCTCCCTTTTCCGGCGGCATGAGGGCGTCACTCCTTCCGAGTTCCGAAGAAACCGGCGCAGAAAGAGCCCGCCTCTGCAATGAAGGTCCGCCGCATCCAGAACACCCTGATCCGGGCATTCGCCGGCCTCATCGTGTTCACGATCCTGCTCCTCGGATTCCTCTCCATCTATTCCCTGCGCGCCATCCTGGTCACCAATGCGGAGCAGACCACCATGCAGCTGGTCAGGGAGCTGAACCGGGTCATCGAGACGTACATCAAGTACATGGACGATATCGCCCTGGTGGCAATGAACAACGAGGAAGTCAGGGCGTTCATGGGCGGCCCCGGGGCGGACTCCCCCGGTCTGCGCGCCTCCATCCTGAGATCCTTCGAAGCCATCCGCTCCGTGCGCAAGGACATCGATTCGGTGTCGCTCATCACCCGGGACGGCAGGGCAATCGCCGCCGCTTCGGGAGGCGGGTTGAACCCGTCGGTGGACCTGAGGCGCAGGTTCGCGGACCTCGAGGCGGGCCTTGCGCCGAACCGCCCCTCGGTCTCCTCCGCCCACGTGGAGAACCTTGTGGACGAAAGCTACCCCTGGGTCATTTCCCTCGTCCGCGACATCCACGGCGCGCGGGATGACGCCGGAATCGGTCTCATCCTGGTCGACCTGAACTATGACGTCATCGCCCGGCTGTGCCGTGACATCCAGCTTGGCAAGTCCGGGTACGTATTCATTCTCAACGGATCCGGAGAGATCGTCTATCACCCCCGTCAGCAGCTCATCTATGGCAGGCTGAAGTCCGAACGGATCAGTGAGGTGCTCGCCCTCAACGGAGGTTCGCTCAAGACCACGACCGACGGACGCGAAGTCCTGTATACGACCACCAGCTCGGAGCAGACGGGCTGGACGATCGTCGCCGTCTCCTACCTCGATGAGCTGTTCGGCGGCAGCAGGCAGACGGAGTACTATTTCCTCATGCTGTCGCTGCTGGCCTTTGTCGCCGCGATCGGCGTTGCCTCGGTGCTTGCCCGCAACTTCTCGCGCCCGATCGAGTCCCTGCGCCGGTCCATGCAGGAAGTGGAGAGCGGCAATTTCGACATCGACATCACGGTGAACGCGTCCAACGAAATTTCCCAGCTCGCCCACGACTGCGACATCGCGGTGAAGAAGGTGCGCGATCTCATCGAACAGAACCGGCGTGAGCAGGAGCAGAAAAGGCGGCTGGAACTGCGCTCCCTCCAGGCGCAGATCAATCCCCACTTTCTGTACAACACGCTGGATTCCATCATCTGGATGATCGAGCTGGGAGAGAACGAGCGCGCCATCACCATGACCTCCTCCCTTGCGCGGTTCTTCCGTCTCGGCGTGAGCAGGGGCAGCGAGACCATCACCCTGAGGACGGAGATCGAGTACGTCGAGACATACCTCGCAATCCAGAAACAACGCTACCAGGACAAGCTCTCCTACGAGCTGTCCTTCGCGCCCGGCCTGTACGATCGCAAGATCCTCAAGCTCCTCATTCAGCCGCTCGTGGAGAACGCGATCTACCACGGGATCAAGAACAAGGACGGCCCCGGGCTCATCCGGATCATCGGCGACCTGGAAAGGGACGCGCTGGTCATCCGCATCTGCGACAATGGCGTCGGGATGCCGCCCGAACAGCTGGAGGCACTCAGGGAGGGGAAGATCGAGCCCAGCCAGAGCAGGGGGGTGGGCGTCAGGAATGTCCAGGAGCGAATCCGTCTGTATTTCGGCACCGGCTACGGGGTCGAGTTCGAGAGCACGCCCGGGGCGGGAACCACCGCCGCGATCCGCATCCCCGTGATGAACGGAGACCTGCCGTGAGGAACTTCACCGTCCTCGTTCTCCTGGTCGCCGCGGTCCTGGCAGCCGCGGTCCTCACCCTCGTGTACCGGGGCAGCTTCCTCACGGGCCGCGGTCCCGAGCGTGCCCGAAGGGTCGTGGTGATCTTCAAGACCGTGGACTACCAGGCCAATCCATTCTGGGGCAATGTGCGCGACGGGACCCTGTCCGCGTGCAAGGACCTCGGATTCGATGTCTCCATTCGCGGGCCACGCTACGAGAAGGACATCGACGGGCAGATCTCCATTCTCCGGCAGGCCATCGAGGAAAAGCCGGATGCGATCGTGCTTGGGGCGGCCGACTATAACCTTCTCATCCCCATGGCAAGGGAAATCAAACGGCGGGGCATCCGGCTGGTTTGCGTTGATTCCTTCATCAACTCCGACGACGACGACGTCCGCATCGGAACGGACAGCTACGAGGGCGGGCAGAAGTGCGGGGCGGCCCTCGAGCGATACGTCCAGCCCGGGGATACGGTGGCCATAATGAGCTACGTGAAGGGCAGCTCGACCGCCATCGATCGGGAAACGGGCGCGCGGGGCTACCTGAATGGCAGGGTGAAGCTCCTGGACACCCTGTACAGCAACTCAGAAGCCGGCGTCGCGTACGAGCAGGCGGCTTCGCTCATCAGGAGAACGCCCCTGTTGAAGGGCATCGTCGCCCTCAACGATCCCACCGCACAGGGCGCCGCGCGGGCCCTTGACGAGTCAGGGAAGGCGGGCAGGATCGCCCTGGTAGGCTTCGACAACTCGTTTCTCGTCCTGAAATACGTGGAGCGGGGGATCATCCGGGACACGGTGGTGCAGAAGCCCTTCAACATGGGCTACCTGGGGATCCAGGCCGTGGCGGACCTGGCGCGCGGGAAGAAGCTGCCGCGGTTCATCAACACCGGCTCCGTGGACATCACGGTGAAGAACATGTTCCTTCCGGAAAACCAGAAACTGCTGTTTCCCGTCACGGAGATGCAATAGGATTGCGCGACGAACCTCTACGTGTATAGCGCGAGGACCTTCCGGTAGGTCTCGGGATGCTCGATGAAATCCGTGCTGTCGATGAGCTGGTCGATGGCGCCCATACGCACGGGGATGCGGCGAAGCTCCTCGCTCTGGATCGCATTCAGCAGCGCGTTGGCAAACCTGTCCGCCCTCATGACCAGATAGGGCCGGG
>JBEKTX010000303.1:0-4784 GCA_049515615.1 Spirochaetia bacterium
GTCGTCGCCGACCGCTCTATCCACGCCCACCAGGGACCAGTCGCGGGTTCGCCACACCGCGCAGCCGCTTTTGCCCCAGAGGCCTGCGGCGAGGAACTCGCCGTCAGGTGTGAATCGCAGCCTCTCAATGGTGTTTGCCAGGCCCGAAAGCCGCTTGAACATCTGGCCGCTCTGGCGGTCAAAGAGGTAAACGCCTGCCTTCCAGTCGTAGCCCCCCATGGCGGCGATGCGCCCGTCAGGAGAAAGGACACTGGCGTAGAGCATTCCGGTCTGCGAGTCTTCATCGGAGGGGACGCGGTAGATGCGCAGGAGCTGGCCGCTTGAGGCGTCCCAGAGCCTCGCAGTCTTGTCGTAAGAGGATGTGATGACAAAACGGCCTTGGGCGTCCATCCCGACCTGCCTGCCCTTCGCCGAATGCATGCCGAGCTCGAGGCGGAGGATGGGGGCTTGCGGGGCACCGTCGGCCGAGATCGGGGCCGGCGCTGCAACCAGCGCAAATACCACGGCGAGGGCCGCCGCAAGGGACTTCAGAACCTGAACTTTCATTGCTAGCCGCGCTCAGAGACGGTTGAAGCGGTTTTTGTCTCCGCGGGGCCCCTGGACGGATTCTCGTATTTCGTCTCCGCGATCTTCCCCTTCGCTTTGTCCAGCCGGAACGTAAGGAAACGGATGGGCCGCGTAATGAAGTGCGACACGTGGCAGATCTCGATATATGTCCCTGGATAGACGTTTCCGCGGACCGACACCTCGGCAGTCTCGTTGCGGTCAAGCCCCGAGACGAGCGCGCGCGCGTTCTCGTTCAACTGGTGAATGGCCGCCTTGATCCTCTCCCGCAGCGGCGCGAGCACCTCCCGTGTCTTTGCGCCAGACTTCATTTTCGCCTCGATTTCCCTCAGCTTGAAGGCAAGCGCGATATTCCGATCACGGATCCACACCAGCTTCTGTTCGACCTTGAAGTCGATCCCGCAGTGGATCTCCGTGCGGGACCCTCTTTCGGATCCGATCTGGGCGGCCAGCACCCCATTCTGCGCCTTGACGATCCCGCCGATGATGATCCCGCGATCCCCCATCTCGACGCTGTCCTTCGTGTGGACCGTGGAGTTCAGGATGCTCGTGCGGACTCTCACCGGGCCGACGGCGTCCAGGGCGCAGGCCTCCAGGAATTTCGCTTCGGCCGCGCCGCCGACCCTGATCACGGCCTTTTCCTTGCCGACGATCCCCTGCTGGGTGATCAGGTCTCCGCCGCACTCGATTCGCGCCGCTCCGATGCATCCCGTGCAGAGAATCGATTTGCCTGCCTTGACCGTAAAGCCGTCACGAATTTCCCCCCGGATCACAACATCCCCCGGAAAATCGATGTTCCCGACCCTCAGGTCGATGTCACCAAGGATATCCAGGACTTCATCCACCCAGAAACTGTCCGCGGTGACCTGGAATCTGCCGTCACACTGGGCAATGACTCTCTCCGCTTCCCAGGCGGTGTTTTTCCCGGGCCGCGGGAAGGGAATCCGCTGCTTTCCGAATGCAACCGCGTTGCCGAGGACGTTCTCCCCCATTTTACCGTCCTGTTTCGGCATGAGCGCGGCGAGCTCTTCGCCCTTCTTCACCAGGGTGAAGAGGGAAAGCTCCTTGAAATCGACACGCGCGCCCATCAATTCTTCCTTTTGTTGTCGGGACACGAGCCGGTCAGAAAGAACAAGATAGGGCGGTATCTCATCGATCGGTCTCTTCCCGCGCGCAAGGACGACGTCCAGGACGTCGGTCCGTTCCTCGTTGCAGGTAAGAATGCATCCCTTGACTGCCTCCCAATCGATGCCGCCCGTGATTCCCTTGACGTTGATGGCTTTCTGGACCGCGCCCAGAGTGAGCGGCTGCCCCGTCCCGGTCGGAGGATGGAAATGCGCATGCACGACCATTTCGTCCCGCGAGATGGAAATTTCCACCTCGCCGTCAGCGGAGCGCTCGGCCAATGACTCGAAGGGCACGGCAACCTGTTCGTCGAGATCCCGGGCGATGGGTTCAGGCAGAACCTTTGACGCGGGATGAGCGAGCCTGCCTGCCTCCAGGCCACGGATCAGCTCCTCGGAGCCGCGGATGAGGTTCTCCAGGCTTCGGTCACCGTTCGCCGGCATCGTCGTCCCTTTCTACGCCAGGAAGTCCAGGATTTTCGCTATTTCGAACGGCTTCTTCAGCAGCCCGACCGCGCCCGCCTTGATTGCACGCTCGGCAAGCGGGTCATTCGGATAGGCGGTGATCACGAGGATCCGGGCTTTCGGCTTTGTGGCAAGGACGGCTTCGGTGATCTCGGCGCCGTTTCGCGTGGGCATCCGGATGTCGCTGAGGATGAGGTCATAATCCTGGGCGATCGCCATCTCGGTTCCCTCGATGGGATCGGGGGTGGTCTGAACAGTGTATCCCATGTCCTCGAAAATGATCTTGATGGCGTCCAGGATCATCGTTTCGTCGTCGATCACCAGGATGGTTTTGCCCACGTTGCGATTCCTCCTCGAGTGTAGGCCCTGCCCTCAATGAATACCAAGCGAGGCCCGATTTCAAGGGGCGTTTCCCCTCGGCGATTTCGCCTGCGGCGAAGCGCCCCCGCGGGAATTGGCCATTGGGCTCGTCCGTGCTACGCTCGACGCGCGATCATGGGTGCAAGCGGTGCGACACCTCTGCTGATTCTCGCGGTCGACGATGAAGAGTCAGCCCTCGCCGGCATCAGCTCGATTCTCCGCGCGGATGGGTGCGCCGTGCTTGCGGCGAAAAGCGGAAAAGAGGGTCTTGTGATCGCAGCCCGGGACCGGCCCGACGTGATCCTCCTGGACGCCCAGATGCCGGAGATGGACGGGTTCGAGACGGCGCGCATTCTCAGTACGACGGAGCGGACGGACGGGATTCCCATCGTAATGGTGACGGCCCTGACCGGATCCGAGAACCGCCTGCGCGCCTTGAAAGCGGGTGCGGTGGACCTGCTGTCGAAACCCGTGGAGCCGGCGGAACTGCGCGCCAAGGTCGCCTCGCTGTCCCGTCTGAAAGCTTACAACGACGAGATGAAGCGCCGGCACTCGGAGCTGCGGCTTTCCCTTGCCGGCAGCGAGGGGCAGCTGCGCGCCACACTGGAGGCCTACGCGCGATTCGTTCCCCAGGAGTTCCTCCGCGCGATGGGCAAGATGAGCATCGTGGACGTGAATCTTGGGGACCACGTGAAGCTGGACTATTCGATTGTTTTCTCCGACATCCGCTCCTTCACCCGGTTGTCGGAGAAGATGAGCCCGGAAGAGAACTTCGCCTTTCTCAATTCCTACCTCCGCCGGATGAACCCCTTCATCTGGGAGAACGGCGGGTTCATCGACAAGTACATCGGGGACGCCATCATGGCCCTGTTCCCCATGGGCGCCGGCTCCGCGCTTTCCGCGGCAGTGGCGATGCTCTCGCATATCCCCCTCTACAACCAGCATCGCGCGAGCTTCGGATACGAACCCATCGGGGTGGGGATCGCAGTCCATAGCGGCACCGTCATGCTCGGCGTGATCGGCCACGAACGGTTCATGCAGGGCACCGTGATCTCCGACAGCGTGAACCTGGCCTCCCGTCTCCAGGAGCTGACGAAAACGTACGGCGTGTCCCTCGTGGTCTCCAGCCACGCGCTCTTCGATCTGGCAGACCCCAACCGATTCGATTTCCGCTTCCTGGACAAGGTCAAGCTCCGGGGCAAGGAGCAGGCCGTCTCTGTGTACGAGGTCTTCGACGCCGACGAGCCGAAGGTGAGAGCACTGAAGAGGAGCACGAGGGAAGAGTTCGAGAAGGGCGTCTACGATTTCCACGCCGGACGCCTTGCGGAGGCCCTTTTGCGCTTCGAGAGCGTCGCAGGGCAGGCACCGGACGATCCGCCCGTGGAGATCTATCGCCTGCGATGCGCTCGCGCCATCAAGCTCGGGACGACCGAAGAGCTCGGCGGCCGCCCCCCGCCGTGATGCCCTGCCGAGGGCAGCTGTTCATTCGAGTCCGCCATCAGTCTCTTCTCCTGCTCGAGATGATCGCATTTTCTGCTGTAGAGCTTTCACGTGCGGAAGCGCCGCGGTGAAATCGTACGCGGACAACAGGTCGGCCAGCGTTTTTGTCTCCTCGTGACCTGCGATGCTCTCCCATGTGCCACGCAGGGATTCAAACACCTCGAGCGCCTCGCTGTCGTTCTCCTCGACCAGCCGGGAGAGCCTCCCCAGGGCGGCATTCGGATCCGGCGGGGGGCGACCGGGAGCGTCCCTCTCACGAACGTCTTCCGCATGCTGCAGGGTCGGACGGATGGCGTCCACCGCGGCGCGGAGAGCGGCGTCCAGACGGATCCGGGTCTCTTCGATCTTCTCCGCGGAGTCCTTCTCACGCAGTAATTTCTCCAGCTCTGCCGCTGTGCTCTGCACGACGTCCACCCCGAGATTGCCCGAAATTCCATTCAGCTTGTGAGCGAGCATCATGGCGCGGTCCACCTCGCCCTCCTCCAGGGCTTTCCCGATGTCGCGGGCGTAACTCTCCTGCCCTTCGACGAACCTCTGCAGCAGGCTGCGGTACAGGCGACGATTGCCGGCCACCCTCCTGAGAGCCGCGGTGACGTCCACGCCCTCGATGGAAGGAAATGAAGCCTCGCCATCGCGCGGCGGGGCTATTTGTTCGGTCGTGCGCGCGGATCCTGCTGGCCGATAGAACCGCCGCATGGTCTCGAACATCGCGTCCGGATCGATGGGTTTGCTGATGTGGTCGTCCATCCCCGTCTCCAGCGCCTTTCGTCT
>JBEKTX010000304.1:0-4761 GCA_049515615.1 Spirochaetia bacterium
GTACCAGTCCCCCCGTGAGATCTACCATCCGAATGACCGGATCAAGGCCCTGATCTACGAGGTCGTGAAGACGCCGACAGGTCTCCAGATCGTGCTCTCGCGCAATCACGCGGAGTTCGTGAAGAAGATCTTCGAGCTGGAAGTACCCGAGATCTACGACAAGACGATCGAGATCATGAAGATCGTCCGGGAGCCCGGCTACCGGACAAAAATCGCCGTCCGCTCGACCCGCGAAGACGTGGACCCCGTGGGTGCCTGTGTGGGTCTCAAGGGTGTCCGCATCCAGGCGGTGGTGCGGGAGCTGGAGGGCGAGAAGATCGACATCCTCCGCTATTCCCTTGATTCGCGCAATTTCATCAAGAACGCCCTTTCCCCGGCCGAGGTGAACCAGGTCGTCATCCTGGACGAGTCCAAGAAACTGGCGCTCGCGATCGTGCCGGATGCTTCATTCTCTCTGGCCATCGGCAAGCAGGGGCTGAACGTGCGCCTGGCCAACAGGTTGACTGACTGGAACATCGACGTAAAAACCGAGAGTCAATTCTCCGAGATGGACATTTCCGCAGAGGCCAAGCGTGCCGTCTCCGCTCTCTTCGGCGAGCCCGAGGAGGAGATTCAGAAGATCTCAGAGCTGCCGGGGATCACACCGCGGCTGGTGGAGATACTAGAGAAAGACAAGATCGCGGACATTGAGAGCCTCGTCGCCCTCAGCGCGGAACAGCTCGCGGCGTTGGAAGGGATTACAGCAGAGGACATCCAGACCCTGCACAAGATCATCGAGGAGAACGTGGAGATCGTCGAGGAGGAGCCCGCGCCCGCCGCCGAGCCCGAAGCCGAAGATTCGGCGGAAGCGGAAGGTTCGTCAGAGGCTGAGGCGGAAACCGCTGTGGCGGAACAGGAGTCTCCGGCTTCTGCTGACACCTCCGATGCGGCCGCTGAACGCCCTGCAATCGAGCCGGAGGCGGGTACTGAGGTGGATCAAGAGACATACGAATGCCCTGAATGCGGGGCGGCAATCACTGCGGACATGGCCACTTGTCCAAACTGCGGTGTCGGTTTAACCTTCGAGGAAAGCACGGAAGAGTAAGAGAGCAGGTATGCCCGAGGAACTGGACAGCAAGAAAAAACCCAAGACCACCCTTATCAAGCACAAGAAGGCGGAGGAGGAAACTCCCGTCATCGTGGAAGAGCCCGCTGCCCTTGACAGGAAAAAGGTCGTCGTGGTGAAGAAAAAGGTCGTGGTCGTGGCGAAGAAGACCGTGCACAAGCAGGCGCAATCCGCCCCTGAACCCGCGGCCCCGGAAAACCCGACCCCCGCAGCGCCTGCTTCCACACCGGCCGCCGCTCCTCGTGGACCGTCACACGCTCATCCGCACGTCCAGCCCGCGCGGCCGCAACGCGCCGCTCCGGCCTCGGTCCATGCAGCAGCACGCGCGCCGGCTGCCCGTGCAACCCCTGCTTCGTCCGCTCCCTCAGGGCCCAAGGAGACCGAGAGAACGCGATTTGTCCCGCAGGACCGCAGACCGGACTCTCGGCCGTCGGTCCGCGAATCGGTCCGCGAGAAAATGCGCCTTACTCCGCTGCCTCCGCGCCCCGCGGGATCGCCCGGTCGCTCCGGCGGATCCGGCGGACAAGGCGGTTCGGGAGGCTACGGGCCGCCGCGGCCCGGTATGCGCCCGCCTGCCCGCACCGGAGGCGGGGGACCGTCGTCGGGATCCGAGGAGAAGAAACCTCCCGCGAAGAAGTTCTTCTCCAAGGCCAAGAAAAAGATCGAGTACCCGAAGCGCAAGCACGACCAGCCGGAAGAGAAATACCTCCAGGTCAAGAAGAAGACCGTGATCATGGCCAACCCGGTGCCCAAGGAAATCGCGATTACCGAAGGAATCACCGTCGCGGACCTGGCCAAGAAGATGAACCTGAAGGGTTCCGACCTCATCCACAAGCTCATGGGAATGGGGATGATGCTGACGATCAACCAGCAGATCGATTCCGACACCGCCTCCCTCCTGGCGGCGGAGTACGACTGCAAGGTCAACGTCGTCTCCCTCTATGACGAGACAGTGATCGAGGAAGAGAAGGAGAACACGGAAGACCTGGCTCCCCGGCCGCCGATCGTGACGATCATGGGCCACGTCGACCATGGAAAGACCAAGCTCCTGGACGCCATCCGCAGCGCGAACGTCGCCGAGGGTGAATACGGCGGGATCACGCAGCACATCGGCGCTTACTGCGTCGACCTTCCAGAGACGACGCCGGGAGGCAAATCACAGGGAAGGATCGTTTTCCTCGACACTCCGGGCCATGAAGCCTTCACCATGATGCGCGCCCGCGGCGCGCAGGTGACCGATATCGTGGTCCTGGTCGTCTCCGCGGTGGACGGGGTCATGCCCCAGACCATCGAGGCCATCAACCACGCGAAACAGGCCGAGGTGCCCATCATCGTGGCCGTCAACAAAATGGACCTGGCGGAGGCAAACGTGGAGCTTGTGAAACGACAGCTCTCCGAGCACGGTTTGTCGCCCGAGGAATGGGGCGGCACGACGATCTTCAACGAAGTCTCCGCGTTGAAGAAGACGGGCATCAAGGAGCTCCTGGAGAGCATCCTCCTTCAAGCGGAGGTCCTGGAGCTGAAGGCCAGCTACAAGACCCGTGCGTCGGGAATCGTGCTGGAGTCCCGGGTGGAGATGGGCCGCGGCATCGTAGCCACCGTCATATTGCAGAAGGGCACGCTCACGCCGGGGGAGTCGTTCGTTGCGGGGATCTATTCGGGCAAGGTCCGGGCGATCTTCAACGACCGCGGAGAGAAGGTGAGCGAAGCCACGCCGTCCTTGCCGGTGGAGGTCATCGGGTTCACCAGTATCCCCAACGCCGGCGACCCCTTCCAGGTGACTGATTCCGAGCAGACGGCGCGCCTGATCGGCAGCAAGCGCCAGGAGCTGAGGAAGCAGGAGGAGTCCAAGGGCGTGAAGAAGGTCACGCTGGACAACCTCTACGAGCAGATCAAGGAAGGCCAGATCCAGGAGCTGAAGGTGATTATCAAGGCGGACGTCGCCGGCTCCGTGGAGGCGCTGAAATCCTCGCTCCAGAAGCTTTCTACCGCCGAGGTAAAGCTCGACGTGATCCAAGCGGCGGCAGGAGCAATCAATGAAGGCGACGTGATGCTCGCCTCTGCCTCCAATGCCCTGATTGTCGGCTTCCATGTGAGGCCCAGCGCGGTTGCCCAGAGCCTCGCGGACCGGGAAAAGGTGGAGATCCGCAAGTACAACATCATCTACGATGCGCTGGAAGACATCCGCTCTGCCATGGAAGGCCTCTTGAAACCGGAGCTGCGCGAGGAGCAGATCGGCACAGTGGAGGTGCGCAATACCTTCAAGATCCCGAGAGTCGGCACCATCGCCGGATGCCAGGTCGTCTCGGGGAAGGTGCGCCGCAACGCCGACGTTCGGTTGATCCGTGAAGGGGTGGAGATCTTCAAGGGCAAGCTGGTCTCCCTGAAGAGGTTCAAGGACGATGCGCGGGAAGTGGAAGAGGGCTTCGAGTGCGGGATCGGCCTCGACGGCTTCCACGACATCAAGGTCGGCGACAGCATAGAAGTGTATGAGACCCGGGAGCTCGCCAAGAAGCTGGAGGGGGGCCGGGATGCCGGAAATAAGGCTTCGCCGAATTGAAAGTCTTCTCCGTTCTGAAATAAGCTCGATGCTCGCGACGGGTGAAATCAAGGACCCGCGCATCGAGCCGCTCACGACGATCACCGAAGTGAACCTGTCCCGGGACATGAGCCACGCGAAGGTATGGGTGTCCCGATTCGGGGACAGGGAGGCGGTGTCGGGCAGCGTCCTGGCCCTGAACCACGCGGCCGGGTACATCCAGGGGATCCTCGCGAAGAGGATCTCTCTGCGGATCTTTCCCCGTCTCACGTTCCTCCGTGACGATGCGATGGAAAACGGCTTCCGCGTGGCGCAGAAGCTGCGGGATATCATGCATTGACGGAAGGCATCATCCTTCTCGACAAGCCCGAGGGCCAGACGTCATTCCAGGCTCTCGGATTCCTGAAGCGGCGCCTGGGAACTGGCCGCATCGGACACGCCGGCACGCTCGACAAGTTCGCCGAAGGACTTCTGATCGTCCTTGTGGGGCGGATGACGCGCCTCTGCTCGCTGGCCACGTCGCTGGACAAGGAATATCTCGCCGACCTGACATTCGGGCGCGGGACGGACACCCTTGATCCAGAAGGCGCGGTGACGGCTGTCGGTCGCATTCCTTCTCCTGGAGAGATCGAGGCCGTGCTCCCAGAGTTCCGCGGTTCCCTCACCCAGGTCCCTCCCGCATACTCGGCAGTGCACGTGAATGGCAGGCGCGCATCCGACGTGGCACGGAGCGGCAAGGCGGTCCAGCTCCGGCCGCGCCCGGTGAGGATCGACCGGCTGGAGATGCTGGAGTACCGGCCCCCCGAGGCGAGCTTCAGAATCTCGTGCTCGAAGGGAACCTATATCCGCTCTCTTGCCCGCGACATCGCCGCGCGGCTGGGGACCTTCGCCCACGTCTCGCGGCTGAGGAGGATCAGGATCGGGGGTTTCTCCGTGGAAAACGCGCGGTCGCCGGAAGCGTTCGACCCGGCGCGTGACGTTCTTTCCCCCGCTGTTTTTTTCAGCGCGGTTCCCGAGCTCGGGAAGCTGGCCGTGAAGCAGCAATGGACCGTGCCTGTCAGCAGAGGCATCAAACTCGAATCCACGCTCTTCGAGAATGCTCCTGCAGGAGAGGCGA
>JBEKTX010000305.1:0-4735 GCA_049515615.1 Spirochaetia bacterium
CGTAGAGCTCGAGATAGAAGAGGAAGATCAGGAGACTGAGAAACACGGAATGGAAGAACACGGCCCCCAGGGTGATCCGCAGGGCGGGAACGTTGACCCCCGGACCGAAGAGCGCGGTTCCGAGATTCGGCGCAGCGAGAATCAGGACGATGCTCACGATTCCCTGGAGGACGCTCTGGCCGCGAAGGCCGGCGCCCAGGCTCCTGATCATCGTGTACTTCCGTTCCTGGATCTTCTGCCAGGGTTCCGAAGAGACGCACCTGAGGAACTCGCGGAGGCGAGGGTAGAAGGCGGTTTCGGTCTCGATGGTGAAATAGATCAGGCTCGGGATGAGGGTGAGGATCGCGAAGAACATGGGAATGTCGTAGGAGTCGAAGACCCTGAACCAGCTTCCCTGTATCCGCCTGCCGAAGGCGAACCAGAACACCACCTTGTCCGCCCATGTCGCCCAGGCGTACAGGAGGCCCGCGAGGAAGAGCAGCCGGTAACGGGAAAGGTAGGAAAGGAGGCTGCGGAAGAAAAGCCGAGAGGGGCGGAATCGCGAGAGAGTCATCGCGTACAGGACGATCGCCGTGAACCACTGCCCTGCCGCGTAGCCGAGGAGCGCGCCCCCGGTCCCCCACGCCCGTCCCAGGAGCCAGGTGAAGAGGAACGACGCGAGTGATCCTCCGAGGAAGGTGATGAGGATGCCCATGTAGGACTTCAGCAGGGAGATGAACGACATCATGACCCAGTTCGTGCAGGTGGCGGCAAAGAGCAGTCCTGCGGCAGCCATGAACAGCCGCGGACGGGAGACCGCCAGCGCGGGGAACATCGGCAGGAGGCCGCAGGCCGCGGCGGCGGCCAGGACGAGGGTCACGAACAGGAATGAGAGGAGCGCGGAACCGGCCTCGCTGTTCTTCCGTTCATAGATGAGATCCGAGACCTGGCGGGTGAACACGTAGTGCAGCCCGCTGAAGAGAATCAGCGAAAACGCATAGCTGTAGACGATGGTCGCCGAAAACAGCGCCGGCGCTTCCGCAAGGGCGAGCCCCGCGTACCGCTGGATGAGGAAGATGCCCAGCACCGACAGGAGCCATGGGCCGGCGACGATCGCCGTGCCGGCGAGGCTGACGCCGAGGAACCTGAGTATCCCGCCCTGCCGCAGCACGCGTTTCAGCTCGAACCCGATGCCCGCCATCAGCGGCCCTTCCGCGCGAACGAGGAGTAGATCTCTCCGTATCGTTCGAAGACCCGGGTCTTGTCATAGAAGCGGTCCACCTTGTCGCGGTTCTTCTCCGCAATGCTGCTCATCTCCTCCGGATGCGCGTGGATGTAGCGCACCGCCTGGGCGAGCTTCTCCGCATCACGGGACGATGCGAGAAACCTCTCATCGAAGTCCAGCAGCTCCGGGACATTGCCGACGCGGGTGGATACCACCGGAAGGCCCGCGGCAAAGGCCTCCAGGATGACGAGGGGCTGCGCTTCGCGGACGCTCGTCAGCAGGAGGACGTCGAGGAACTCGTAATAGGAGCGCACATCAGCCTTGCCGGTGAAAATGAACCGATCGGCAAGCTGGAAGCTCTCGACAAGCCCTTTGCAGTCCTCGAAGTAGGCGGAGTCCTCGTCCGTCGGTCCGATGCACCAGAAGGTGGCCTCCGGAATCGCACCAGCGACCATCTTTGACATCAGGATGAAGGTCTTGATGTCCTTGATGGGAACCACCCTGCCGACCAGGCCGACATGAAATCCCTCCCGCTTCTTGCGCACCACCGACGAGAATCGGGGGATGTCGATGCCGTTGGGAATGACGAAGGCCTTCTCCGCATCGGCCCCCATCTCGATCTGCTTGCGCCTGTTCTGCTCGAACAGGGAGATCACCAGGTCGGCATGCCGGTAGCACAGGCGGCTGATCCCCGTGTACATGGAAATCCACATGTCCCGCTGGTAGCCCTTCACGAACTCCGCCCGACGGATCTCCATTTCCCGTTCCTTGTGGTACAGGCCGTGCTCGGTGAGGAGGAACGGCCGGCCGGTGCGCATTTTCGCCGTTACGGCGGCCATGCCCGCATAGCCCGTGCACACCGCGTGATACAGATCCGCATCCGGCAGCTCTTCCCCCATGATGGCAAACATCATGTCGTGCGCTGATTTCCACGACCAGAAATACTCCGAGAACGGATAGACGGGGTTGTGCTCGGCGTTTCCCCCGACGAGCATCTCCCATGCCTCAGGCTCGCGCACCGCGTCCTCGTACGGGAAATAGCCGCGCGGCATCCGGTCCACGATCTCCTGCAGGCCGGGATCCGATCCCGAGGTGAAAGCCGCGTGCATGGCGTGCACCCTGCGGATGAAATCCGCGGAGCCGCGCCGCGGCCTTCCGCGGGACGATCGTTTCTCATTCACGACGACATCGCGGTGCGCGATGACATTCGCGGGAAGATCGTATCTCAGGGGCTGCCCCGGCTTGGGTGAAACGGTGAACAGGCTGAAGCGCACATCAGGGAGCGCCGCGATCAGCTCCTGCACCCAGGCCGACACGCCGCCGGTGATGAAAGGGTAGGAGCCTTCGACCACGAGACAGACCGTCACGCTCTCAGGCATCCCGCTCCGCCCAGAACGAAATGATCCGTTTCTCCCCCTCCCCCAGGGCCGCGCCGGAGGAGGCGAGCCTGCGGCAGATGAGCGCCACCTCACGCACGTCGCGCCGGTGAAAGGCAACACGGGCGCACATGAGGAGCGTCGACGGATCGTCGGGACCACCCCCCGCTTTCAGCTCTCCTTCCAGGAGCTGCTGTGCCTGATCATACAATCCGAGTGCCACCAGGATGTCGACCGCGAGCGGGATGTCCGGGGAGGAAATGCTCCCTTCTTCGTCCCCGCCGCGCAGGCTCGCATAGGCCTCGCGGAGGTAGAACGCGCGCACAGACCCCGCCCCGGACTGCAGCTCGGCCAGCTCGAAGTACTCCCGCGCGAGCCTGGTGCGCAGGGCGTTGTCCGGCTGCCGGGCCAGCGCGGATTTCAGCTTTTCGATGCGCACGAGCATGCGCGTCTCCAGCGCGTTGATCCCCTCGGCGCCGAACAGCGCCACCTCCTGCTCGCGGTTTCCGATCAGCTTGGTCAGGACGCGTTTCAGGAGCACGCTGGTCTGAAGGTTCAGGTCCGGACGCGCGAGAAAGCGTTCGATCTCCTCCAGGTCGAAGGGTTCCTCGTCCAGCGGTTTGGCGGAAGCGCTTGCATAGACGAAATACTCGGCCGGGAGGGTCCCGGTGCCGACGGCTTTCAGAGCGGCGGAGGGCGTTCTCGGCGAATACCCGGCCCTGCGGGAGCGGAAGAAATCGAATCCCGGCACCGCTACACCTTCTGCATCTCGAGCAGGTTCACCGCTCCTTCCAGGAGCGCGTCCACGCTCTGCCCGGCGCCGGCTCGAGCCGCGAACCCGAGAATGATTTCAAGGAAGACGCGCTCCCCTTTCACCTTCCACTCGGTGGAGTTCACCTTCCCCAGCACCGTCAGGGAGAAATGCGAAGCCCCGTCGGCGTCCAGCTTCGGGTAGAGAACCGCGAGCTGCGCTTCCTCCTTGTAGTGGAAAACCTGCGCCAGGCCGCCGGAAGTCTCCTGCACCACGCGGGCGACCTCGCGCATGAGCAGGAGCGTCTGCTCCCGGCCGTGCTCCGCCACCAGATCATCCATGTTCGACAGCTCCAGCACGATCACCGCGAGCGTGCCTCCCTCCACCGAGAGGCGCGCAAGCTCGAGCTGAAGAAGCGCGTACAGCTCCGGGAAGGACGGCAGGCCCGTGACGGGGTTGATGTCCTCCTGCCGGAGCACTGATTCGAACTCGATCGCACGGTCCAGCGCGGGCGCCACGAGGGTCATGATCACCTGCAGGAGCCTTTCCGAGTAGAGGTTGTATTTCGCGAACGGCATCTCCTCGATGTTCAGCACTCCCCACGTCCTGCGCCCGGCGACGATCGGCATGGTGATGATGTTGCGTCCGGTATCCATCCTTGCCAGCGCCTCGTTGGCGAGCAGCATCTTGATGCTGAACATCCCGCCGTTCCTCACGACCCATCCCTCGATCGTGCCATCGTCCGGCAGGATCGTGGTCTCACCGCCCTGTTCCCATCCTTTTCCAGAGACGAACTCCAGGCTCTTCTCCCGCGGAAGGTGCTGCCAGATCGAGCAGCGCGTTGCTCCCACGTACCGCGCCGTCAGCTCCAGTATCGCGCCCAGGGCCTTGTTGAGGTTCAGCGAGCTGAGGACCTGTACCTGCGAATACAGCGACGTGATGCTGTCCTCCTGCCGGGAGACCCTCTCCTCCAGCTCGAGGTTCGCCTCCCGGAGCGCCCGCACCTGGCGCTTCAGGAGTCCCTTGTCCCGTGAAAGGGATACGAGCATGTCGCGCGCCTTGCGGTCCCGGCGCATGAGAGAGTCGCGGATGATGCCAAGGACGTACACCTGCAGGATCGCGGCCGCGAAAGGCAGCGGAGCCGCGGCGGAGAGGACGGCCCCTGTGCCCGCCGGGATCGCGATCCCCTGTCCCGACGCGATGCTCTGAGCCAGCGGCAGAACCACGGCGACGATCAGGACGGAATAGCCGAGGGCAAGGAAACCGTAATACTTGCCATGGGAAACAGCGATAAGGAGGGAAAGGGCAATATAAGGATTGAAAGCACCCCTCAGAAACCCCGGATTCCCGGGGAAGAACCAGTTCACCACGCCAACTGCAAGCGTAAAGGCGAGGATCTCTGCT
>JBEKTX010000306.1:0-7887 GCA_049515615.1 Spirochaetia bacterium
GAGTCCTGGTTCCTGGGGAAAAGCTCCCCTCGGAGAGTCAGCTCTGCGCCCAATTCGGAGTTTCGCGGAACGTGGTTCGACAGGCAATTCACAACCTCATGCACGAAGGGCACGTCGAAAGCACCAAGGGGATCGGCACTTTCTGCCGGGCGCGGCTTCCCGCATCCCCTCTGTCCGCGAACATCGGCCTGGTGGAGTTTTTCATAAGCTCATATATCTATCCCGAGATAATCCGCGGCTGCTATAACACGCTTTCCCGCAAGGGGTTCGCCCTCCTGCTCAATCAGTCCGAGTACAACCTCGAACGGGAAAAAGCGATTCTTCAGGATCTTCGGAGAAAAAGGGTCGGGGGCATCATCATTGCCCCAATCTATGGCGCGGGTGATCGCTCCAACGCGCTCTTGCTGGAGGAGATCCAGAACGAAGGCACCGCGGTGGTACTCTGCGATGATTACTTTCCCGGAAGGAACTTCAGCAGCGTCACCCTCGACTATCATACCTGCGGAGAGGAGGCCGCGGCTCACCTGTGGAATAATGGGCATCGAAAGATCGGAATCTTCTATCAAAAGGATTTTCTCGTAAAGGCGAACAGGATGAAAGGCGTGCTGGATTTTCTCGGCAGGCAGGAGGCACCCGTGAGGGCTGCCTGGATCGTGGGGTTCAACGGGCAAGGCCCGACGAGCGAGGCCTCCGCCGCGGCGGAGCGGTTCCTCAGGGGAGCAAAGGAGCTCCCCAGTGCATTCGTCTGCGGCAACGACGAGGACGCACTGCGCCTTATCGAAGTTGCTGAGCGGCAGGGCATTCGGGTCCCCGGCGACCTGTCGGTGGTGGGATTCGACAATTCGGACCTCGCGCAGCTGGAGAAAGTCTCCCTGACATCTGTCGACCATCCGAGCTTCGAGATCGGGGAAAAGGCGGCGGACATCCTGCTCGACAAGATATTCCACCCTGAGATGCGCTTCGTCACGCACACGATCATCACCCCTTCTCTGGTGGAACGCAGCTCCGTGAGGAGCCTGGTACCGGCAGCCCCCATCCCCCCGAGCACTCTCCTGCAACGCGGACCGGAGTAGCGCCAGGCCACGTCACTTTCGCGCGACGACCACCGCCACCGCGCTCGTCCAGGCGACATCCCGGCTGAGGAGCTGGTCCCGGAGTATCTCGAGCACCCGGGTCACCTCCTCCGGTTCGAGCCCCGCTGCCAGGGCTCTGCCGTAGGAAGAGTCCGGGGCAAGCCAAAGCTCAATCTCCCTTTCCGTAATCCGTCGGGAGTCGATCGAGCGCTCCGTTTCCACACGTACCTCGCGCGCGCCTGCTTCACGGCAGGCTGCGGCCAGGTCCTCGGGGCTCCAGTTCACGAGGTTGTTCGACGCCTCTGAATAGGCACGCTCCTCGGCCGCTTCCAGTCTTTTCGCGAAGGCAGGGCTGTCCAGCCTGACCAGGGAAGAAAGGCGCTGTCCCAGCCCCGGGATGACTTGAGCGAAGGAAAGGACTCCCCCTGGTGCCAGGAGCGCGAGCAGGAGGCGCGTCAGCCCGGCTCGATCGGAAGCCGGCATGCGCGTGAACAGGTCCCTTCCCACGACAAAGTCGAAACGTATCGACGGATCCACGCCGAGGGCCGTCAAGATCTGCTCCGGCTCGAGGGAGGAAAGCGCGCGCGCCATTTCCGCAAGCGGCCGGTCCGGCTGAAGGATCACGGGACGCGCCGCCTGCTCCAGCTCCTTCATGCGGTGATTCAGGAGCGCTGCTTCGTCGTCAGAGGCCACGACTCCCCAGACGCCGCCTTCCGGCGCCCGGCGCAGAGCTTCCCAGAGGAGAAGCCCCGTGCGCGCATCAGCGTCCAATATCCGGCTGTGTCTCAGCACCGGCAGCGGCAGGAAAATGCGGTCTCGGATCCTCATGAGGGCCGTGCGTCTGCCGGCGGAAAGGCGCTCCATCCACCGCGCGCTGGACGTCCCGGCGGAGGTGAAGGTCAGCACCTCAGTGCTGGGAGGCTCCAGGGCAGTGGCGATCTGTAGTTCCCTGCGTCGCAGGACTTCCTCCCGGATCGCCGCTTCACGGCCCTGGTCGGACGGCAGGTAGAACACCTTGCCCTGGAGACTTGCCGGCAGGTACTGCTGGGCGACCCAGTGATCCTTGAAGGCGTGGGGGTACAGGTAGCCCTCGCCGTGGCCGAAGCCTTCTTTGTCCCGGCTGGCATCCCGCAGGTGGTTCGGGACTTCGCCTTCGCGATGTTCGGACTCGAGAAGTGAAAGCGCGTCGAAGAACCCCATCGACGAGTTCGACTTTGGCGCCGTGGCCAGGTACAGAGTGGCGTGCGCGAGGTGGAACCGCCCCTCCGGCATGCCCACCCGGTCGAAAGCGGCTGCCGCGGATTCGACGAAGCGCAGCGCCTGCGGATCGGCCATGCCCACGTCCTCGCTGGCAAGGATGAGCATCCGGCGGAATATGTAGTGGGGGTCTTCGCCGGCAAGCACCATGCGGGCGAGCCAGTACAGCGCCGCGTCGGGGTCCGATCCGCGGACGGACTTGATGTACGCGCTGATCGTGTCGAAATGGTAGTCGCCTTCCTTGTCATAGAGCACGACCTTGCGCTGGATGCTCTCTTCCGAGATCTCCCGCGTGATGACTATCTCCTCGCCGGCCGGTGGCGGAAAGCGATCCGGGGTGGTCTCCACGGCCAGCTCGATCGCGTTCAGAAGGCTGCGGGCATCCCCATTGGAAATCTTCACGAGGTGGTCCAGCGCGCCCTCGGTGAAGGTCACCTTCCATGCGCCGTATCCGCGTTCTGAATCGGCGCAGGCGGCGCGAGCAACCGCGCGCAGGTCCTCTTCAGTGAGCGCCTTGAGCTGGAAGATCCTGCTGCGGCTCACGAGCGCCCGGTTGACCTCGAAGTAGGGATTCTCCGTCGTCGCGCCGATCAGGATGACCGTGCCGTTCTCCACCCACGGGAGGAGCGCGTCCTGCTGGGCCTTGTTCCAGCGGTGCACCTCGTCGACGAAGAGCGTGGTGCGCCGGCCGTAGAGGTCCCTGTTGTTCTTCGCTACTTCTATGGACTCGCGCAGCTCCTTCACCCCGGCCAGGACCGCGTTCATTGTGATGAAATGGCTCCTCGTGGAATTGGCGATGACCTGGGCGAGGGTCGTCTTCCCCGTGCCGGGCGGGCCGTAAAAGATGAGCGATGAAACCTGGTCCGCCTGGATGACGCGCCGGAGGAGACGGCCTTTGCCGACGATGTGTTCCTGGCCCACGAACTCATCCAGTGTGCGGGGGCGCATGCGGAAGGCGAGGGGAGCCGGCGCACCGGGCGTCGAGGCGAACAGGTCCATCGCCCGAAGTATAGAGGGCGCTCGGCCGGAGGGAAAGCCTCAGCGCGCGGCCAACCGGGGAGGCGCCGCGCCGGGCGGGAACTTCGGAACGTAAATGAATTCGGGTTCTGCCTTCTGCCTCTTCTTGATGGAGAGCACGAGCGTGATGCCCGCGGAAAAACTCTTCGGGCATTCCGGCAGGTCCTTCTTCAGTATTTCGTGGAACTTCGGAAGCTGGTGGAAAGGCACGGCAGCGTACATATGATGATCGATGTGGAAGTTCATGTTCCAGTAGAGGAAACGCACCAGAGGATTGACCTCCACGGTATGCGCCACCAGCCGCCAGTCCGGCGTGTCGGGGCTCAATCCCTGGTGTTGAATGGCCCCCGTGAGCCTCCCGATCACCGTGGCGAAAAATCCGCCGAACACGATGAGATAGATGAGAACCCAGAGGTGGAAAAAAGCGAATACTCCGATCAGCAGCACAGCGGAAATGAGCATGAACCAGGCCCACCCGCACATCGCCGCCCTGCGGGGATCCCCTTTTTCGAACAGCGGGTCCCAGGAGAAGAAATCCGCATCCGCATTGCCGAACGCATGAAGCACCGTGGTTGTTACCAGCGTCCAGAACCACGTGTAGTCGAACGTGAACCAGGCAACGTAGTTGCTCCAGTTCATCAGCACGCGCACCGGCTCCAGGATGACCTCCTTGTCCCGCCCGCGGTACGCGGTGAACTGGTGGTGCAGCATGTGGCTGGCCCGGAAATGCACGGGATTGTTCCACGTGAGGAAGCAGAATACATGGTAGAAGAGCTCGTTGAGCGGCTTGCTCTTGAACGGCGTGCCGTGGCTCAGCTCATGAACGGCGGCGGACATCCCGATCATCTGCTGAAACAGCGAGTGCAAGTAGCAGACGGCGACCATGGGCACCCACCAGCGCCTGAGAAAGAAGTACAGGGCGAGGCCCGTGGTGATGATGAATATGAGAAGAAAGCTTCCCGCCTGCAGCCAGCCCTTCAGGTCGCTCTTCTGCGTGAACTCCCGAAGGGTCTCCTTGTCTACCGGGATGCGGTACCAGTCGATGGGAGCTGCCACGATAACTTGAGCCTTTCTCATTTGGCGTGGATGTCTCATGGTGCGGGAGAAAGCCCCTGGTGTCAACTCAATGGTCAATGACATGCGCACCTCTGCCGGAAGCCACTCGCTTGCCATTGATGAGGGGCTAGCGGAGTGTTAGAGTTTTGTTCAGCTTTTGAACGATTGTTCTGCCGCCGCGTGCGGACGGAATGCCCGTTCAAATACAAATGACAGGAGATGAGACAGAATGAACTATTCCATCATCGGGCTTGGGAAGCTGGGCGCAAGCATGGCGGCCGCTGTAGCGAGCCGCGGGTTCAACGTGGTCGGCGTGGATGTCAACAAGGCCAACAGGACTCGGATCCGAGCCACGGAAAGCTACGAAGATGCTCTTGGCAGCTCCGACGTCAGCTTCGTGATCGTTCCGACTCCCAGTGACGATCGCGGGGCCTTTTCTCTTCAGTTCGCGGCCTGGGCGTTCAAGGAAATCGGACGCGCAATCGCGAAAAAGGGAACCTATCATCTCGTCGTGCTGACCAGCACGGTCCTTCCCGGCGCAACACGATACGGGCTTCTCCCCATCCTGGAAAAAGAGTCAGGGAAGAAGTGCGGCAAGGATTTCGGTCTTTGCTACAGTCCTGAGTTCATAGCGCTGGGCAGCGTGATCCGCGATTTCCTTCATCCCGATTTCACCCTGGTGGGGGAGTTCGACTCGCGCAGCGGAGCGCTACTGGAAAAGGCCTACGCAGAAATCATGCCGGATCGGCCGCCGTGCATGCGCATGAGCCTGGAGAACGCCGAGCTGACCAAGATTTCGGTGAACACATTTATCACCACAAAGATCACCTTCGCCAACATGCTGGCAGAGCTCTGCGAAAAGATCCCGGGAGGAGACATCGACGTCGTCACCAAGGCGCTCGGACGTGATACGCGCATCGGGCAGAAGTACCTTGCCGGAGGACTTGGCTACGGCGGCCCCTGCTTTCCCCGGGACAACAAGGCCCTCGGGTTCATCGCCAGAGAGCTCGGCGGCAGCGCAGGGCTTGCGGAGGTGACCGACGCGCAGAACCGCTCGATGCCCAACCGCGTCCTGGAAAGTCTCAAAGGATACATCCGGCGTGGCGCCACCGTGGCGGTCCTTGGTCTTTCCTACAAGCCGCATTCCCACGTCATCGAGGAATCGCAAGGCATCGTCCTCGCCAAGAGGCTTTCAAAGCTCGGCGCGCGTGTCGTTGCCTATGACCCGCTTGCAGGGACCGCTGCGCGGACGGAGCTGACGGACCAGGCGGTTGTTCTGGATTCGATTTCGAGCTGCCTTCAACAGGCGGACGTCGTCCTGGTGACGACCGCCGACCCTGCATTCCGCGCCATCAAGGCAGATGATTTCAAGAAAGACTCCGTCACGGTCATCGATTTCTGGAGGATTCTCGAGAAGGACTTCGGCAAGAACACGAGCGAGGCGGCAGGGTCGGCCAAACTGAAATCCTTGTGGCGAACTGTGAATGAGGAGAATGCCTGAAATGAAGGATCTCGCCGCGCACGGGTTTGTCCAGACGGCCGTCGCATCTCCGGAGGTGCACAACGGGAGGCCATAAACCTGCCGATCACTTCTCTGTCCCGTCGCCCGGTAGTCTTCTTTCACCCGACGCCCGCTGTTGGCGGGCCTTCTTCCCGACAGGGGGCCGGGCCATAAACTCTCTGAACTGCCGGTCCTCGAGGAGTGTATGGGAGATCAGCCAGTCCTTGAAGAAGGTCTCGACCGTGTACCCATGAATCGGCCCGGTCCCGCTCACCTTGACGCGTTCCTCGAGCTGGTCCAGGAGCTTGCGGTGCTCTTCGCGGAGGGCCGCAAGACGAGGGTAGCCGCGGCGGTCCAGCAGTGACTCTTCATTCTCAAAGTGCAGCCGTGCCCGCGAAATGAGGGCGGCCAGCCCTTCGCGATAAGCGCCGAGGTCTCCGGCATTGTCCGACAGCTCGCGGAGCGCTTTCATGAGCGCAAACAGCTCCTTGTGCTGATCGTCGATCTCGGGCACGCCGACGCTGTACACGTCGTGCCATTCGAAGCCGAACTTCGTCCGCAGCACCTTCATCCGCCGGTCGAACGACTCGAGGAGCTTCAGGTAGACGCCCGGGTACTCCTTCAGCGCGAGCGCAGGTATCTCGAAATACGTTGCGTCGCTGACCGCCTGGGCCTGGCAGAGAGGGCCCCGCCCGCCAATGACGGCGATCTCTCCCCAGTAATCGCCCGCGTGGATGATCTCGATGAGAAAGCTGTCAGATCGAAGCGCCACATCCCCGACTGCGAGCAGGCACACGCACGGATCCGCCGCGTGCAGGATGTATTCTCCTTTTGCCGCCGTCTTCCTTTCCATGACGCGGGCGATCTCCCGCTGAGCAGTAAAAGACGCCATGTCCCCGAACAGGCGGGTATTGAAAAGGATGCGGCGGTTCTCACGGATCCAGTGGATCGATTCCTCGAGACCGTTCCGTGAGATGAACAGGCGGTAGATATCGCAGGGCACGCGAAGGGCCGCGATGGCGCTTTCCGCGCGGAAGGTGCGGGGTGATGGTTCGTCGATAAGAGCAGAGAGCTCCCCGGCCAGGGCCCCGGCGGCGAGCTTGCTGTGGAAGCCTTGCTCGCGGTCGATCACCTCAGCCGTCCCGCTCAGGATGAGATAGATCGAGGTGTTCCGTTCCCCCTTCTTGATCATCAGGGAGCCGGCATTCATCGAGACGATGCTGCAATTGATGAGCATTCCCAGCTCGTGGGGCGGGACCTCGGGAAAGTACGTCTTCAGGTAGTTGAAGGCAGACCGGAGAAGATATGTCTGGTGCTGAACGGGAAGGAGCACGTCGGTCTGTCCGAAGGCCGCGCTGGAGCCGATCTCCTTCTGCTCGACCGTCAAGGGGACGCTCATGTGACTGAGAATGATCTTTGGCGAGGTGTCGGCGGCAAAGTCCTCCGGAGCCCCATGGATGAGCCCCCCACCGGCGTCGACCTTCTTGATGTCGCAGGACTCCAGGATCTCGCGGACAAACTGATCCCGCATCAATGGGGAGATGCCGTCACGGCTGGGGTCGTCGGTCACCATTCGATCGAGCACCTCGAATGACGGGAGATCCGCGAGGTGTGCATACAGGCGAGGTCCGGACTCGCCATGCGCACGGAACAGGAGCACGGTTGTTTCCACGGGATGCGGGGAATACACGGGCCGCACGTCCAGCCCTGCCACGCGGTTCCATTCCCCCGGCACGAGGTCATGGACATCGAAAAGCTCAGTGAAACGCTGCGGATCGATTCCCGTAAGAGCAGCCAGCTTCTTCTGGACACTGGATCGTACGTAGGGTGCCGCATAGTACTGGAGCCGCCGCTCCGAACGGATCAATGACGCGAGACCGGCAAAATGGTCGTCGTGACAATGGGTGTGAAAGATCCCCTCGATTTCATTGACGCCGATGCCCAGCGCAGTGAGAGCATGGAGGATGTTCGGCCCTGCGTCGA
>JBEKTX010000307.1:0-4655 GCA_049515615.1 Spirochaetia bacterium
CCGAGATGAAGTACGCGTTCATGAGAGAACAGCGGGGAACCCACAGCGTAGAGAAGATGGCGAAAGTATTGGGAGCGGCACGCAGTGGGTACCATTGCTGATCGACGGCGTGGAGAGCGCACGAGCAGTTGGGGAGAAGAAGCCGATCGAGCAGATCCAGCACATCCAAGGCGAGGTGCATCACCACTACAGGAGTCCACGCATGAGCGAAGAGCTGCAGCGGCGGGGGCGGCACATCGGGCACAACCGAATTGCCCGAATCATGAGAGAGAATGCACTTGGGCCGCGACTGAAGAAGCGATTTGTGCTCGCCACACGATCAGAAGAGGGCCAGAAAGTGGCAGAAAACCTGTTAGACAGGAGGTTCGAAGCCCCCACGGCAAACCGCGTGTGAGTGTCTGACGTCACCTAAATTGCGACAGTCCGAGAGTGGCTTTATCTGTGTATCGTCCTTGACCTGTACTCCCGTCGAGTGGTGGGCTGGGTGCTGAGAGGCGCCTTGAGCGCCGAGCTGGTGTTGGCCACAGTGAGAATGGCCGTGATTCGTCGCCGTCCGCCGCGGGGACTGATGCTTCATTCTGATCGGGGAGTTCAGTATACAAACGGTCAGTTTCAAGAGATTGCCGAGGGGCATGGTTTCATTCAAAGCATGAGCCGCAAAGGCGACTGCTGGACAACGCATGCGCGAAGACGTTCTTCAAGACCTTGAGAGAAGAGTTGATTCGGGAGGAAACCTACCGAAGCAGAGAGGAGGCCAGGGAAGCGATATTCAAATACGTGGAGGTCTTCTACAATCGCAAGCGGCTTCACTCGTACCTTGGGTATATGACGCCTACGGAATACGAGGACCTTCGGGAGCGAAAGACCGCGTGATGAGCGTCTCAGGGAAGATCCACGGAAAAACCTTGCGCCGTAGAGGGCCGTCGCTGCGTTTTCGGAAGGCAGGTAGTGGACACCCCCCCGAAACCGAGGCGCAGGTTCAATTCAGGGTGTCCACGAAATCGGGGGAACTCCAGTCCTCGTTCGTGGGCTCCAGAAGTGCGCTGAGCAGGTAATCCCCTTTCAAAGGCTGCAGGGCAAACTTGGGATAGATGCAGGAATTACCCAGATTGAGAAATTTCCGAATGCCGCTGCCCCCGCGGCTGGCATGAATTATTTTGGTGGAGATCATCAGGTTGTCGTAAATGAACTCCGCCTTGAAGGCATTGTTGCTAACATCCCGTCGACCTTCGCGGCGGTAAGAAACGCACATTTAGGACGCTCGGCCTTGAAGAGCGCCTTAATCGCGGGCTACTCTCTCAGATCGAGCTCATCCCTCGAGCGGATGATGATGTTCTGGCAGCCCCGATCTCATAATCTGCGGACAATCGCGGAGCCTCCAATCCTTTGCGGCCTGCAATATAGATCTTGTCTTTTTTTCCATGATAACCCTTTACACTATGCGCTGCTCGAGAAAACGTATCACCTTTCTTACAGATGATTCGATTTCCTCGTTTGTTGTGTCGACCACGAGTTCCGGTGTAACAGGCTCCTCATAGGGGGCCGATATTCCGGTGAAGTCCGAAATCTCCCCCCCTATCGCCTTCCGATACAATCCCTTGGGATCTCGAAGCACGCATTGCTCGATATCACAACGGACGAAGATCTCCAAGAAGCTTCCGCTAGGGAAAAGCTCCCTGATCATCTGCCGATCGGAGCGATAAGGTGAGATGAAGGAACACAACACGATCAGTCCCGCATCATACAAGAGCCGCGCCACGTGGCCGGCGCGCCGAAGATTCTCGTGCCGATCTGCCTCCGAGAATCCAAGGTCGCTACATAGGCCGTTTCGTAGGTTATCGCCGTCGAGGCGAGCCGTCCGAAACCCACGGCTGGACAGATCGGCCAGAACATGGTCGGCTATGGCGGATTTCCCAGCGCCCGACAATCCCGTAAACCAAACGGCCCAGGGGGCATGCCAGATATGCTGTGCCAGTCGCGTCAGATCAGCCGCGCTGACGCTTGGCGGCCCTCTTTCAGAGCGCTCGATCCGAAGCTGCGGGCTTCCGGTTATTCGACCAACATCGCGGATCATGCCGGCCGCCACGGTGTTGCTCGAAGCGTTATCGATGATGATGAAGCTTCCGGTCGCGCGATCCTTGCGGTACTCGTCAACGAATAACGGTAGCGTTGCCCTGATGTGGATTCGTCCTATCTCATTGAGATTCAGATCGGGATTGAACTCCCGATGCAGGGTATTCACATTGATCACGTACTCCACTTTCTCGATAAAGGCCTGGCACATCCGCGTTGTGTGCTGCAGGGTATATGGAACGTTCACCCGCAGCGGCCTGTCCCGATCCATCCAGCAGACCATCGCATCGAACTCGGAAACAATTTGCGGCCGATTGTGCGTACGCACGATCATGTCGCCACGGCTGATATCGATGTCATCCTCGAGCTCTACCACAACCGACTGGGGCGCAAACGCATCACCGGCCTCCACATCTCCAGTGATGATGCGTCGAACCCTACTCGCCAGTCCGGAGGGAAGCACGGCGATCTCCTCGCCCATTTTTATGCTCCCGGAGGAGATCTTGCCGGCGTAACCGCGAAAATCCTGGCCCGATCGGATGACTGTCTGAACCGGCAGTCTGAAATCGATCAGGTTCCGGTCTCCTGATACGGTAACAGTCTCGAGGTGGTGCAGCACCGTGCCGCCGTCATACCAGGGTGTATTCACGCTGGTAGTCACGATGTTGTCGCCGTGAAGCGCGGAAATAGGGACGAACTGTATGTCCGGAATCTCCAGCTTCTCGGAAAACGCACAGTAGTCCTCAACGATTTCGTCGAAGAACCTCTGGGAGAAATCAACGAGGTCCATCTTGTTGACTGCAATGATGATATGCTTTATCCCGAGAAGAGAAGCGATGAAGCCGTGACGCCTGGTTTGCGTGGCCACTCCGTTTCGGGCATCAACGAGAATAACGGCCAGCTCCGCAGTCGACGCGCCGGTGACCATGTTGCGCGTGTACTGCTCGTGACCCGGTGTGTCCGCGATAATGAACTTTCGTCTAGGCGTCGCGAAGTAGCGATACGCGACATCGATCGTTATCCCCTGCTCACGCTCCGCTTTCAGGCCGTCGGTAAGGTAAGCCAGGTTGACCGAAGCCTCTCCGTGGAGTTGCGCGGCTCTTTTCAGGGAGTCCATCTGGTCCTGAAAGATCGCCTTGGTATCATAGAACAGCCGCCCGATGAATGTGCTCTTCCCATCGTCGACGCTCCCAGCGGTCGTGAATCTGAGCAGATCCATTAGAAGTACCCCTGCCTTTTGCGATCTTCCATCGCCGTATCAGAGCGCCGATCGTCAGCCCGCCCTCCGCGTTCTGTCACCCGGATGGCAGCGATCTCAGTGATGACTTCGCCTACCGTCTTCGCATGCGATTCCAGAGCACCGGTACACGTCATGTCGCCGATCGTGCGGAAACGGATGATTGATCGCTCCCAGATCTCACCGTCTCGAAGCTCAATATATGGCGAACGCGCCAGCAGCATCCCGTCCCTTCGCACAAACTCTCGTTCATGAGCGAAGTACAGCGACGGAAGGGGCATGCGCTCGTCCCCGAGGTACTGCCAGACATCGAGCTCGGTCCAATTACTCAAAGGAAAAACGCGAAAATGTTCGCCAGGACGCTTGCGGGCATTGAAAAGCATCCAGAGCTCAGGTCGCTGGTTTTTCGGATCCCACTGGCCGAACCGATCTCTAAAAGAGAAAAATCGCTCTTTCGCCCGCGCCTTCTCTTCGTCCCTGCGGCCCCCCCCAAGTACTGCATCGAACGTAAACTCACTGACGGCGTCCATCAGGGTCACGGATTGCAACCAGTTGCGGCTGGTATTCGGTCCTGGCTCTTCGGTCACGCGACCGGCGTTAATGCTGTCCTGCACGTAGCGTACGATGAGCGTAAGATCCAGCTGCTTGACGAACCAGTCGCGATACTCGAGGGTCTCCGAGAAGTTGTGACCGGTATCGATGTGCATGATAGGAAAAGGAATTTTACCGGGATAAAAAGCTTTGCGCGCCAGAAGTGTGAGCAAGATGGAATCCTTGCCGCCTGAAAACAGCAGTACCTGACGCTCGGTCTGAGCGTATGCCTCACGAATGACGTACATCGACTCGGACTCAAGCGTCTTCAGGTGAGTTAGACCATAGTTACTCACTTATGCGTTCCATCTCAAACCCAGCATTGATTAGGCTTCGGCTGTTAAGGGCGATTTCAGCCGCCGATGCAACGGTACGGATTGTGCTACCCACCTCCCGAGTAAGTTCCAGAAATTATGTGTTCTTTTTCCATATATTCTGACAGCATCTTTTCTTGCTTCAGAGGTGTTGTCAAGGTGGAGATGACGAGTCCGATATAATGGCCCGTCAACCACGATTGACCGTCCCTTCTCCAGCGCCCGATCCACGATCAACTCAGCCAAGTCATGATCGTGCAGCACATCGCCGCAGTTAGTAAGAGGGGACTTGTTGGTCGCAAATAGAATGGGCAGCCGACGGAGGTGGCACTCGTTGACCACGTGGAACAGCACATTCGCCGTATCGGGACCATAGGAGAGGTAGCCCACCTTATCAATCACCGATACGTGAGGCTGGAGGTAGCCGGCAGAGGCATTCC